>NZ_BAAATK010000061.1:0-31962 GCF_039533365.1 Streptomyces glaucus
CGGCCGCTCAGTCCGATGACGGCGATCGGCTCGTCGGCCGGCCGGGGGCGGGCGGGCGGCGGAGGGGTCGTGCGGGTGGGGGGCGGGACGGGGGGCCGTCCTGGTCATGACCTTGTTCATGGGATCCCCGTTCGGCGGGCCCGTTTCATACCGGGCGGTAACTTCGCGGTCGGTGATCTTGTACGGGGTCGTGGCGGGCGGCGGCAAGGAGCCGGGCCGCGGGCCGGAGCGCCCGCGGCATTCACCTATCCGGGCGACCCGGGCGGCGGGGAACCGCGTCCCGGCGGGGGCGCACCGGGTGAGGTTGCGGCCGGAGGTGGACGTGTCCGGAGGGCCGGGCGGGGACCCGAAAGGGGACACCCGCACGTATCCTGAAGGCCCTCCGGGAGGTGCGGCACCGCCCTTCCGGGGGTCACCGCGGAGCCCTCCGACCACGAAAGCGGCCAGCCATGCGCGTCTACGTCCCTCTGACCCTCCCCGGTCTCGCCGAGGCGTACAAGACGGGTGAGCTGGGGGCCGGACCGCTCGTCGCGTACGCCGTCACGCCCGGGCTGCGCGAGTGGTACCTCTCCGACGACATCGAGGAACTGGAGTACGCGGCGCTCAGCCGGGCCGCGCTGGCCTCGCTGCGGCTGCTGGCGGCGGATCCCGCGGCGCCCCGGCGCCGGGTCGTGGTCGCCGTCGACGTACCCGACCGTGCGGCGAGCGCCGACCCGGACCGGGGACTGGACCCGGCGGCGCTCGGCGAGGTACGGGTCGCCGGGACCGTGCCGCTGGCCAAGGCGGCCTCGGTGCACGTCGACGCGGCGGACGCGGAGGCGGACGTGACGGCGGCCGCCGAGGCGCTTCCGGCGGCGGACGGCGGGGACGACGACGCGCAGTTCGTCGTGGACGGGGCCGAGGACCACGAGCTGCTGTGGTACGCCACGCAGGAGATCCCGAACCTGGTGGGACTCGGCGGCTGAGCCGCCCGGCCGTCGGCGGCGGCGGGTACGGTCTTGGGCATGGGGAAGCTGACTGGGGCGCACATCGTCTGGGACTGGAACGGCACGCTGTTCCACGACAACGACGCGATCATCGGCGCGACGAACGCGGCCTTCGCCGAGCTGGGCCTGGAGCCGCTGACGCTGGAGCGGTACCGGGAGCTGTACTGCGTGCCGGTGCCGAAGTTCTACGAGCGGCTGCTGGGACGGCTGCCGACCGACGCCGAGTGGGAGCTGATGGACGGCGTCTTCCACCGGTACTACGCCGAGCACCGGGTGAGGTGCGGGCTCACCGAGGGCGCGCCGGAGCTGCTGGCGGGGTGGCGGTCGGCGGGGCACAGCCAGTCCATCCTCAGCATGTACGGGCACGACGACCTCGTCCCGCTGGTGAGGGGCTTCGGGATCGAGGCGCACTTCGTGCGCGTCGACGGGCGGACGGGGCCCTCGGGCGGCAGCAAGGCCGAGCACATGGTGCGGCACCTGAAGGCGCTCGCCGCCGTGGACCCGGAGCGCACGGTGGTGATCGGGGACGCCGCCGACGACGCGGTCGCGGCGCGGCACGTGGGGGCACGGGCCGTGCTCTACACCGGTGGTTCGCACAGCCGGGCCAGTCTCGAAGCGGTGGGCGTACCGGTGGTGGACACCCTGGAGGAGGCGGTCGCCCAGGCGGAGCGGCTGGCCGCCTGAACCGGTGCGGCGCCCGGAGGAGCGCCGCACCGGGGGCGCACGGTCAGGTCGCCGGTGCCTTGGCGCGCAGCACCCTCAGGAACTCGCGCATCCAGGCGGAGTGGTCCGGCCAGGCGCGGGAGGAGACCAGCGTGCCGTCGACCACCGCCTCGGCGTCCTGGAAGCGGGCACCGGCGGCCCGCATGTCCGGCTCCAGCGCGGGGTACGCCGTGACGCGGCGGCCGCGCAGGCCGTCGACCGCCGCGGTGAGCAGGGGGCCGTGGCAGATCTGCGCGACCGGTTTGTCGGCGTCGAGGAAGGACGTGAGGATCCTGCGGAGGTCGGGGTCGTTGCGCAGGTACTCGGGGGCGCGTCCGCCGGGGACGACGACGGCGGCGTACCGGCCGGGATCCACCTCGGAGAAGGCGAGGTCGGCGTCCCAGGTGTAGCCGGGTTTCTCGGTGTAGGTGTCGAAGCCGGGCTCGAAGTCGTGGACGACGAACCGGAGCTTCTTGCGGGCGGGGGCCGCGACGTGGACGTCGTAGCCCTCCTCGCGCAGGCGCTGGTAGGGGTAGAGGACTTCCAGGGACTCCGCCGCGTCGCCGGTGACGATGAGGATTTTCACGGTCATAGCGGCACCGTGCCCCCTGACGGCGGCCGTGCCAAGGGGGCGGGCAGGCCATGTCGTCCGCGGCCGTCCCGGCGCGGCCCCCCGGCGGTGGCCCCGCCGCCCCCGGGCGCGGCGCGGAGGACGCCCGTCCCCGGTGCGACGGCCGCACCCGGTGACCCGGACGCCCCGCCGCACTGTGCAGAACGTCAAACTTCCCCCCTCGGTTTTGTACACATACGGCTCATGACGGGCCCCCTGGGGGGAGCGATAGCCTTGGTGGCGTGATCAGCGCGATAGCTCGCGGGGGCATCGGCGCCCCTGCCCTGCGCCCGGTGGACACGGACCGCGTCCGTGACCGGGCGGCGGCCGCTGATCCTCGCGGGCGGGGCGGGGCGCCGAGAGGCCCCGGGACGCCGGGCACTCCTCGGGGCGCGGCGTCACGGAGAGCGGCGTCACACCGATGGAGCAGCTCAAAAATGGCTCATACGCCCCCGCCCCTCTCACCTTGCGGCATAGCGTCGAAGCAGACCGGACACCCCGCGTCACGGCGTCGCGTCGGAGGGCAGGAGACCGTACTTCCTTCTACGTCACGCAACGGCGCGCGACAGGAGCCAGAGGACAATGCAGACCAAGCTGGACGAAGCAAAGGCCGAGCTGCTCGATCGGGCCGCCCGGGTAGCTGAGAACAGTCCGGTCGGGGGACACCTACCGACCGGGACGACGAGCGAGGGCACCCCGGACACCCCGAGCACCCCGGACAGCGAGTCCGTGCTCTCGTTCCTCCAGCGCTACTACCTGCACACCGCCCCGGAGGACCTCACCGGCCGTGACCCGGTCGACGTCTTCGGAGCCGCCGTCTCGCACTACCGGCTGGCCGAGAACCGCCCGCAGGGCACGGCCAGCGTGCGGGTGCACACCCCGACCGTGGAGGAGAACGGCTGGACGTGCAGCCACACGATCGTCGAGGTGGTCACCGACGACATGCCGTTCCTCGTCGACTCCGTGACCAACGAGCTCACCCGGCAGGGGCGCGGCATCCACGTCGTCATCCACCCGCAGTTCGTGGTCCGGCGCGACGTCACCGGCAAGCTCGTCGAGGTGCTCGCCCCCCAGCGCACCGGCGACCTCCCGCACGACGCGCACGTCGAGTCCTGGATCCACGTCGAGATCGACCGCGAGACCGACCGCGCCGACCTGAAGCAGATCACCGCCGACCTGCTGCGCGTGCTGTCCGACGTCCGCGAGGCCGTCGAGGACTGGGGCAAGATGCGGGACGCGGCGACCCGGCTGGCCGAGGGGCTGCCCGGCGAACCCCTCCCCGAGGACCTGCCCGCGCCGCAGGTCGAGGAGGCCCGCGAGCTGCTGCGCTGGCTGGCCGACGACCACTTCACCTTCCTCGGCTACCGCGAGTACCAGCTGCGCGGCGACGACTCCCTCGCCGCCGTCCCCGGCACCGGCCTCGGCATACTGCGTGCGGACCCGCACCACGCCGACGACGCGGGCCACCCCGTCAGCCCGTCCTTCGAGCGGCTGCCGGCCGACGCCCGCGCCAAGGCCCGCGAGCACAAGCTGCTGATCCTGACCAAGGCCAACAGCCGGGCGACCGTGCACCGGCCGTCGTACCTGGACTACATCGGCGTCAAGAAGTTCGACGAGCAGGGCAACGTCGTCGGCGAGCGGCGCTTCCTCGGCCTGTTCTCCTCCGCGGCGTACACCGAGTCCGTGCGCCGCGTCCCGGTCATCCGGCGCAAGGTGGAGGAGGTGCTGGAGCGCGCCGGGTTCTCGCCCAACAGCCACGACGGGCGGGACCTGCTGCAGATCCTGGAGACGTACCCGCGCGACGAGCTGTTCCAGACCCCGGTCGACGAGCTGCAGGCCATCGTCACCTCCGTCCTCTACCTGCAGGAGCGGCGCAGGCTCCGCCTCTACCTGCGCCAGGACGAGTACGGGCGCTACTACTCCGCCCTCGTCTACCTGCCGCGCGACCGCTACACCACCGGCGTGCGCCTGCGGATCATCGACATCCTGAAGGAGGAACTCGGCGGCATCAGCGTCGACTTCACCGCCTGGAACACCGAGTCGATCCTGTCCCGGCTGCACTTCGTGGTCCGCGTCCCACAGGGCACCGAACTGCCGGAGCTGTCCGACGCCGACAAGGAGCGCATCGAGGCCCGCCTCGTCGAGGCCGCCCGCTCCTGGGCGGACGGGTTCGCCGAGGCGCTGAACGCCGAGTTCGGCGAGGAGCGTTCCGCGGAGCTGACGCGGGCGTACGGCAACGCCTTCCCCGAGGGCTACAAGGCCGACCACAGCCCGCGCAGCGCGGTCGCCGACCTCGTCCACCTCGAACAGCTCGGCGACGCCGGGGACGGCCGGGACTTCGCGCTCAGCCTCTACGAGCCGGTGGGCGCCGCGCCCGAGGAGCGCCGCTTCAAGATCTACCGCAAGGGCGACGCCATCTCCCTGTCCGCCGTCCTGCCGGTGCTCAACCGGCTCGGCGTCGAGGTGGTCGACGAGCGGCCGTACGAGCTGCGCTGCGCGGGCCGCGGCATCGCCTGGATCTACGACTTCGGTCTGCGCCTGCCCCGGTCGCAGAGCGGCGGCGACCACTTCGGCGACGACGCGCGCGAGCGCTTCCAGGACGCGTTCGCCGCCACCTGGACCGGCAAGGCGGAGAACGACGGCTTCAACGCCCTCGTGCTCAGCGCGGGCCTGACGTGGCGGCAGGCGATGGTGCTCAGGGCGTACGCCAAGTACCTGCGCCAGGCCGGGTCCACCTTCAGCCAGGACTACATGGAGGACACCCTCCGCAACAACGTCCACACCACGCGCCTGCTCGTCTCCCTGTTCGAGGCGCGCATGTCGCCGGACCGGCAGAGCGCCGGACGCGAGATCGTCGACGCCCTCCTCGAAGAGCTCGACGCGGCCCTCGACCAGGTCGCCAGCCTCGACGAGGACCGGATCCTGAGGTCCTTCCTCACCGTCATCAAGGCGACCCTGCGCACCAACTTCTTCCAGACGGAGAGCGACGGCCGGCCGCACGACTACGTCGCCATGAAGTTCGACCCGCAGGCGATCCCCGACCTGCCGGCGCCCCGCCCGGCGTTCGAGATCTGGGTGTACTCGCCCCGCGTGGAGGGCGTGCACCTGCGCTTCGGCAAGGTCGCGCGCGGCGGCCTGCGCTGGTCCGACCGGCGCGAGGACTTCCGCACCGAGATCCTCGGCCTGGTCAAGGCGCAGATGGTGAAGAACACCGTCATCGTGCCGGTCGGCGCCAAGGGCGGCTTCGTCGCCAAGCAGCTCCCGGACCCGTCCGCGGACCGCGACGCGTGGCTGGCGGAGGGCGTCGCCAGCTACCGGACGTTCATCTCGGCGCTGCTCGACATCACCGACAACATGGTGGCCGGCGAGGTCGTGCCGCCGCCGGGCGTGGTGCGCCACGACGGGGACGACACCTACCTCGTCGTCGCCGCCGACAAGGGCACCGCCACCTTCTCCGACATCGCCAACGAGGTCGCGCAGAAGTACGATTTCTGGCTCGGCGACGCCTTCGCCTCCGGCGGGTCCGCCGGCTACGACCACAAGGGCATGGGCATCACCGCCCGCGGCGCCTGGGAGTCCGTCAAGCGGCACTTCCGGGAGCTGGGCGTGGACACCCAGAGCCAGGACTTCACGGTCGTCGGCATCGGCGACATGTCCGGCGACGTGTTCGGCAACGGCATGCTGCTCAGCGAGCACATCCGCCTGGTCGCCGCCTTCGACCACCGGCACATCTTCATCGACCCCAAGCCGGACGCGGCCGTCTCCTACGCCGAGCGCCGCCGCCTGTTCGAGCTGCCGCGCTCCAGCTGGGCCGACTACGACACCGGCCTGCTGTCCCCCGGCGGGGGCGTGTTCCCGCGGACGGCCAAGTCCGTCCCCGTCAACGCGCACATCCGCGAGGCCCTCGGCATCGAGGACAAGGTCACCAAGATGACCCCGGCCGACCTGATGAAGGCCATCCTCAAGGCGCCGGTGGACCTGCTGTGGAACGGCGGCATCGGCACCTACGTCAAGGCCTCCGCCGAGTCCCACGGCGACGTCGGCGACAAGGCCAACGACGCCATCCGCGTCGACGGCCGGGACCTGCGCGTCAAGGTCGTCGGCGAGGGCGGCAACCTGGGCCTGACCCAGCTCGGCCGGATCGAGTTCGCGCTGCACGGCGGCCGGATCAACACCGACGCCATCGACAACAGCGCCGGCGTGGACACCTCCGACCACGAGGTGAACATCAAGATCCTGCTCAACGGCCTGGTCGCGGACGGCGACCTGACGGTCAAGCAGCGCAACAAGCTGCTCGCCGAGATGACCGACGAGGTCGGCCGGCTGGTGCTGCGCAACAACTACGCGCAGAACACGGCGCTGGCCAACGCGCTGGCCCAGTCCAAGGACATGCTCCACGCCCAGCAGCGCTTCATGAAGCACCTGGTGCGCGAGGGCCACCTCGACCGGGCGCTGGAGTTCCTGCCCAGCGACCGCCAGATCCGCGAGCGGCTCTCCGCCGGGCAGGGCCTGACCGGCCCGGAGACGGCCGTCCTGCTGGCGTACACCAAGATCACGGTCGCCGAGGAGCTGCTGCGCACCTCGCTGCCCGACGACCCGTACCTGAAGGGCCTGCTGCACGCGTACTTCCCGACCGCGCTGCGCGAGCGGTTCCCCGAGCGCATCGACACCCACCCGCTGCGCCGGGAGATCACCACGACGGTCCTGGTCAACGACACCGTCAACACGGGCGGCACGACCTATCTGCACCGTCTGCGCGAGGAGACCGGCGCGTCGCTGGAGGAGATCGTCCGGGCGCAGACCGCGGCCCGCGCGATCTTCCGCGCCTACCCGGTGTGGGACGCGGTGGAGGCCCTGGACAACCGGGTCGAGGCCACCGTCCAGACCCGTATCCGGCTGCACTCGCGCCGCCTGGTGGAGCGCGGCACGCGCTGGCTGCTCAACAACCGGCCGCAGCCCCTGGAGCTGGCGGAGACGGTCGACTTCTTCGCCGACCGCGTCGAGCAGGTCTGGTCCCAGCTGCCGAAGCTGCTGCGCGGCGCGGACCTGGAGTGGTACCAGAAGATCCACGACGAGCTGACCGGCGCCGGGGTCCCGGACGAGCTGGCCACCCGGGTGGCCGGGTTCTCCTCCGCCTTCCCGACGCTCGACATCGTCTCGGTGGCCGACCGCATGGGCAAGGAGCCGCTGGACGTCGCCGAGGTCTACTACGACCTCGCCGACCGGCTGCGCATCACCCAGCTGATGGACCGCATCAGCGAGCTGCCCCGCGCCGACCGCTGGCAGTCCATGGCCCGCGCGGCGATCCGCGAGGACCTGTACGCGGCGCACGCGGCGCTCACCGCCGACGTCCTGTCGGCGGGCGACGGCACCTCGACGCCCGAGCAGCGCTTCGAGGTGTGGGAGGGGCGGAACGCGGCGATCCTGAGCCGGGCCCGCGCCACGCTGGTGGAGATCCAGTCCTCGGACTCCTTCGACCTCGCCAACCTGTCGGTGGCGATGCGCACGATGCGGACGCTGCTGCGGAGCCACTCGTAACGCCGGCCGCGCACGAGGCGCCCCGGGCCACGACGGCCCGGGGCGCCTCGCCATTCGGACATTCCGGATAAAGTTTTCGCGTGAGGGAACGCTCCGGGGCGCCGCGCGCGGTGGTGCCGCGCGCGGCGGCCGTCCCCGGGGCGGCCGCCGCGCTCGTCCTCGCCCTGCTCCTGCTGGTGATCGTCCGGCTGCCCTGGGCGGGCGACCTCGGCATGCACGCGGCGACCGTGGAACGCCTGCGGCACCGCCTCGCCGACCCCGGCAACCCGCTGGTCGACGCGGACACGCCGAGCCCGTACTACTCGCCGTGGACGCTGCTGCTCGGCTGCCTCGCCCGGCTCAGCGGGCTGTCGGTCTTCGTCGTGCTGCGCGTCGGCGCCCTGGCCGGGCTGGCGCTGCTGGTCACGGGCGTGTGGCGGTACGTGCGGACGCTGAGCGCGCACCGGGCCGCGCCCCCGCTCGCGCTGCTCGGCCTGGTGCTGCTGTGGGGGACGGTCCCGCTCAACTGGAGCGGTTTCCTCGGACTCAACTCCCTCGCGCTGACGGTGTCCTACCCCAGCGTGTGCGCCCTCGGGCTCGCCTTCCACCTCTGGGCGTGGCTGGCGCGGGCGCTGCGCGGCCCGGCCGGGCGGGGGACCTGGCCCGGGCTCGGGGCGCTGTGGGCGGTGATCCTGCTCTGCCACCAGTTCTCGGGGGTCGTCGCCTCGCTGGGCGCGCTCGCCGCGGTGCTCGCGGCCCGGGCCGGGCCGGCGGTGTGGGCGCGGCTCGGCGCCGGGCTTGCGACAGGGCTGGTGGCCCTGTGGTGGTGGCCGTACTACGACTTCTTCGCGCTGCTGGGCGCCGGGGGGAGCCTGGAGCCGGTGCACCGGCCCCTGTACCGGGACCTGCCCGGGCGGTACTGGCTGGTGCTGCTCGGGGTGGCCGCGCTGGTGCCGCGGTGGCGGCGCGACCACCGGGACGTGCTGGTGCTCTTCTTCGCGCTGGGCGCGCTGGTGTTCGCGGCGGGCGGGCTGAGCGGCCACTACTCGTGGGGGCGCGCGCTGCCCGCCGCGCTGCTGCCGGCGCAGCTCGCCGCGGCCCTGGAGCCGGTGCGGGCCGGGCGGCGGGCGGTGCGCGCCGGCTGGGCGTGCGCCCTTTCCGGGGCGCTGGCGGTGGGGACGTGGGCGCAGGCCGGGACGGTGGGGTACGTCGTCGGGCGGGGCGCGCTGCCGGAGCCGGTCGCGGCCCGGTACCGGACGCCGTGGACGGGATACCACTGGATCACGCCCTGGGTGAGGTACGGGGACGTCGTCATGGCCCGCACCCTGCCGGCCCGGCAGATCCCCGCGTACGGCGCCTACACCGTCGCCCCCGGCTACCCCGACTTCTTCCTGCCGGACGAGGAACGCCGGCGGGAGGCCGTACGGCGGTACTTCGCGGCCGGCACGCCCGAGGCCGTGCGCCGGGACATCGTGCGGGAGTACGGGGTGCGGTGGGTGGTGGACCGGGGGGCGGGGCCGCGCAGGGACGGGCTGCGGGCGGTGGCGCGGGGGCCGGGCGGGCAGGTGCTGTACCGGGTCCGGTGAGGCGCCGCCGCGGCACGCCGGCTCACCGCAGCGCGCTCGCCACCAGCCGCACGGCGCCGCGCACCCCCGGCCGCGCCGCGAGCCGCCGCACCACCGGCCGTACCACCCGCGCCGTCACCCCCACCGGCCGCCACCGCACCTGGAGGCGGCCCGGGCCGTGGCCCTCCAGTTCGACGGTGACCTGGTGCGGGGCCGCGCCGAGACGGCGGTCGACGCGGGTGGTGAACGGCGGGAAGCCGAGCGGCGCCAGCAGCAGGCCGGTGTTGCTCAGGCCCTGGTGGGTGAGGCGCAGCAGCGGGTGGCGCACGCCGTCGAAGCCCTCCAGGGGGAGCCGGGCGGCCGCCAGGTCGAGGTGGACGCGGCCCTCGAAGACGCCGGGGCGCACCGGGCAGAGCCGGAACGGGACCGTCAGGCGGTGCCGCCCGGGGGCGAGCAGCAGGGTGGCGCGCTGCGGGCCGACCGGCAGGCGCAGGGCCGGGTCGTACGTCCGCACGGTCAGGTCGGCCGAGGCGCCCGGGCCCCGGGTGAGTTCCGTGATCTCGTGCCGGAACAGGGCGCCGGGGAAGGGGCGGGTATCCAGCTCCAGGTCGGTGACGTCGAGCTCACGGCGGGCCTCGGGCGTGTCCGGCACCCGGTCGCCCCAGTAGGCCCGGCCGTCCGCGTCCGTCGTCACCGTCCGCGGCGCCACGCCGTGGCCCAGCCCGCGGGCCGCCAGCCGCGCCTCGGCCAGGCGCCGGTCGCGGACCAGCTGCAGCACGACCCGTTCGGCGCGCGGCAGCCGGGCGTACGCGCCCGGCGCCAGCGTCGCCAGGTACGGGTTCACGATGTCCGCGAAGGACGCCAGCCACTCCTCGTCCCGGTGGGGCAGGTCCCCGGCGTACATCCGGAAGTCGTGCTTGAGGAACTTGTAGTCCTTGTGCTCGCGCAGCGACTCGTGCCCGCTGCGGGCCAGGAAGTCGTCGATGAGGCGCTGGACGTGGACGCGGTCGCGGACGTTGGCCGGCTTGTGCCGCTGGTTGGAGATGGAGGCGGCGTCACCGGCCGCGTACGGCGCCACGTACCAGCGGTACACCGGCTCCGGGACGATCGTGAACGCCTTCGCCAGGCAGTACGCCTGCGCCGAGAACAGCTGGTCCTCGTAGTGGATGCCCTCCGGGAAGCGCAGCCGGTGCCGGTCGAGGAAGGCGCGGGCGTACATCTTGCTCGTCGCCAGGTGCTCGAAGAACAGCCGCGGATCGGCCCCGATGCCGTCCAGCGTGCGGCGCTCGGCCACCAGGTGCGGCATCCAGGTGGAGCGCCGGCCGTCGTCCACCCGCACCCGCTGCACCGCGCCCATCGCGAAGTCGACGTCCCGCTCGCGGTGGGCGGCCAGCAGCACCTCCACGGCCCGTTCGGGCAGTTCGTCGTCGCTGTCGAGGAACATCAGGTACGGCGCCCGGGAGATCTCCACGGCGCGGTTGCGCGGGGCGCCGCACCCGCCGCTGTTCTCCGGCAGCCGCAGGTGGCGGATGCGGGCGTCCGCGGCCGCCAGCTCCCGCGCGATCCGCGGGGTCTCGTCCGTCGAGTGGTCGTCGCTGATGACGATCTCGATGTCCGCGTGGGTCTGGCGGCGGACGGAGGCGACCGCGCGGGGCAGGCGTGCGGCGTCGTCGTGGACGATGACCGTCACGGTGACGTCGGGGGTCATACGGCCTCCTCGGGCCGGGGCGCCGGCGTGCGTTCCCCGAGCGGCAGGACCGGCGGCAGCGCCCCCTCGTCCTCGCCGAGGAAGACCCGGCGCACGACGCGCTCGGCGGCGCGCCCGTCGTCGTACTCGCAGAACCGGCGCCGGAAGGCGGCCCGCGCCTTCGCCGCGCCCTCGTCGCGCCAGGCGTCGGTGGCGAGGATCTCCGTCAGCTCCTCCTGGGTGCGGGCGACGCGGCCCGGCGGCTCGGCCATGAGGTCGAAGTAGACGCCCCGGGTGGTGCGGTACGTCTCCCAGTCGTCGGCGTAGACCACGATCGGGCGGTCGAGGTTGGCGTAGTCGAACATGATCGACGAGTAGTCGGTGACCAGGGCGTCGGCGGCCAGGCAGAGCTCCTCGACCGGCTCGTAGGGCGAGACGTCCACGACGCGGCCGGCGCGGCGCAGACCGGTCAGGGGGGAGGCGGCGCCGTCGTAGAAGTAGTGGCCGCGCACCAGCAGGACCGTCCCCTCGCCGAGGCGGTCGGCGAGCGCGGCGAGGTCCAGGCGCGGGGTCCAGCCGGCCTCGTAGTCGCGGTGCGTGGGCGCGTACAGCACCGCCCGGCGGCCCGGCGCGACGCCGAGCCGGTCGCGGACCGCGCGGACGTCCGCGGCGCCGGCCGTGTAGTAGACGTCGTTGCGCGGATAGCCGTAGTCGAGGGAGACGAAACGGGACGGGTAGGCCCGCTCCCACATCCGGGTGGTGTGGCTGTTGGCGGAGAGGCTGTAGTCCCACTTGTCGATGCGCTCCAGCAGGGCGCGGAAGTCCAGGCCCCGCGCGGCCGCCGGGAACGGCATCTGGTCCAGGCCCATCCGCTTGAGCGGGGTGCCGTGGTGGGTCTGGACGTGGACCGCGTCGGGGCGCTTGACCACCGCGTCGGGGAAGTTGACGTTGTTGACCAGGTACTTGGCGGTCGCCAGCACCTCCCAGTAGCGGCGGGTGCCGGGCAGGACGTGGTCGGTGCCGGGCGGCAGCAGGGCCGCGTTCCGCGGGGTCACCACCCACACCGGGCGGATCCACGGGGCCAGCCGGGCGAGCTCGGCGGCGATCGCGGCCGGGTTGCAGGCCACGCCGCGGTTCCAGTAGGCGGAGAACACGGCCAGAGCGGGGTCGACCGGGCGGCCGAGCGCCCTGCGGTACCGGTGGTCGCGGAGCCGGGCGCCGACCCGCTGCCCCTGGGTCCGCACGGCCGACCTGGCGGTGCGGCGGGCGCGGTTGGCGGCCTGGAGCGCGCGGTACCTGCCGTAGGCGCCCTCCTCCAGCAGCTGCCGGCGGATGCCGTCCAGCCCGGCGGGGCGGTGGTGGCCCTCGGGGCGGCGGCGCAGGGCCGCCAGGGACGCCCGCCGGAAGAACTCCCGTGCGACCGGGGCGGGCAGGCCGGCGCGGGCGAAGGTGCGCAGGCAGTCGCGGACCATCAGGTCGTACAGGACGGCGTGGGCGGCCGGGCGGTCGCGGGCCAGGTCGAGGAGGGTCTCGTAGCGGTCGACGAGGGCGTAGCGCTGCTCGGGGGTGACCGGGGGGAGGCTCTGGGGCCGCAGCCGGCGGTCCTCGAAGGCGATGTGCGGCAGGCAGGCGACCCGGCCGGCCAGCAGCAGGGCCGCGTACGCCGCGAACGGCTCGTCGTCCGTGTCGAGCCGCCCCCGGTGGGCCCGCCAGAAGTCCGCGCGCAGGACGCGGTTGCCGAGCAGCGGGGTCAGGCGCAGCAGCGGCACGCAGTCGTCGAGGGCGAGGTCGGCGCGGCCCGCGCGGGCGAGGAGGGTGCCGTCGGGGGAGGGCAGCCCGGACGCCCGCCAGGTGCTGCGGACGTGGTCCACCAGGAGGACGTCGACCGGCTCGGGCAGCTCGGCGGCCCGCTCGGCGATCGTGCGCGGGGCGCCCGCGGGCAGCCCGTCCTTGGCGTGCACGAAGTGCAGCCAGCGGCCCGCGGCCCGGGCCGCCCCCGCCGCCCGGGCCGCCGCGTCGCCGGTGCCGTCCGGCAGGGGCAGCACCTGGAAGGCGGGGGTGTGCCGCTCGGCCGTCTCCCGGGCCCAGTCGCCGACCGCGGCCACGATCACCTCGGTGCCCGCGAGGGGGTGGGCGGCCAGGGAGTCGAGGAGCCCGGTCAGATGGTCCTGGGTGTTCGGGCCGTGGACGACGACGCTGAGTACGGGGGTCTCGGGCATCGCGGGGACTCCTTCACCTCGGCACACCTCATCTGGTCATAGTGGCATCAACCGGGTGAAAGAGGGGGCGCTGTTGCGCCTCAGGAGGGAAGGGGCGCCTTCGGCCCGGACTTCGGCCCGGGTCCGGCCGCCTTGGCCGTGGCGCCGGTGAACGCCTCGTACTCCTTCAGGACCTCGTCCGTCGGGCCGTCCATGCGCAGCTCGCCGCGCTCCAGCCACAGCACCCGGTCGCAGGTGTCGCGGATCGACTTGTTGTTGTGGCTGACCAGGAACACCGTGCCCGCGCGCTTGCGCAGCTCGCGGATGCGGGCCTCGGAGCGCTTCTGGAAGGAGCGGTCGCCGGTGGCCAGCGCCTCGTCGACGAGCAGGACGTCGTGGTCCTTGGCGGCGGCGATGGAGAAGCGCAGGCGGGCCGCCATGCCGGAGGAGTAGGTGCGCATCGGCAGGGTGATGAAGTCGCCCTTGTCGTTGATGCCGGAGAAGTCGACGATCTCCTGGTAGCGCTCCTTGATCTGTTCCCGGGACATGCCCATCGCCAGGCCGCCGAGGTGGACGTTGCGCTCGCCGGTCAGGTCGTTCATCAGCGCGGCGTTCACGCCGAGCAGGGACGGCTGGCCGTCCGTGTAGATCCGGCCGTTCTCCACCGGGAGGAGCCCGGCGACGGCCTTCAGCAGGGTCGACTTGCCCGAGCCGTTGGTGCCGATCAGCCCGATCGCCTCGCCCCTGTACGCCACGAAGGACACGTTGCGCACCGCGTGCACCCGGCGCACGCCCGCCGCCTTCTCGGCCCGCCCGCGGCGCAGGATGCGGTTGAGGGCGGCGGTCGCGGAGCCGCGGCCGGCCCCGGTGCCGTTGACCCGGTAGACGATGTCCACGCCGTCGGCGATGACGGTGGGGACCCTCTCCTGCGCGGGACGCGTGTGGTCAGCCACGGCCGTACGTCTCCTCAGCCTTCCAGAAGTAGATGAAGCCGCCGACGCCGGCGAGCAGCGCCCAGCCGGTGGCGGTCGCCCACACGTGCTCCGGGAGCCGGCTCGCGTGGAAGCTGTCGATCAGCGCGAAGCGCATCAGGTCGATGTAGACGGCGGCCGGGTTCGCCTGGAGCACCGGGCCGACCCAGGACGGCAGGCCGTCGCGCTCGCTGAGCAGGTGGTCGATGCTCCACATCACGCCCGAGACGTACATCCACGTGCGCAGCACGAACGGCATCAGCTGGGCGACGTCCGGGGTCCTGGCACCCACCCGGGCCATGATCATCGACACGCCCGCGTTGAAGGTGAACTGGAGCGCCAGGGCCGGAACCGCCAGCACCCAGGAGGCGGCCGGGGGCACGCCGAAGGCGAGCAGGATGACGACCAGGGCCGCCATCGAGAACAGCAGCTGCTGCAGCTGCTGGAGGCAGAAGGACAGCGGCAGCGCGGCGCGCGGGAAGTGCAGGGCCCGGACCAGGCCGAGGTTGCCGGAGATCGCGCGGGTGCCGGCCATGATCGAGCTCTGGGTGAACGTCCAGATGAACACGCCCGTCACCAGGAACGGGACGTAGTCCGGCACGCCCTCCTTGGTCTGCAGCAGCACGCCGAAGACGAGGTAGTACACCGCCGCGTTCAGCAGCGGCGTCATCACCTGCCAGACCTGGCCCAGTTTCGCCTGGCTGTACTGCGCGGTGAGCTTGGCGGTGGCGAAGGCGGCGATGAAGTGGCGGCGCGCCCACAGCCGGCGCACGTACTCGGGCAGGGAGGGGCGGGCCCCGCTGACCGACAGACCGTGGCGGGCGGCGAGCGCCGCGAGGTCGTCGTCGGCCGGGGCCCGTCGGGTCGGGGGCGGTGTGTGGAGGACCTGACTCACATCCGCTGCTTTCGTTCGGGGGTGGGGGTGGGGGTGGGGTGGGTGAGCGTGGCGGCCTGCGGGGGGCCGGTGGGCCGGATGTCGTCCGCTGTTCCCCCGCGTGACTCCCCACGTTCTCCTACGTCGGGACGGCACCGTATCGTCGCAACGTGAGCGTAGGGCCAGGAGCGTCGGAACGCAACCGTTCCGTCGTAACGCCTATGCTGGTCCGCATGACGACGAACGCCGACGAGCCCCAGCCGCGTCCGCGCCGCCGGACGCCCGCCGGGGCGGCCGTGCTCCGGGAGGACGTGACGCAGGCCATCCGGGCGGCCGTCTTCGAGGAGCTCGCGGCCGTCGGCTACGCGCGCATGTCCATCGAGGGCATCGCGCGCCGGGCGGGCGTGGGCAAGACGGCGGTGTACCGCCGCTGGCGCTCCAAGCTGCACCTGGTGCTCGACCTGGTCTCGGCGGTCGCGGCACAGGGCCTGCCCGCGCCGGACACCGGCTCGCTGGAGGGCGACCTGCGGCTGCTGTACGAGGTGACGGCCCGCGCCCTGCGCCACCCGGTCGCCTCGCAGGTCATCCCCGACCTCCAGGCCGAGGCGGCCCGCAACCCGGACATCGCCGAGGCCCTGCGGAAGGCCCTGCGGGAGGGGCAGGAAGGCGTGGCCAGCGGCATCGTGGCGGCGGCGGAGCGGCGCGGCGAGGTGCGGTCCGGCATCGACGAGGAGCTGGCCCTCGACCTGATCTCGGGGCCGCTGTACTGGCGCTCGGTGGTGATCCGCAGCCCCGGGCTGCCGAAGGGCTACCTGGCGGCGCTGGCACGGGCCACGACGGAGGCGCTCAGGGCGCTGTGAGACGGACGCCGGCGAGCGGGCGCCCCGGCGTCCGGCGCGGCCGGACGGGGCCGGCCCCCGCCGGGGAGCCGGCCGTGGATCCCGGCGGGGCGTGGCCGGGCGCGTGAGCGGGGGCGGGGCGCCGGGGCGCCGGCCCGTGACGCGGGGCTCCCCCGGCACCCGGCCCGCCGCGGGATGCCGGCCGTTCCGGCGTGTCCGCGTGTCCGCGTGTCCGCGTGTCCGGACGGCCGGCGGGGGCGGCCGGTCCCGCCGGGAGGGCCCGGTCAGCCGCGGGCCGCCTCCGGATGCAGCCGCACCCAGCCTTCCCACGCCGACGTGATCATGTCCTGGACGTCGTGCTTGGCCTTCCAGCCCAGTTCGGCGGCGGCGCGGTCGGCGGCGGCGACGACGCGGGCCGGGTCGCCGGGGCGGCGCGGGGCGATGGCAGGGGGGCGGCCGTGGCCGGTGACGGCGTTGATGCGGTCGATCATCTCGCGGACGGAGACGCCCTCGCCGCGGCCGATGTTGAGGGTGAGGGCGAGGCCGGGGGCGGAGCGCAGCGCGCGGGCCGCCGCGACGTGGGCCTCGGCCAGGTCCACCACGTGGATGTAGTCCCGCACGCAGGTGCCGTCCGGGGTCGGGTAGTCGTCGCCGAAGATGCGCGGGGGCGCGTTCTCCGTCAGCCTCTCGAACACCATGGGGATCAGGTTGGAGACGCCGACGTCGGCCAGCTCCGGGCACGCCGCGCCCGCCACGTTGAAGTAGCGCAGACAGGCGGTGGACAGGCCCGTCGCCCGGCCCGTCGCGCGCACCAGCCACTCGCCCGCCAGCTTGGTCTCGCCGTACGGCGACATGGGCGCGCACGGCGTCTCCTCCGTCACCAGGTCCACGTCCGGCATGCCGTACACCGCCGCCGAGGACGAGAACACGAAGGCGGGCACGCCGGCCGCCGCCACCGCCTCCAGCAGGACCCGCAGGCCCTCGACGTTCTCCCGGTAGTAGTGCAGCGGCAGCTCCACCGACTCGCCCACCTGCTTCTTCGCCGCGAGGTGGACGACACCGGTGACGCGGTGGCCGGCCAGGGTGCGCCGGACCCGTTCGCCGTCCAGGGTCGAGCCGACCACCAGGGGCACCCCGTCCGGCAGGCGCTCGGCGATCCCGGTGGACAGGTCGTCGTACACCACCGTCCGCTCGCCCGCCTCGGTCATCGCGCGTACGACGTGCGCCCCGATGTAGCCGGCGCCGCCGGTGATCAGCCAGGTCATGTGCGGCCGTCCCCTCGTCAGTTGGCCCGTGGTCGCTGGTCCGGACCCGCCCGGCCCGGTCGCTCCGCCCGGTCCGGTCGGCTGTCGGCCTCGCTCCGTCCGGTCCGGTCGACTGTCAGTGAAGCAGGCGGCGGAGTCTTCTGCGGGCCACCGACGCGACACCGCGCACGCCGCGCGCCAGGCGCACCGCAAACGCGCCCGAGTGCGTCGCGTACGGCTGTACGAGTACCACGCCGTGCCGGGCGCTCGGGACGGCGCGAGGGCGCATCCGCCCGGCGCCCGTGAGCGCGTGCGCCGTGACCTCGCGATGCGTTCCGTCGCGGAAGCGCACGCGCAGGCGCAGGTCCCAGGTGCCGGTCCCGAGCGCGGCCAGGCCGGCCGGGTCCACCGTCGTCTCGGCCGACCAGGTGTCCCCGGCGGACGGTGCGAGGGGCGCGGTACGGCGCGGCCCGGCGCGGTCGCTCTCCCGGTGCCGCCACTCCACCTCCACCGCCTCCGGTCCGGCCGGCGCGAGGCGGCCGTACAGCTCGTGCAGGCGCAGCCGGAGGCGGGCGGCACGGGCGCGCGGGCGCAGTTCCGCGTCGACGGCCAGAGGCAGCAGCGGCACCGGGCGGGTGAGCAGCGGCTCCAGGCCGAGGTGGGGCAGGTCGTCCGACCAGACGGGCGTGGAGTCGGGGGCGCGGGCGTACGGCGGGAGCAGCCGGGCCGGGCGGGCCGCCAGCTCCGTCAGGCGGGGCAGGTCGCGCGGTTCGGGACAGGCGAGGACGACCCGGGCGGCGAGGCGGCCCGGCGCGGCCGGGTCGCGCGCCCAGTCGGCCGCGTCGTACTCCGCGAGGCACGCCCGCGTGTGCGCCCACCACGCACGCTGGTAGCGCGCGTCGCGCAGGCCCAGCTCGCGCACGTACATGCGCAGGTCGTGGTCGAGGAACTTGGCGCGCGCCGCCCGCGCCAGCTCCTTCCGCCCGGCGCCCAGCAGGATCGCGTGCGCCTGCCGGCACGCCTGGGTGCGGGCCTGCCAGTTGCCGATGTCCGCGCGGTCCAGCGAGATCGACAGCCGCGCGGCGGACCGGCGCACGTGCCACGTGTAGACCCGGTCCGGGACCAGGACGATGCGCGGCCCGGCGGCCAGCACGCGCGCGGTGAAGACGACGTCCTCGTAGGGGAAGCGGCCCTCGGGGAAGCGGATGCCGTGCGCGCGCAGGAAGCCGGTGCGGTAGAGCTTGTTGACGCAGAGCGTGTCGTGGACCAGACGCGGGACCCGCGCCGGGTCCGTGATCACGGCGCGCTGCGCGTACAGGCGTCCCTCCCACGGCACCTCGCGTCCCGAGGGCAGCTCACGGCGTACGCACAGCCCGCTCGCGACCTCCGCGCGCTCCGCCTCCGCCGCCGTCAGCAGCGCGTCCGCCGCGCCGGGCGGCAGCACGTCGTCGCTGTCCAGGAACATCACGTACGGCGAGGTCACCGTGGCGAGGCCGGTGTTGCGCGGGCTGCCGCAGCCGCCGCTGTTGACCCGGCGCCGGACCACCCGCAGGCGCGGCTCGCTCCGGGCCAGGCGGGCCAGCAGGTCCGCGCTGCCGTCGGTCGAGCCGTCGTCGACGGCGACGACCTCGCGGACGGCCGGGCCCTGGGCCAGCGCCGAGCGCACGGCGTCCGCCACGTGACCGGCGTCGTCGTACCCGATCACGACGACGGCGACCCGGGGGAGGCCGTGGTGCTCCGGTGCGGCGGGGGGTGCGGCGTTCATCACGGCGGATCGTAAGCCGGGTGAACACGATGAAAGTGCTTACACACGGTCGATCGGCGGCAAAGCCGAGCGAAGAGCGTGAAACCGGACCCGCGGCGGGCGCGACGGCCGCGCGGCCCGGCGGGCGGGAGCCGTGACGGCGGGGCCTAGCGGCCCGCTTCCTCCTCCGCCGCCGCCGCGTCCAGGGCGGTGGTGAGCCGGTCGAGGCGGGCCCGCAGCTCGCGGATCTCGTCGAGGTCGAAGCCGGTCGCGGCGGCGATCCGGCGCGGCACCTCGAGCGCCCGCCCGCGCAGCGCGGCGCCCTCCTCGGTCAGCCGCACCTGCACCGACCGCTCGTCGCGCGTGCTGCGCTCGCGCCGGACCAGGCCGGCCGCCTCCAGCCGCTTCAGCAGCGGCGACAGCGTGCCGGAGTCCAGGCGCAGGTGCTCGCCCAGCTTCTTCACGGGCAGCTCGCCGTGCTCCCACAGCACCAGCATCACCAGATACTGCGGATAGGTGAGCCCGAGGTCCTTGAGGATCACGCGGTAGACGCCGCCGAAGGCGCGCGAGGCGGCGTTCAGTGAGAAGCAGATCTGCTGGTCGAGGCGGAGCCAGTCCGCCGTGGGCGTGCTCATGCGTCCAGGGTAGTCCCTCCCGCTATTTAGTTGCGTGCAATTTAATTGTGTGCTCTACTCAAGGTCGTGCGCCGGCCCGGCCCCCTCCGGGACGGGCCGGCCGCCACGACCCCGCCGCCTCCCGGCTTCCGGACCCCAGAAAGGGATGGATCTTCCATGGACGCGCTCTACACCGCCGCCGCCACCGCCACCCACGGCCGCGAGGGCCGCGCCGTCTCCTCCGACGGCCGCCTCGACCTCCAGCTGGCCGTCCCCGTGGAGATGGGCGGCACCGGCCAGGGCACCAACCCCGAGCAGCTCTTCGCCGCCGGCTACTCCGCCTGCTTCGCCAGCGCCCTCGCCCTCGTCGGCCGGCAGGCGAAGGTCGACGTCAGCGACGCCGCGGTGACCGCCGAGGTCGGCATAGGCAAGCAGGGCGAGGGCTTCGGGCTCGCCGTCACCCTGCGCGTCGAGCTGCCCGGCACCGTGGACGAGGCGACCGGCCGCAAGCTGGTCGAGCAGGCCCACCAGGTCTGCCCCTACTCCAACGCCACCCGCGGCAACATCCCGGTCGACCTCGTCGTCGAGTAGGCGGCGCCGGGCGGGCGGCGCCCGGCGCCGCCCTCCCGCCCGGTCACCCGATCCGCGCCAGCACCTCCCCCGTCCGCCCGTTCCGCGCGACCACCACGGCCTCCTCGGGCACCGGCCGCCAGCGGGTCAGCAGCAGCCACCGCACGTGGTAGCGGCGGACGACGGCGGCGCGCTCGGCGCGGGTCGAGCCCGGGGCCAGGAAGGCGCGCACATCGGCGAGCCGGCGCCGCCGCTCCCGCTCGTCCAGGGCCGGGTCCGGCCAGGCGGGCGCGGCGAGGTTCGGGCCGTACCCGGCGATCGCGTGGACGGCGTAGTAGCCGTCGGTGATCACCACCTCGCCGGGCCCGATGTGCCGCGCGGCCCACCCGTACGCCGGCCACCGCGGCGGCTGCGCGAACCCCACCGGATCCAGCGGGCGCGGCACCACCGCCCCCGCGTGCACGGTGAGGAAGCCCAGGCAGGCGCCCGCCGCCGCGGCCGCGCCCAGCAGCCGGCGCCGCGGCCCCCACGGCCGGGGCCGGGCCAGCTCCACCGCGAGCGCGAACTGCGGCGGCACCAGCGTGAGCCCGAGGATCCTGCCGTAGGTGTAGTGGCCGCTGACCCAGCCGTACGCCACCACCAGGCACTCCAGGGCGAACATCAGCACCAGCGGGTCCCGCGCCGAGCGGCGCAGACGCAGCCACAGCGCCGGCAGCCCCAGCAGCGCCAGCCAGAACTGCCCGCCCAGGTGCAGGTACAGCCGCCGGTGCATCGCGTCCACGCTGCGGTCCCCGGCGAGGGCCAGCACGTCGAAGTACGGCCACCACGCCGCGGCCGCCGGCGCCGCGAGCCCCGTCAGCGCCCACCGCCCCGCCACGGCCGGCCGCCACCCGCGCTGCCACCCGGCGACGAGGGCCACCGCGCCCAGCGCCGCCGCCACCGAGGTGATCGGGTGCACCAGCAGGATCAGCCCGTACAGCACGCCCAGCCCCGCGTACCCGGCCGGGCGCGGCAGCCCGCCCGGCCCGGCGCGCCGCCCGGGCCCCGGGCCCGCGGATCCCCCGCCGCCCCCGGGCGGGGAGGAGCCCCGCCGGGCCCGCGCCCCCGTCAGCGCCCAGGCCCAGAAGGACAGGCCGATCGCGAACGTCGACGGGTAGGCGAGGTTGCCGGTCATCGACATCAGCCCGAGGTAGCCGCTCCACCAGGCCCGCTCGGTGCCCCACAGCAGCGCCATCGCCGCCGGCGCGAGCACCGGGGCCCACGGGCGCGGCGTCAGCACGCGCACGAAGCGGCCGACGCCGGTCAGCAGCACCAGCAGGTTGACGGGACCGGCGAGCCGGACCACCTCCCAGCCGCCCAGCCCGGTCAGCCGCGCGACCACGCCCTGCGCGACGGCGTACGGCGAGTAGTAGGGGCTGCCCGCGCCCGGCAGGTCGGCCGTCGGATGGCGCGGGTCGAGGAGGTCCGCCGCCAGGCGCTCGACGACCGCCGCGTGCTGGCCGGCGTCGCAGCACAACGGCACCCGCCAGTACGCCAGCGACACCACCAGCCAGAACAGCGGGCCGGCGACCTGGTACGGGGTGGGGCGCCGGCGACGGTTGGCGTGCGGCGCCGCGCCGCCGCGCACGGTCCGCCGGACGAGGACTCCGGCGCTCACCGGGCCGAGGGAAATCGGGACGTTCGACGCATCTGCCGTATCTTCCCCCGGCCGGCGGTGACATGACGTCGTGTCACCTCATCGGGTGAGGTAGGCCGTGCCGGTGGCATCCGTCACCTCATCGAGTGGACCCGGTCCGGGTGCCCCTGCGCGGGCAGCGCCACCCGCGACCGCACCAGCCCCTCCAGCAGCAGCGGCACCCCCAGCACCGGCAGCAGCCACGCCAGCACGATCAGCCGCTCGCCCCAGATGGTGATGTCCGGATGCCCGGCCTGGGTGAGGAACCCGGTGCCCGCGGCGGCGATCAGGAACCCGCCGAACGCGGGCCGCCGCAGCGCGCCCCACACCCCGGCGGCCAGCGCCGCGACGAACAGCGGCTCCCACAGCTGCCGACGCAGCCACTCCACCCAGAAACGCCCCTGGAGCTGCAGGAACTCCCGCCACGGCCGCTCCCGGTCGGGCCGGGCGAAGTGGTCGGTGAGCAGGTCCTGGACGCTCTCGGACGCGGAGGGGTAGTGCAGCAGCCGCGCCAGCAGCAGCGTCCCGGCGGCGGCGGCCAGCCCGGTCACCGCCACCGCGCACACCCCCCGCCCCGCCGCCCGGCCCCGCCGGCGCCGCCGCAGCGCGATCGCCGCGCCCGCCCCGGCCAGGCACAGCCCGAGGAACAGCGCCTGCGAGTGCTTCACGGCGAACAGCGCGAGCAGCGAACCGCCGACCAGGGCGAGCCCGGCCCGCTCCCGCCGCCCCCGGAGCACCAGCGCGCAGCCCCACACCGCCGCCAGGGTCAGCGCCAGCAGCAGCCCCTCCGTCATGGGGCGCATGGCGGTCGCCCCGCACGGCAGCACGTAGTACAGCACCTGGCCGGCCGGCGCGAGCGGCGCCGGCACCGCCAGGGTGCGCAGGACCAGGAAGACCAGGACCCCGCCCAGCACCGTGACGACGACCCCCGCCGCCCACACGCCCCACGTCACGCCGAACACCGTGACGAACGGCACCAGGAACAGCGGATAGCCGGGCCGCGCCTCGAAGATCCGCATGAAGCGCTCCGAGGTGAACGGCACGGTGTGCCCGCCGGTCTGCCCGGCGCGCAGCCGCGGCTCGACCTTCCGCCACTCCCGCTCCCGGCACTCGGCCCGCACCCGCGGGGCGGGATCGGGCCGGTGGAAGCGGACCACGTCGACGTCCTGCCGGCGGTGCGCGATCGACGCCCTGCTCCCGCAGTAGTGGTCGATGGTGGCCGCGGCCGCCGCCCGCTTGTCCGCGCCGCTCAGACCCAGGGCGTACGACACGTAGTTCCGGGTGTCGGGGGTGGCCCGGCCGGTGACGTTCGCGAGCTGGAGCACGGCGAACACCGCGGCCGCCACCAGCACCCAGGTGCGCTGCCTCACCACGAGGTCAGCAGGTCACGGGCGGCGGCCGGCGCGGGCAGCCGGGCGGTGGCCGGCGCCGGCATCTCCTCGCCCAGCAGCAGCGTCCGTACGACCCGCTCGGCGGCCCGGCCGTCGTCGAACTCGCAGAACCGCCCGGCGAAGGCGGCCCGCAGCCGCGCCGCCTCCTCGTCCCGCCACGCCCCGGAGGCGAACAGCCACGCCAGCTCCCGGTAGGAGCGCGCGACATGGCCGGGCGCCTCGGCGGTGATGTCGAAGTAGGTGCCCCGGCTCGCGGTGTACGCCGCGAGATCGTCGGCGTGGACCACGATCGGCCGGTCCAGGTTGGCGTAGTCGAACATCAGGGCGGAGTAGTCGGTGACCAGCACGTCGGAGGCGAGCATCAGGTCCGTCACGTGCGGCTCGTCCGTCGCGTCGATCAGCACCCCGCGCCGGTGCAGCTCGGCCAGGCCCATGCCGCGCGCCGGGCCGGCGGCCAGCGACGGGTGCAGCCGGACGACCAGGGTGCGGCCGGCGCCGAGGTCCGCGGCGAACCGGGCCAGGTCGATCCGTTCGACGTACCCGCCCCGGCGGTAGTCGCGGCAGGTCGGCGCGTACAGCACGACCGTGTGGCCGTCGGGGACGCCGAGCCGGGCGCGGACCCGCCGGCCGTGGTCGGCGTCGGCGCCGACCAGCACGTCGTTGCGCGGGCTGCCGGTCCGCACGGACCGGAAGCGACACGGGTAGGCCCGCTCCCACACCAGCTCCGAGTGCCGGTTGGCGACCAGGCTGTAGTCCCAGCGGTCCGCGCGGCGCAGCATCTGCGGCACGTCCAGGCCGTACCGGGCGCCGGGCTTGGTGAGCAGGTCGGCGCCCATGTACTTCAGCGGGGTGCCCTGGTGGGTGTGGATGTGGACGCTGCCGGGCCGCTTGGCCAGCGCGCCGGGCCAGTTGACGTTGTTGACGAAGAACGCGGCCCGCTCGGTGACCCGGCGGTACCCGGCGGAACCGAGGAGCACGTACTCCGCGTCCGGCGGCAGCGCCGCCGCGGCCGCCGCGGCCGTCTCCTCGTCCCGCACCACCCACACCCCGCGCAGGTGCGGGGCGATCTCGCGCGCCTTGTGGTAGATCGCCGCCGGATCGCCGAGGACGCCCCGGTGCGAGAACGCCGAGTACACGACCAGGTGCGGATCCAGCGGGCGCAGGGCGCGCACCGCGGACCGGCCGCGCGCCAGCCGCCCGGCCGCCGCGGCGCGCGCCTGCCGCGCCCGCCGCTCCAGCTCGCGCCCCGCCCGCCCGGCCTCCCGCCGGACGCGGTAGGCGGCGTACCCGCCCTCCAGCACCCGCAGCCCGGCCGGCACGGCCGCGCCCTCGGGCCGGTGGGCGCGGAACAGCTCGGCCGTGCGGCGGAAGAACGCGCGCCGGGCGGACGGCGGCAGCCGGTCCGGCTTGGCGAGGACGTCGAGGCAGTGCTCGCCCATCTTGGCGTGCAGGAAGGGCCGCCAGCCCGCCAGCTCCGGACGGGCGTCGAGATACGCGAAGACCCGCTCGTACTGCTCGTGGATGTCGAAGTGCCGGCGGCTGGTGGTGGACAGGATGCTGCCCCGGCGGCGCTGCCGGTAGTTCAGGCAGATCCGGTCCAGCGTGGCGATCCGCCCGGCGCTGAGCAGGACCGGGAACGTCCACGGCGTGTCCTCGTAGTAGCCCGGCGGGAAGGCGAAGCCCTCCCGCTCGACGAAGTCGCGCCGGTAGACCTTGTTCCACACCACCATCAGCAGGCTCAGGATCTCGGGGCGCTCGGCCGCGGTGAAGGTGCCCTCGCCGGCCTGGGCCAGCACCCGCGCCAGGGCGTTGCGCCGCGTCCCGCCCCACCAGTAGGTGCGGGCGTAGTCGAAGACCAGCACGTCCGGGTCGGCGGTCTGCGCCAGCCGGTCGGCCAGCGCGCGCAGCGCGCCCGGGGTGAGGGTGTCGTCGCTGTCCAGGAAGAACAGGTAGTCGCCGGTGGCGTGCGGCATCCCGGCGTTGCGGGCGCGGCCCAGGCCGACGTTCTCCGGCAGGTGCAGGGCGCGCACCCGCTCGTCGCGGGCCGCGTACTCGTCGAGGATCGCGCCGCAGCCGTCCGGGGAGCGGTCGTCGACGGCGATCACCTCGACGTCCCGGTAGGACTGCTCCAGCACCGAGTCCAGGCACTCGCGCAGATAGCCCTGCACCTTGAAGCAGGGGATGATCACGCTGAAACGGGGCACGTCAGCTCCTCACCAGGGTCGTCGCGGCGGGGGCGGGCACGCGCTCGGCGAGCGGGAGCACCGGCGGCAGCGCCTCGGGCGGCTCGCCCAGCAGCACCCGCCGCACGACGCGCTCGGCGGCCCGCCCGTCGTCGAACTCGCAGAACCGCTCCCGGAACGCGGCCCGCAGCGCCGCCGCCTCCGGCCCCGCCCAGGTGCCGTCCCGGAACAGCCGCGCCAGCTCCTCGGGGGTCCGGGCCACCGGGCCGGGCGGCTGCGCCATCAGGTCGAAGTAGACGCCCCGGGTCTCCCGGTAGACGTCCCAGTCGTCGGCGTAGATCACGATCGGCCGGTCCAGGTTGGCGTAGTCGAACATGATCGAGGAGTAGTCGGTGATCAGCGCGTCGGCGGCCAGGCACACCTCCTCGGTGGAGCGGTGCGCGGTCACGTCGAGGATCCGCCCGCCGCCGCGGGCGGCGCCCCGGTCGTAGAAGTAGTGGGCGCGCAGCAGCACGACCACGTCCTCGCCGGCCGCCTCGCAGAAGGCCGCCAGGTCCAGCCCGGTCTCGAAGCCGGTGCGGTGGTCGCGGTGCGTGGGCGCGTACAGGACGGCCGTCCTGCCCTCCGGGACGCCCAGGTCGCGCCGGATCCGGGCCACGTCGCGCGCGGTCGCTGTGTAGTACACGTCGTTGCGCGGATAGCCGTACTCCAGCTGCTCGTAGGAGCCCGGGAAGGCGCGCTCCCACACCTGGGTGGAGTGGCGGTTGGCCGAGAGGTTGAAGTCCCAGCGGTCGACGCGGCCCAGCAGCTTGGTGAAGCTGCCGGTCGCCGCGGCCACCACCGGGTACGTCGACTGGTCGACGCCCATCTTCTTCAGCGGCGTGCCGTGCTGCGTCTGCAGGTGCACGCTGCCCGGCCGCTTGACCACGCCCTCCGCGAAGTTGGCGTTGTTGACCAGGTACTTCGCGCGGGCCAGCACCTCCCAGCAGCGGCGGCTGCCGAGGACGGCGTACTCCACGCCCTCGGGCAGGGTGTGCTCCCGGCCGGCCTCGACCAGGAACACCGAGCGGATGTGCGGGGCCAGTTCGCGCGCCCTGGCGTGGATCGCCGCCGGATTGCAGGCGTAGCCGCGGCCCCAGTACGCGCAGTACACGGCGAGGTTCGGATCCAGCGGGCGGCGCAGGTGCAGCCGGTACAGCAGGCGGGTGCGCGCTCCGCGCGGGCGGGGCACGGCCCGGACGGCGCGCACGGCCGCCCGGTGCAGGCCGCGCAGCGCCCGGAACGCCGGGTACGACCCGGACGCCAGCAGCCGGTGCTGCACGCCGAGCCCGCCGCCCGGGGGACGGAAACCGGCGGGCCGGTGACGGCGGTAGAGCGCGCTCGCCCGGCGGAAGAAGTCCCGGCGCCCCGACGGCAGCCGCCGCGGGTGCGCGGCCGTCCGCAGCAGCGCGGCGACGGCCTGCTCGAACAGCGGCTCCCGGCGCCGCGCCGGCAGCCCCAGCTCGCCGGCGCGGGTGAGCACCAGGTCCACCTGGCCGAGCAGGTCGAAGTGGTGCGTCCCCGGCGCGTCGAGCCGGCTGCCCTGCCGGCGCAGCAGATGCCGCACGACCACCGAGCGCAGCACCGCCAGCCGCTCGGCGTGGACCGTGACCAGGCCGCCGAAGCCGACGTCGGTGTGGTGCCCGGCGGGGAAGGCCAGCCGCCGCCCGGTGAGGAAGGCCCGCCGGTAGGCCGCGCTCCACGCCGGCAGCCGCACGCCGGTCAGCCACGGCGCCCGGCCGGGGGAGAAGGGCCCGTCCGGGGCGTCCGCCAGCAGGGGCGCGGCCGGGTTCGCCGGCTCGCCCTCCCACCAGGGGACCCGCTCGTGCTCGGCGTACAGGACGTCCACGTCGCCCGTCTCCCGCAGCCGCGCGTCGAGCGCCGCCAGCGCCCCCGGCACGAGCGTGTCGTCGCCGTCGAGGAACAGCACGTACGCGCCGGTCGCCGCCCGCAGCCCGGCGTTGCGCGCCCCGGCCAGGCCGGCCGACGGCGGCGCGTGCACGGGGGCCACCCGGGAGTCCCGCCCGGCGCGGGCCGCGGCCACGTCCGCCGCGGGGGAGGCCGGCGCGTCGCACACCGGGATCAGCTCGAAGTCGCCGAAGGACTGGGCGAGGACCGAGTCCAGCGCCTGGGTCAGCCGGCCCGCGACCCCATGGGACGGGACGATGATGCTGAAGCGGGGCATTCTGCTCCCTCTGTGGCTCGACGGGTCTTCTCGGTGCGGCCGGTCGCCTCAGCCGGCGGGACGGCGGCCGGGCCGCCCCGCCGGCCGCCAGGCGGGCGGCCGGGTCGGCGTGGGCCGCGACGAGCCGCGGGGCCTGCGGAACATACGGACTCCGGGGGGACGGCGGTCAGGGACTGTCGGGGACGGCGCGCGGATCGCGGGCCGCGGACCCGCCGGTGACCGCGCCGCGGGCGTTGGGCGGGCGGCCGCCCGCCGCGCTCGGCCCCGGAGCCCGGCACGACCGGCACGGTGCCGGCTCCGGGCACCCGGCGGGGCGCGCCTGAACCTGGTACGCGGGGACGATGACACTGGACCGGGGCACGGCACATCCATGGGTCGGTGCGGGCGTTCGGCCCGGGAACGGCCAATGGAGTGACTTGGTTACGGCGTTTGTGGCAGATGGGGGACCGCGGCCGGACGGCGGAGGGGGCGGGCCGGTGCCGGCCCGCCCCCTCCGCCCCGTCCCCGGCGGCTACTTGACGGCGCCCGCCATCACCCCGGAGACGAACTGCCGCTGGAACGCGAAGAACACGGCCAGCGGGATCACCATGGAGATGAACGCGCCGGGCGCCAGCACGTCGATGTTGTTGCCGAACTGCCGTACCTGCGTCTGCAGCGCGACCGTGATCGGCTGGCTGCCGGAGTCGGTGAACACCAGCGCGATCAGCATGTCGTTCCACACCCACAGGAACTGGAAGATGCCCAGGCTCGCGATCGCCGGGCCGCCGAGCGGCATCACGACCCGCGCGAACAGGCGCAGTTCACCGGCGCCGTCGAGGCGGGCCGCCTCCAGCAGCTCCCGGGGGATCTCCGCGAAGAAGTTCCGCAGCAGGAACACCGCGAAGGGCAGGCCGAAACCGGTGTGGAACAGGACCACGCCGAGGACCGAACCGAACAGGCCGATCCCGCCGAAGAGCTCGGCGATCGGGATCAGCGCCACCTGCACGGGCACCACCAGCAGCCCGACCACGCCGAGGAACCACCAGTCGCGGCCCGGGAACTCCATCCACGCGAACGCGTAGCCCGCCAGGGAGCCGATCACGACCACGAGGACCGTCGACGGGACCGTGATCAGCACGGTGTTGACCAGGGAGTCGGTGATGTCGCCGTTGCCCAGCAGCTTGTCGTAGCTCTCGAAGGTGAGCTGCGCGGGCTCGGTGAACACCTCCCACCAGCCGCTCGCGGCCATGTCCCGCGGCGCGCGCAGCGAGGAGATCAGCAGACCGATCGTCGGGACCAGCCAGAACAGGCCGACGACGACGAGGAACACCCGGACCAGGCCGCCGCCGACGCCCTCGGCGAGGCGCGAGCCGAGCGACCGCCCGGCCTTCGCCGGCTGGGCGGGGGCAGCCTTCGGAGGAGTGCCGGCTTCGGCCGTCATCGCCTGACCTCCCGCCTGAGCCTGCGGATGTTGAACCACATCACCGGGATCACCAGGAGCAGCAGGAACACCGAGATCGCGCTGGCGACGCCCGGCTGGTCCTCGGAGAAGCCCTTGCGGTACAGCTCCAGGGCGAGGACGTTCGCGTCGTCCTGGGAGGAGCCGGGGGCGATGATGAAGACCAGGTCGAAGACCTTCAGCACGTTGATCATCAAGGTCACGGTGACGACCGCGAGGACCGGTGCCAGCAGCGGCACCGTGACCTTCCGGAACACCTGCCACTCGTTCGCCCCGTCGACCCGGGCGGCCTCCAGGAGCTCGCGGGGCACCCCGGCCAGCCCGGCCGCGATCAGCACCATCGCGAAACCGGCCCACATCCACACGTACGCCCCGATGATCGCCGGGGTGACCAGGGCCGGGCCGAGCCAGTCCGCACCGTTGTACGGCTCCCGGAAGTTGTCCGCCGGGAGCCGCAGCAGCGCCCCGTCGGCCGCCGCGGGCAGCGTGAACGTGCCGTCGTCGGCGGCCGTCGTCGACGCGACGACCCGGCCGTCCCGGACGGCCTCGATCCGCATGCCGGCGTAGCCCAGCTCGGACGCGTCGACGCCGCCCAGCGTGCCGACGCCCTTGCCGCGGGTGAAGTCCTGCCAGGCCGTGCCGGCGACCTTGCCCGGTTCCGGCCGCGGCGGCGCCGCCCGCCGCGCGCTGTCGGGCATCCGGTCGGGCGCGACACCGACCAGCGGCAGCGCGACCGGCTCGCCGGCCCGCACCGGCTCCCGGGTGACGAACGCGCCCCCGCCGGCCGGCCGCAGCGGCGACTCGCGGCCCGGGTGCGCCTTCGGGAACGCCGACGACTGGGCGAACGTGTCGTGGACGCCCACCCACACCGCGTTGGCGACGCCCTTGTCCGGGTCCTGGTCGTACACCAGCCGGAAGATGATGCCCGCCGCCAGCATCGAGATCGCCATCGGCATGAAGACGACCAGCTTGAACGCCGTGCCCCAGCGCACCCGTTCGGTCAGCACCGCGAACACCAGCCCGAGCGCGGTGGCGACCGTCGGCGCGAACACCACCCAGACGACGTTGTTCTTCAGGGCGGTGCGGATGCCGTCGTCGGTGAACAGGGCCCGGTAGTTGTCGAATCCGGCGAAGCCGTCGCCGGACTGGTCGTAGAAGCTGCGGACGAGGGAGTACCCGATCGGGTAGACGACGAGCGCGCCCAGCAGCACGAAGGCGGGCAGCAGGAACAGCGCCGCCACCGCCTTGCGGGTGCCGGTCACGCTCCTGCGCGACCTGGGGGCGACCGGGCCCGGCGGGGCCCCTGCCGCGCTGACCGACGCCATGGCGTCAGTCCCCGTAGGCGGCGGCCGCGTCCGCCTCCAGCTTGCGCTGGGCGCCCGCGACGTCCTTCGGGTTCTTCAGGAAGTCCTGCAGCGCCTTCCACTCGCCCTTGCCGGGCGTGCCGCCGAAGGCCTGCGGCGCCTGGTCGGACATGTCGAAGCGGAAGCTGTCACCGGCCGCGAGCAGCGCCTTCGCCATCTTCCGCTGCACCTCGTTCGGGTACGCCGACTCCGGCACGTTCCTGTTCGGCGAGAGGTAGCCGCCCAGCTTCGCCTGGACCGCCGCCGCGTCCGGGGAGGCGAGGAAGGTGGCCAGCGCCTGCGCCGCCTTCGAGTCCTGGAGGATCACGGCCGCGTCGCCGCCGGACACCACCGGCGCGGTGTCCCCGACCGCCGGGAACGGGAACACCTTCGCGTCCGTCCCGATCTCCGCCTCCGTCTCCCCGATGTTGACCTGCACGAAGTCGCCCTCGTAGACCATGCCCGCCTTGGGCTGGTCGCCGCCGGTGAAGGTCTGCGTCACCGACGCCGGGAACTCCGTCTGCAGCGCGCCGTCCGGGCCGCCCGCGAGGTAGTCCTTCTCGCCCCAGACCTCGGCGAGGGTGGTCAGGGCTTCCTTCACGGAAGGGTCCGTCCACTTGATCTCGTGCCGGGCCAGCTGGTCGTACTTCTCCGGGCCGGCCTGGGAGAGGTAGACGTTCTCGAACCAGTCGGTGAGGGTCCAGCCGTCGGCGCCGCCGACGGAGAACGGGGTGACACCGGAGTCGTAGACGGTCCGCGCGGTGGTGATCAGCTCGTCCCAGGTCTTGGGCTCGCTCGCCCCGGCGTTCTCGAAGACCTGGGCGTTGTACCAGATCAGGGACTTGTTGGCGGCCTTGTAGTAGACGCCGTACTGCTTGCCGTCGACCTTGCCGATGTCCTGCCAGCCCTGCGAGTAGTTCTCGCCGAGCTCCTCGAGCGCGTCCGCGCCCAGCGGCTTGGCCCAGCCCCGTTCGACGGCCTGCTTGATGGCGCCGGGCTGCGGGAGCAGCGCCACGTCCGGCGGCTGACCGCCCGCGATCTTCGAACCGAGAAAGTTGATGATCGGGTCCTGGGCGGGCACGAAGGTCACCTCGGCGCCCGTGCGCTTCTCGAACTCCGCCAGGACCTTCTTGAAGTTGGCCTGCTCGGCGCCGGTCCAGACGGCGGAGACCTCCAGGCTCTCGCCGTCCAGCCTGGGCAGGGTGACGGCGGCGGCCGTCGCGTCACCGCTCTTCGGGGGATCGCCGTCGCTCTTGTCGTCGTCGCTTCCGCAGGCGGTGAGCGAGAGCGCCAGAGCTCCCGCGACGGCGGCGGCCGCGGCCCGCGCGGCTCTGCGGCGGGTGGGGGATGCCGTGAGACGGCTGGGCGATTTGCGTGTCCGTAAGGTGCTGCTCGTGCTGCGCATCACTGCCCCGTTCTTCGTTCCTCGTCGAACGTCCGGCGCTGTCCCGTGCGGTCTGGTGTACGCCCGGCGGGTCGGGGGCGGCAAGAGCGCGTCCGGCGTGAACGCCGGGATCGTGACCGCCTCGTGATCAGGCACCGGCCCCGCGGCGCGGCCGGCCGGCCGCGCCGCGGGGCCGGTGCCTG
>NZ_BAAATK010000062.1:0-31481 GCF_039533365.1 Streptomyces glaucus
CGGGCGGGCGGCCGGCGCGGCAGCGCGGGCGCGGCGAGCGGCAGCCGCAGGGGAGCCGCGAGCAGGCCGGCGACGGCGCGCAGGGCGCGGAAGACGGCCCGCTCCCCGTAGCCCAGCCACAGGCCGCACAGCAGCGCGGCCGGCAGGTGCGCGGCGGCCATGCCGAGTGCGGCGGAGCCGTCCGCGGCGGGTGGCGCGTGGCCCGCGTGTCCCAGGGGGGCCAGATGGTCCGGGGACGCGGTGAGGGCCCCCCGGACCATGGCCGCCGGGTGCGGCGCCGCGGCGCCCGTGTCCCCGGAGGGGGGCGCGGCCGTTGCCGCCCCGCCGTGCCCGGTGAGCGAGAACACCCCGTGCAGGGCCGTCTGGGCGGCGACCACGCCGGACGCGACCAGCGGCAGCCCGCGCTCGCGGCCCGCCAGGCACCAGCCCGCGGCACCGGTCGCGGCCCAGCCGGCCAGCAGCGCCGGGGCGGTCAGGTGGTGGCCGGACGTCATGACGTGGCCCAGGGCGGCGAGCACGGTGCAGACGGCCGCGAACACCGCGGCCCGTGCCGTGCGGGCGCACCACCCTGCCGTCATGGCGCCTCATCCTCGCACTCGCACCGAGCCCTCGCACGGATGTACGGAAATTCCCGCCGGGGCGCTCACCACGGGCGGGGTTCGTCGTCCGGTTCCCGCCGCTCCCCGTCCGGTTCCCGCGCCCCCTCCCCCGGCGCGCCCCGGGGGCGCGCGGTCCGGAGGGGGCCGGGCGGATTCCTCCCGGAGGGGCGGGCGGGCCGCATGCGCGGGCGGTCCTCGGGCAGTCGGTTGACATGGTCGGTGACACGGACGACGTGAGGCAGGCACGGCAGCAGGGCGAGAGCGGCCACCGGACGGTGCCGCACACCGCCGACATCCGCATCGAGGCGTGGGCCGCGGACCGGGAACGCTGTCTGACGGAGGCGGTGCTGGGCATGGTGGAGTCCTTCGCGGACGTCTCCGGGGTGCGGCCCACCGCCGTGGACCGGGTGCGGCTGGCCGAGGGCAGCGACGAGGACCTGCTGGCCACGCTGCTGGACGAGGTCATCTTCCGGCTGGAGGTGCACGGCCAGGTGCCCGTGGACGTGGAGGCGGACGAGGACGAGGGCGGGCTGGACGTGCGGCTGGCGGTCGCCGGGCTGCGCGACGTGGAGATCACCGGGGCCGCGCCGAAGGCCGTCGCGTGGAACGAGCTGCGGATCGGGCCGGACGCGTACGGGTGGTCGTGCGCGGTGACCATCGACGCCTGAGGGGGCCGGCCGCCGGGCCCGGCCCTCGGCCACGTCCGGCGGCGCCGGGCTCAGCCCTTGACCACGCCCAGCGGTACCAGGCGGGCCACCGTGCGGCACAGGCCCGCGCCCTCGCTGGCGGCCACCACCTCGCCGACGTCCTTGTACGCCTCCGGGGTCTCCTCGGCCAGGCCCCGCCACGAACGCGGGCGGACCGCGATGCCGTGCGCCTCCAGCCGGGCCCGCAGTTCCTGGCCGGTGACCGTGCGGGCGGCCTGGTGGCGGCTGAGCACCCGGCCCGCGCCGTGGCAGGTGGAGTGGAACGCGTCGCCGCCGGGCACGCCGGCCAGGACGTAGGAGGCGGTGCCCATGGTGCCGGGGATGAGCACCGGCTGCCCGTGCTCCCGCAGGTCGGGCGGGAGTTCGGGGTGTCCGGGCGGGAAGGCGCGGGTGGCGCCCTTGCGGTGCACGCACAGCCGGCGGCACTCCCCGGCCACCCCGTGGGTCTCGATCTTGGCGAGGTTGTGGGACACGTCGTAGACGAGGGACAGCCGCATGCCGGCGGCGCGGCGGAACACCCGGCGGGCCGCGTGGGAGAGCAGCTGGCGGTTGGCGCGGGCGTAGTTGGCGGCGGCGGCCATCGCGCCGAGGTAGGCCCGCCCCTCCGGTGAGCCGACGGGGGTGCAGGCCAGTTGCCGGTCGGGGACGGCGATGCCGTAGCGGGCCATGGCGCGGTCCATCGCCCGGACGTGGTCGGTGCAGATCTGGTGCCCGAGGCCCCGGGAGCCGCAGTGGATCATCACGCACACCTGGCCGGGGACGAGCCCGAACGCGGCGGCGATCCGCTCGTCGTACACCTCGGCGACCTCCTGGACCTCCAGGAAGTGGTTGGCCGAGCCCAGGCTGCCGACCTGGCCGAGGCCGCGCTCCCGCGCCCGCTCGCTCACCCGGGTGACGTCGGCGTCGGCGACCGCGCCGCCGTCCTCGCAGCGGGCGAGGTCGCGTTCCTCGCCGTAGCCCTCCGCCACGGCGTACCGGGAACCGCCGCGCAGGATCCGTTCCAGCCCGTCGCCGGGCGGCCGCCACACGCCGCCGGGGCCGGCGCCGCGCGGGATCGCCCGGTCCAGGCCGTCCATGACGGCGGGCAGCGCCGGCCGCAGCGCGCGCCGGTCGGCGTCGGCGGCGAGCAGCCGCACCCCGCAGGAGATGTCGAAGCCGACTCCGCCGGGCGAGACCACGCCGCCGGTGCCGACGTCGGTCGCCGCGACACCGCCGATGGGGAAGCCGTAGCCCCAGTGGATGTCCGGCATGGCGTACGAGGCGCCGACGATGCCCGGCAGGGTGGCCACGTTGGCGACCTGCTCCAGCGACTTCTCGGCGTCGGCGAGCAGGCCGCGGGAGGCGAACACCACGCCGGGGACGCGCATCGGCCCGTGGGGCGCGATGCGGAAGCGGTAGGGGCGTTCCTCGACCAGATCCGTGCCCGGTGCCATCACGGCCTCCCGCGGTTCGCGTCCCCCTCCGTCCGCGGTACCCCTGCCGGGCGCGGCCATGTCGGGCCGCGCCTCCCCGCGGCACGGCTCTCCCCGCGGCGCCTTCGCCGGCGGGGAGAGCCGTGCCGCGGGGAGGCGGGCGGCCGCCGGGGAGCGGTCCTGGCCGTGTGCGGCGTCCGGCCGGACCGGCGGGGGCGCCCGCGTGGTGCCGGACCGGGGCGGCGCGCCCGTGGCGGCGGGAGGGGGGACGGTGACGCGGTGCGCCGGTCAGCCCGCCCAGTCCAGCAGGCGGTCGCGGGTCTCGGGCGCCCTGAGGTGCGCGAGCGAGGCCTTCTCCAGCCGGCGTACGCGCTCCCGGGTCAGGCCCACCTGCCGGGCCACCTGCTCCAGGGTGCGCGGCCTGCCGTCGTGCAGGCCGTAGCGGAGGCTGAGGATCAGGGCCTCGCGGGGCGCGAGCGCGCCGACGGCCTCCCGCAGCTCCGCCGCGAGCGCCCGGTACTCGGCGACCTCGGGAGCCTGCAGCACGTCGGTGTCGGGGATGAGGTCGCCGACGACCGTCTCGCCGGTGTCGTCCACCGGCGTGTCGAGGCTGACCGCGTCCCTGCCGACCCGGCGCAGCCAGACGACCTTGTCCAGGGCGAGGCCGCTCTCCCGGGCCACCTCCTGCGCGGTCGGCTCGCGGTCGAGGCTCAGCTGCAGCCGCCGTTCGGTCCTGGCGAGCTTCTGCAGCTGTTCCACGACGTGCATCGGCAGCCGTACCGTCCGGGCGTGCGTCGCGAGGCCGCGCTCGATCGCCTGCCGGATCCACCAGGTGGCGTACGTGGAGAACCTGAACCCCTTGGTGTGGTCGAACTTCTCCACGGCCCTGATCAGCCCCAGGTTCCCCTCCTGGATGACGTCCAGCAGGGGCAGCCCCCGGTGGGCGTGGCGCTTGGCCGTCGCCACCACGAGCCGCAGGTTGGCCCGGACCATGTGGTCCTTGGCGGCCTGCCCGTCGCGCACGGCCCGCTCCAGGGCGCGGCGCCGCTCGGGCGTCGGCTCGGGCTCGCCCGCGTCGGCCCGTTCCAGTTCCTCGCGCGCCCGCAGACCGGCCTCCATCCGCCGGGCGAGGCGCACCTCGTCCTGCGCGTCGAGCAGCGGGGTGGCTCCGATCCGCGCCAGGTACTGGCCGAGCAGGTCGGGTTCCTCGTCGGGTTCGGGGATCCTGCCGCGCAGCCGCGCGGTGCGGGCGACGGCGCGGCGGTCCTCCCGGCCGGGCGCCGGGGGTGTGTCTGCCGGGGGAGACATCTCGGGTTCCTCCGTCCCCTGCTGCTGGCGGGGCCCGGGTACCCGGGGCTCCCGCGTCGCACACACGACCACAGGCACCCGATATGCGCAATATGCCCGATATTCCGACTCGGCGGGGGTACTCCGGGACGCATGGCTGGCATCGAGCTCAACAGCAGCGCTTTCAGCGATCACTCGTTCCTCACCCGCCGGTACGCGTACGAGGGCGACAACGTCTCCCCTCCGCTGGCCTGGAGCGGCGTTCCGGACGACGCGACCGAGCTGGTGCTGTTGTGCGAGGACCCCGACGCGCCCACGGGCACCTTCGTGCACTGGATCGTGGTCGGCATCGATCCCCGCAGCGACGGCGTCGCCGCGGGCGAGTGCCCGCCCGGCGGCACCGAGCTCGTCAACGGCTACGGCGAACACGGCTGGGGCGGCCCGCATCCCCCGCCGGGGGACGAGGCGCACCGGTACTTCTTCCGGCTGTACGCCCTGCCGGGGCCGTGCGTGCTGCCCGATGCGCCCAGCGCGGACCAGGTCCGCGAGGCGGCCGGGAAACAGCAGCTCGCGAGCGGCACCCTCGTCGGGCTGTACCAGCGCTGACCGGGCCGCCCGCCGTGCGGCGGGCGGCGCCCGGCACGGCCGCTACGGCCGGTCCGGCGCGCCCCGTTCCCGCCGCAGCCGGCGCGTCACCACCAGCAGGTCCGCCGCCGCCGTCAGGGCCAGCGCCGCGCAGACGACGGCGAGGACCACCAGCGCGCCGCGGTCCGGGCTGTCGCCGGGACCCGAGCCGGCGGCCCACACGCCGAAGAAGACGGCCGCCGCGGTGAAGAAGGGCAGGAAGACGGCCGCCAGCAGCAGCCGCAGCCGCAGCGGGCTCTGCGCGGTGCTCGGTTCGTCCCCGGTACGGGGCCACCGCCGCCCGACGAGGCCGGAGCGGGCCCGCGGCACCGGGCGGCCCGGGCCGTCCCGGGCGCGCCCGGCCGGCGGGTCTGGGCCCTGCCGCGCGCCGTCCACCGGCCCTCCGCGGGCCGAACGCGGATCGTCCATGCCGTTCCTCCTTCGCGGTCGTTCCGCTCGGCGGCCGCTCCGCTCAGTGACCGGGGGCGGCTCGGCTGATCTCCGCCAGGGCCGGGCCCGGATCCTCCGCGGCGGCGGCGAGGTCGCCGAGGCTGACGACGCCGACCGGGCAGCCGCCGCGTTCGACGACCGGGATGCGGCGGACGGCGTACCTGCTCATCAGCTCGACCGCGCGGTCGGTCGTGTCGTCCGGGGCCAGGGTCACCACGGGCGGGCGGGTGCACACCTGGCCCACGGTCGTGGCGTCGGGGTCGTGGCCCTCGGCCACGGCCCGCAGGACGATGTCACGGTCGGTCAGGATGCCGAACAGGTCGCAGTCGTAGGCGACCAGGACGTCGCCGACGTCCCGCTCGCGCATCAGGCGGGCCGCCCGCGTCAGCGTGGTCATCGGCTCGACGGACGCCGCGCCGGGTGACATCACGTCCCGTATCCGCCGGGTCATGGGCACCTCCAGGGCTTGCGGTGGTCGGTCCTGCCCCCGCCGCGTAGCCCGTGGCGGGGCCGGTAAACCGGCCTGCGCCCGCCTCCCGCGCACCTGGTCGTCGGAGTCGTCTGGTTGGATGTGCCCCTGCTACTCGCCTGCGGCGCCGGGCACTTGGCGGCCGGGCCCCGCAGGCCGCGCACGAGGAGGGGGATCATGACCACGCAGGAACCGGCCGGCGGTCCGGAACGCGACGACGCCGACGGCCCGCCGTCCCTGCCCGACGAGGTGTGGGAGAGGTTCATCGCGGACTCGGAGCAGGCGATCCGGGACTCCGCGCCCAAGGAGCCGTCGGCGCGGGCCCGGATGGTGACCGCCCGGTTGCGCGAGCTGGACGAGGCGGCGGCCCGGCAGGCGGGCGGCCCGGCACGCCGGCGCTTCGGGCGCGGGGCGGGGAAGGCCGGGCGGGGGCCCGCCGGCGGCTCCTGGCAGCCCGAGGGCTGGCGCACCGGCCCGGTCCGGCAGGAGGCGAACGGCCGGGCCGGGCGGCGTCGGCGGGGCGCCGGCGTGCTCGGCGTGCTCGCCGCCGTCTCCGTGGCCGTGGTCGCCGTCAGCCCGGGCTGGGCCCTGTCCCACCTGCCCGGTGGCCTGGGCGACCGGTTCACGGACCGGGACGCCCGGGGCGCGGCCGGGACCGCGCCGTCGCTGCCGCCGGAGACGGCCCGCCCCACGGCCCCGCCGGCCGCCGGGTTCCCCGGCGTGCCCACGCTGGACCGGCCCTTCGCCGGCTCCCCCGCGGAGCGCTACGCCGACGGCGCCGAGGGCATCACGCTGCCGGAGGCCACCGCGGTCGGTTCGCTGTCGAAGGACCGGGTCGCCTTCGCCCTGCGCCAGGCCCGCAGACTCCTGGTGGACGCCAATCTGGACCCCGTCACCCTGCGCGGCGGGCACCCGGACGAGTCGTTCGAGGTGCTGGAGCCCCGGCAGGAGGACGTCGCCGGGCTGCTGCGGACGGCGCTGCGCGAGCCGGACGAGGACCACGACCCGCTGTGGATGTTCAGCCGGTTCGACCCGGACGAGGTCCGCCTGGTCGGCGACGTGGTCAAGACCCGCGGCCGGATGACGTTCGAGGCGGGGCGGCGCGCCTCGGTCGTCGTCCACGCCGATTACACCTTCGTCTACCCCCTCGCCAAGGCCGGCCCGGGCGCCACCGAGGTCACCCGCACCATCGTGCGGCGCGTGCTGGACCTGGAGCTGTCCGACCCGAGCGCCTACCGGGTGACGCCGGGCAGGCTCGTCGTGACCCGCTTCGACCAGAGCACCGGCAACTCGGCCTGCGGCGTCCACGACGGTTACCTCCATCCGCGGTTCGCCGGCGACGCCCCGGCGGGCCCCACGCCGACCGGCCCGGCGACGGACCCCTACGACCGCAGCCAGGACCTCGACCCCGACCGCCCGGTGGAGTGCGGCACGGCGACCCGCACCTGAGGCCGGACGGTGCCGTTCACCGGCCCGCCCCGCCGGTGCGGGGCGGGCCGCGCGGCTCCGGGAACCACGCCGGCCGGTGAGGGGCCACAACCGTCGGTTGTGGCCCCTCACCGGCCGGTTGTTTGATCCGCGGATCCACCGCTCGCTTTGATGTCCCCGGTCGACGAGGAGTTGTCCGGGCGGGCGGAGCGGGGGTGGTCGTGGTGGGCGGGCGGTCGCTGGGGCGGCGGTTCGGGTGGCTGTGGGCGGCGTACGGGGTCAGCGCGTTCGGCACGCGGCTGGCGTTCGACGCGTTTCCGCTGATCGCCCTGGTGGTGCTGCACGCCGGGCCGACCCAGGTGGCGGCGCTGGCGGCCGTGGGGTCGGCGGTGGGCGCCGTGGTCGCGGTGCCGCTCGGCCCGTGGGTGGAGTTCCGCCGCAAGCGGCCGGTGATGATCGCCATGGACCTGGTCCGGTGCGCCGCGCTGCTGAGCGTGCCCGCCGCGTATTTCCTCGGCCTGCTCGGCTTCGCCCAGCTGCTGGTGGTGTCGGTGGTGGTCGCCGCGGCCGACATCACCTTCACCGCGGCGGCCGGGGCCTGTCTGAAGTCGCTCGTCGGGAAGGGGGACCTGCTGGTCGCGAACGGGCGGCTGGAGGCGACGGCCTGGACGGCCACCATGGCCGGACCACCGCTCGGCGGGGCGGCGGCCGGCGCGTTCGGCCCGGTGGCGACGGTGGTGGCGGACGCGGTCAGCTATCTGCTCTCGGCGCTGGGGATCCGCGCGATCGGCGGCCGGGAGCCCCGGCCCGTGCGGACCGGCGCGTCGTCACGGCTCCGCGCGGGCGACCTGCTCGACGGGTGGCGGTACATCCTGGCCGATCCGGTGCTGCGGCCGCTGTTCCTCAACACGGTCCTGGTCAACGGTCTGATCATGGCGACCTCGCCGCTGCTCGCCGTCCTGATGCTCGGCCCCCTCGGCTTCGCGCCCTGGCAGTACGGCCTGGCCTTCGCCCTGCCCTGCGCCGGCGGACTGGTCGGCTCGCGGCTGTCCCGCCGGCTCGTCGCCCGGTTCGGGCGGCACCGGGTCCTGCGCACCGCCGGCACGCTGCGCGCGTGCTGGCCGCTCGGCCTGGTCCTCCTCCACCCCGGCGCCACGGGGCTGGTGCTGGTCGTGGCCGTGGAGTTCGCGCTGATCACGTGCGTGGGCGTGTTCAACCCGGTGTTCGCCACCCACCGTCTCGACCGCACCCCGGCCGACCGGGTCACCCGTACGCTGTCCGCCTGGTCCGTGACCGGCAAGGCCTCCGTCGCCGCGCTGACCGCCCTGTGGGGCCTGCTGGCCGGCCTCGTCGGCCCCCGCGCCGCGATCGCCCTCGCCGGTCTGCTCCTGCTGGCGACCCCGCTCCTGCTCCCGCGCCGCGACCACGCGCCCCGGCCCGGGGCGGAACCGGCCCGGAGCCGCCCCTGACCCGCCGGACGCCCGGCGCCCCCGTGCGGGGACACCGGGCGTCCGCGCGCCCGGGCCCGCTCAGCGGGCGCCGGGGACCTCCTCCGTGACGCCGTTGAGGGGCGAGGACGGGTCGCTGCCGTACGGGCGGGTGATGACCTCCAGGCCGTGGCCGTCCGGGTCGGTGAAGTACACGCCGCGCCCGCCGTCGTTGCGGTTGATCCGGCGCGGGTGCCGGCCGTGCGGATCGGCCTGGACCGGGACGCCTGCGCCGACCAGGCGGGCGAGGATCCCGTCGAACTCGTCCTCCGACACGAGGAACGCGTAGTGCTGCACCGGGATGTCGGTGTCGAGGGTGAGGAAGTCCAGCGTGACACCGTTGGCGGTGGTCACCGGCAGGAAGGGACCGGCCGGTGCGCCGACGTCCAGTCCCAGGACCCCGGCGAGGAAACGAGCGGACCTCTCCCGGTCGCGGGAGAGAACGATGGTGTGGTTGAACTCGACGGACATGGGTGAATGCCTCCACGGGCATCTCCGCGGCGCCTCCATGCCTCACCCGGCCGGTGACCGGCACGCGATGCCGCACCGCGGATCGTAGGGATCCGTGTCCGTGGGTGTCCAGCGGTTTTCCGCCGCGCGGCGCCCCGCGGTCGCCGTGCGCGGCCGGTCCGCGCGCTCACCGCGCCGGCTGTCCCCGGCCGGCACCGCTTCGCGGCCTCGTGCCGGGTGCGGTCCGGCGCCGTGCCGCCCCATTGCCGTGCCGGGCCGTGCCGCGGTCACCGGGTTTTCCGCGGTCCGGCGACCGGGCGCGGTCCGGCGACCGGGCGCGGTCCGGCGGCCGGAGGTGCCCCGGCGGCCGGAAGTGTTCCGGCGGCCGGGAGGAACCGGGGCCCGCCCTGTCGGCGTGGGGAAGGGAGGGTGGGCCCCGGGGCTCGCGTCGGTCCTCGCGGGACCGTCCGGCCGCGCTACCTCACCGTGCAGGCGGCGCCGTTCAGGGTGAAGGCGGCGGGCTCGGCGAAGGTGCCGCTGTAGGTGCCCTGGAGGCCGAAGCTCTGGCTGCCGCCGGCCGCGATCCGCGCGTTGTGGGAGAGGCCGGTCGCGGTGACGGCCCCCGAGGACGGCGACACGGAGGCGTTCCAGGCGCTGGTGACGGTCTGCCCGGAGGGCAGGGTGAAGCCGAGCCGCCAGCCGTCGACCGGGGCCGAGCCCTTGTTGGCGACCTTCACGTCGGCGGTGAAGCCGCCCTGCCAGACGCTGGCGGAGTAGGTGACCTCGCAGGCGGCCGGCGTACCGGGATCGCCCGAGCCGCCGCCGGTGTTGACGGAGGACGAGAAGGAGTTGACGGCCAGCCCGGCCCCGTTCTGCCACGGCTCGAACCCGGCCTGGACGCTCGTCAGGTACCAGGACGACTGGGCGAGGCCGCGGGCGACCGCCTGGTCGACGAAGTCCATCACGTCGAAGCTCCAGCTGCCGATGGCGGACGGGGCGACGAAGGACAGCACGTCGTTGGAGCCGTTGCTGCCCGACCACACCTCCCAGCTGCGCCCGCCCACGGTGGCGGTGCCCACCGGGGAGCCGATCGGCTGGATCGGCCCGACCCGGTTGAACCACACCATGATCTCGGTGCGGTTGACGCCGTCGGTGCGCGGCGTCGGGTCGAGCCAGATGTCGTACGAGGCGTTGTAGACCGCGTTGCTGACGTAGCCGTAGGAGATGCTGGTCGGCGCGCTGGAGATGGAGCTCACCCGGGCGGGCAGGGCGGTGCCGGGCGAGCAGTTGGTGTAGTGGCAGCCGTTGAAGACGGACGGATACGACTTCGGGGCCCCGTTGGTGGGCACCGAGCCGTCCGCCCGGGTGACCCGGAATCCCGTGTCGGTGGCGGTGACGCACTGCTCCTCGCTGGTGCCCCAGCGGTTGTTCTGCACCACGTAACGGCCCTGGATCGTCGTCGAGCCGAACTGTTCGCAGAGGGTGGTGTCGGCCTGCGCGGCCGGGACGGCGGTCAGGAGGGCCGCGAGTGTGCCGAGAGCCGTCAGCAGCGCTGCGAGCAGGCCGCGGGCGGCGCGGACGGGGGACGGTAACGGTCGCATGCGGGTCCTCTCGGGAAGGAGGGTGGGCCGGTGTCCTGGGGGATCGGGAGCGCTCCCGCTCACCACAGGCGTGGGAGCGCTCCCAAGTTGCCGGTCCGGAACGGGACTGTAGGGGCGCCCGGGAGGCGTGACAAGACAGTGGGCGTGAACACGTCGAACGGATTTCGACGGCGGGCGGGGAACGGACGCGCCCCGGCGGACTCTTCTTCCCCGACCCGGACCACGGATCGCCGCCGCCCCATTTACAGCCCCTTGACCCCTCGCTACCGTGACCAGAAGTGGGAGCGCTCCCAATCCTCGGGATGTCATGCCCACGCAATATCCCTCCTCCTGGCGCCGGTCCGTCCCCCGGGTGCCGCGGCACGCCATGCCGGGCCGGCCCAGCCCTCCCGAAGGGTGAAGTTCCTTGTCACGACGCAGGATCTACGCCTTATTCGCGGCCTTCGCCACCGCCGTCGCCTCGCTCGGCCTGCTCGTCCTGGGCCAGAGCCCGGCGCAGGCCCACGGCGTCGCGCTGACGCCCGGCTCGCGGACCTATCTGTGCTACCGGGACGCCCTCACCGGCACCGGCTCACTGGAACCGACCAACCCGGCGTGCCGCGCCGCGCTGCAGCAGAGCGGCGCGGGCTCCCTGTACAACTGGTTCGCCGTGCTCGACTCCAACGCGGGCGGGCGCGGCGCGGGTTACGTGCCCGACGGCAAGCTGTGCAGCGCGGGCGACCGGTCGCCGTACAACTTCTCCGGCTACAACGCGGCCCGCTCCGACTGGCCCCGTACGCATCTGACCTCCGGGGCGACGATGCGGGTGCGGTACAGCAACTGGGCCGCGCACCCGGGCGACTTCCGGGTCTACCTCACCAAGCCCGGCTGGTCGCCCACCTCCCAGCTGGCCTGGAGCGACCTGGAGCTGATCCAGACGGTGACCAACCCGCCCCAGCAGGGGTCCCCGGGGACCGACAGCGGCCACTACCACTGGGATCTGAAGCTGCCCTCGGGCCGCTCCGGTGACGCCCTGCTGTTCATCCAGTGGGTGCGTTCGGACAGCCAGGAGAACTTCTTCTCCTGCTCCGACATCGTCTTCGACGGCGGCAACGGCGAGGTGACCGGCATCCGCGGCTCGGCGGGCACCCCGGACCCCACGCCGACGCCGACGCCGACCCCCACGCCCACCGGTTCCTGCATGGCCCACTACACCGTGACCAACGCCTGGAACGGCGGCTTCCAGGGGTCGGTCGAGGTCATGAACCACGGCACGGAACCGATCAACGGCTGGACGGTGGCATGGAAACCGGGCACCGGGACCAGGATCGGCAGTCTGTGGGGCGGATCCGCGGCGACCGGACCGGACGGCACGGTGACGGTGAAGAGCCTGGACCACAACCGCACGATCGCGGCGGACGGGAGCGTCACCTTCGGCTTCACCGCGACCTCGACCGGCAACGACTATCCGGTCGGCTCGGTCGGGTGCAGCACGTCGTGAGCCCGGCGGGCCGTCCGCTGCCCGCGTCCCCGCGGGCCTGACCGGCGGGCGGCCGGGCGCCGCGGGCGGCCCTCGCGGGCCGGGCCCGCGGCGCCCCGGGCCCGGTGCCGGACCGGGTCAGGCGGAGTCCCTGCGCACGAGTTCGGTGCGCAGGACCACGTGCCGCCAGGCCACCGCCGAGTCCTCCAGCTCCTCCAGGAGCAGGCGGACCAGGGCCCGCCCGATCTCGTCGACCGGCTGGCGCACGGTGGTGAGCCGCGGATGGATGTGCTGGGCGAGCGGGAAGTCGTCGAAGCCGATCACGGCGACGTCGTCGGGCACGCGGCGGCCCGCCGCGCGCAGCGCGTGCACGGCGCCCGCGGCCATGGTGTCGGAGGCGACGAGGACGGCGTCGAGGCCGGGATGCCGGGCGAGCAGTTCGCGCATCGCCCGGCGTCCGCTCTCCTCGGTGAAGTCGCCCTCGGCGACCCAGGAGTCGTCGGGGGCGCCCGGCGCGGGTGCGGCGTCCCGCTCCGTCCCGCGCCCCAGGGCCTCGCGGTAGCCGCGCAGCCGGCACTGGGCCACGTACATGTCGAGCGGGCCGGTGATGGTGGCGATGGCGCTCCTGCCGCTGCCGAGCAGGTAGCGGACGGCCGTGCGGGCGCCGCCCACGTTGTCGACGTCCACGTAGGAGACGGGCTCGTCGGCCGAGCGGCGCCCCAGCAGGACCGTCGCGATGCCCAGCTCCGCCAGCATGTCCGGCAGCGGTTCGCCGCCGTGCGCGGACACCAGCAGCACGCCGTCGACCCGGCCGCCCCGCGCGTACTCCACGAACCGCCGGCGCTCGGCGGCGCCGCGGACCAGGGTGAGCAGCAGGTGCATGCCGCTGTCGGCGAGGGCGTCGCTGACGGCCCGTACGGTCTCGGCGAAGAACGGCTCCCCGAACAGCCGCCATTCGGCCTCCGTCACCACCAGGGCCACCGCGTCCGCGCGCCGCCCGGCGAGGGAGCGCGCGGCGTGGTTGGGGACGTACCCCAGCTCCGCGATGGCCCGCTCGACGGCCCGCCGGGTCGAGTCCTTCACCCCGGCGGCGTTGTTGACGACGCGTGAGACCGTGCCGCGGCCGACGCCGGCGAGCGCCGCCACGTCCTCCAGCGTCGGCGTCCCGGTCCGCTGTCTGCCCGCCATCGCCTCGACCTCCCCCTCACCGCTCCCGCATGGTACGGCCCGCGCGCCCGGTCCCGGCGGAGGATTTCCGCCACCCGCGCACGACAGGCGTCGGCCCGGCCCGGCGGGTGCGACGGCCGGGGCCGCGCTGTCCGCCGTCCCGCCTGCCGCCGCCGGCCCCCCGATCCCGTCACACCCCTTCACCGGACCGCCACAGGTTCGCCATAGTGGGCTCCCGGGCACCTCCTCGAAGGCGGGGTGCCCGCGGGAACGCACGGGCGGGGCGGGGCCGGCGCGGTGCCGGGCGGTCCGGGCGCTTCGCCCAGCGGCCGGTCCCCGGTCCCCGGTTTCCGGCTTCCGGCTTCCGGCTTCCGGCTTCCGGCTTCCGGCGCGGACTTCCCGGCCGCGTGAGCGCGTTCGCGGGGCGCCCGGCGCGTCCCGCGGACGTGCCGGGCGCCCCGGTGTCCGCACGAAGGCGTTCGCGGGACGCGGCGTCCCCGCACCGGGGCGCACGCTCTACCGTGACTCCGTGACCGCGTACACCGATGAGAACGCCCCCGGCCGCCACGGCCCCTGCGCCACCACCGAGGCCGACCCGCGCGAGGTCGGCCGGGTGCGGACCGAGTACTCCCCCGCGCACGACGGCGATCCGGACCCCGGCGAGGTCGTCTGGACCTGGGTGCCGTTCGAGGAGAACGACGGCCGGGGCAAGGACCGTCCGGTGCTCGTCGTCGCCCGTGAGGCCGCCGGCACCTTCCTCGCCGTCCAGCTGTCCAGCAAGCGGCACGACGGCGACCGGGAGTGGGTGCCGATCGGCAGCGGGCCGTGGGACCGGTCGGGGCGCGCGTCGTGGGTCGCGGTGGACCGGGTGCTGCGGCTGCACGAGCAGGGCATGCGCCGGGAGGCCTGTGCGCTGGACCGGATGCGCTTCAACCTGGTGCGGCAGCGGCTGCGGGAGCGCTACGGCTGGAGCTGACGCTCCGGAAGCGCCACGGCCGCGACCGGCGCCCCGGAGCCGTCACCGCTGCGGCCGGTGCTCCGGGAACGCCCGGGCGAACGCCGCGCGGACCGTGCCGCCGGGCGTGCGGTCCGGGATGCCGAACACCACGTGCGTGAAGGCGGAGGCGAACCGTCCGCCGGGGCCGAGCAACGCCCGGAACGCGCCCGCGACCTGCTCCGGGTCGTTGCGGAACACTCCGCAGCCCCAGGCGCCGAGGACCAGCCGCCGGTGGCCGTGGGCCACGGCCGTCTCCAGCACCCGCTCGGCCCGCACGGCGAGGGCGCGCGGCAGGTCCGCCGCGCGCTCCGGCGCCGTGCGCAGGACGACGCCCGCGTTGGGGGCGGCGGCCGTCAGGAAGGAGGCGGTGTACGGCTCGTCCAGCAGGCGGCCGCGGTCGTCCCGGAAGACGGGCACGCCGGGTGAGTGGATGACGCGGTCCGTGTAGAACGGGTCGCGGTGGGCGCGGTGGTGATCGTAGAACCCGCGGGCCCGCAGCAGGCAGGTGTACAGGGCCGAGGCCCGGCACAGGGCCTCCTCCTGGGCCTGGGCGCCGTTGCGGTAGCCGCCGCCGGGGTTGCGCGCGGAGGCGAAGTTCAGCACGGCCACGTCGCCGCCGAGCCGGCGGGCCGCCGCCAGGCTGGTCTCCTCCGTGACCTCGAAGAAGGGGTCCGCCGGCGGCACCGGCGGGATCCCGACCGGCTCCGGCCCGTACATCCGCGTGCCCCGGCGGGCCGCCTCGACCGCCGCGGCGATCGGCACCTCGCGCCCGTCGAAGGCGCGGTACGCCCCCGCCGCCACGATCCGTTCCGTCTCCTCCGCGACATCGCGCAGGCGCGCGCTCACGGCGCCACCCCCGTACGCGCCGCGACCACGCGCCGCGCGGCCTCCCCCGTCGTGCTCATGACGGCATCGTGAGCGATCCTGATTCCGGGGCGCAACCGGGTTTCCCGGCCCGAAGACGCCCTGGAAAGCCCGGGTGAACGGCCGGGGAGCGAAGACGGCCGAGGCGGAACGTCCCCGTAGGCGCTCTTGTGCGCGGCGGCCCGACGGCCTTGGGTGGGACGGGTGAGCCGGCCCGGGCCACCCGTCGCGGGCCCCGGCGGCATGGTGGAATCTCAGGAGGATCCCGACATGTCCGATTCATCGATAGCGGGCGGCTGTACGGAGCACCTCGCCGCCGTCACCGAAGCCGAGGTCGAGGCCCTGGTCCGGGGCATCTGCTTCAAGACCGGACCGCCCCGCCGCCTCGGCGTCGAAGTGGAATGGCTCGTCCACGAGCTGCGCGCCCCGCAGCTCCCCGTACCGCCCGAACGACTCCGAGCGGCCTACGCCGCGCTGCGGACCCTGCCTCTGAGGTCGGCGCTCACCGTGGAACCCGGCGGCCAGCTGGAGCTGAGCTCGCCCCCCGCCGCCTCGCTGATGGAGTGCATCGGTACCGTCTCCGCCGACCTCGACGCCGTCCGCGCGGTCCTGCGCGAGGACGGTCTGGCACTCGTCGGCATCGGCCACGATCCCTGGCACCCGCCGCGCCGGTTCCTGCGCGAGCCGCGGTACGACGCCATGGAGGCCTGCCTGGACCGCGCCGGCCCGGCCGGCCGCGCCATGATGTGCACCTCGGCGTCGGTGCAGGTGTGCCTGGACGCCGGCCACGAGGAACCCGGCCCCCTCGGCCATGTGCGGCGCTGGTGGCTGGCCCACCGGCTGGGCCCGGTCCTGGTGGCCGCGTTCGCCAACTCCCCCGTCGCCGGGCGGCGGCCCACCGGCTGGCTGTCCACCCGGCAGCTGCGGTGGGCCGAGATCGGCCCCGGCCGGGCGGGCGGCCCCCCGCTGGACGCCGACCCGCGCGCCGCCTGGGCCCGGCATGTGCTGGACTCCCCGGTGATGTGCGTACGGCGGGACGACGGGCCCTGGGACGTGCCGGACGGGCTGACCTTCCGCGAGTGGACCCGGTCCCGGTCGCCGAGACCGCCCACCCGCGGCGATCTCGACTACCACATCACGACGCTGTTCCCGCCGGTCAGGCCCCGCGGCCACCTCGAACTGCGCATGATCGACGCGCAGCCCGGCGACGACGGGTGGATCGTGCCGCTCGCCGTGACGGCCGCCCTCTTCGACGATCCGGAGGCCGGCGAGACCGCCTACCGGACCGTGAAACCGCTCGCCGAGCGGACCCGCGGCCTGCCCGCCCCGGGCAACCCGCTCTGGCTCGACGCGGCCCGGCGGGGGCTCGCCGACCCCGAACTGCACGAGGCGGCCGTCGGCTGCTTCCGGGCGGCGCTCGGGGCGCTGCCCCGGCTCGGGGCCACCACCGAGGTCACGGACGCCGTCGCGGCGTACCTCGACCGCTACGTCGTTCCGGGCCGCTGCCCCGCCGACGACCTGTTGCAGACGCTGGACGGCGCGAGCCGTCGCCCGCACGGGAAGGACCCGCGCCCATGACCGACCCCGCTCCCGACGCCGACGTCCTGCGCGAGCGCGCCCTGGCCTCGCTCACCGCCGCCCGCGCCCGCACCACGCTCCTGACCGGCTGCGTCGAGGATCCCGACCTGACCGCGCAGCACTCGCCGCTGATGTCCCCGCTGGTGTGGGACCTCGCGCACATCGGCAACCAGGAGGAGCAGTGGCTGCTGCGGGCCGTCGCCGGGCAGGAGGCGCTGCGGCCGGAGATCGACAGCCTGTACGACGCCTTCGAGCATCCGCGCGCCGAACGGCCCCGGCTGCCGCTGCTGCCGCCCGGCGAGGCCCGCCGGTACGTGGCCGAGGTGCGCGGCCGGGCCCTGGACGTGCTGGCGGGCGCCGCGTTCCGCGGGACGCGGCTGACCGAGGCGGGCTTCGTCTTCGGGATGATCGCGCAGCACGAACAGCAGCACGACGAGACGATGCTGATCACCCATCAGCTCCGCCGGGGGCCGCGGGCGCTGACCGCCCCGGACCCGGAGCCCGGGCCGCCGTTCACCGGGCCGGCCGAGGTCCTCGTGCCGGGCGGCCCGTTCACGATGGGCACCTCGGCCGAGCCGTGGGCCCTGGACAACGAGCGCCCCGCGCACCGGCGCGAGGTGGCCCCGTTCCGGATCGACACCACGCCGGTGACGAACGCCGCCTACCAGGCGTTCATCGAGGACGGCGGCTACGACGACCCCCGCTGGTGGGCCCCGGAGGGCTGGGCGCACGTCCGGCGGCACTCCATCACCGCCCCGCTGTTCTGGCGCCGCGACGGCGGGCAGTGGCTGCGCCGCCGCTTCGGCGTCACGGAGGTCGTGCCGCCCGACGAGCCGGTGCTGCACGTGTGCTGGTACGAGGCCGACGCCTACGCCCGCTGGGCCGGGCGCCGGCTGCCCACCGAGGCCGAGTGGGAGAAGGCCGCCCGGTACGACCCGGCCGGCGACCGCTCGAGGCGCTACCCCTGGGGCGACGCCGATCCGCTGCCCGAGCACGCCAACCTCGGGCAGCGGCATCTGCGCCCGGCGCCCGCCGGCAGCTACCCGGCCGGTGAGTCGCCGCTCGGCGTACGGCAGCTGATCGGCGACGTGTGGGAGTGGACGGCGAGCGACTTCCTGCCGTACCCGGGGTTCCGGGCCTTCCCGTACCGGGAGTACTCGGAGGTGTTCTTCGGGTCCGCGTACAAGGTGCTGCGCGGCGGCTCGTTCGCCGTGGACGCGGTGGCCTGCCGGGGCACGTTCCGCAACTGGGACCACCCGGTCCGGCGGCAGATCTTCTCCGGCTTCCGCACGGCCCGCTCGGAGGAGGACTGATGTGCCGTCACCTCGCCTACGTGGGGCCCCCGCAGTCCCTCGGGCGGCTCGTCGTGGAGCCGCCGCACGGCCTGTACCGGCAGTCGTGGGCGCCGCGGCGGCAGCGGTACGGGACGGTCAACGCCGACGGTTTCGGCGTCGGCTGGTACGCCGACCCGGACCCGGTGCCGGCCCGGTACCGGCGGGCCGGGCCGATCTGGGCGGACCGGTCCTTCGCCGACCTGGCCCGGGTGGTGCGCTCGCGGGCGGTGCTCGCCGCCGTGCGGGACGCGACCCTGGCGGGCGCCGACGCGGAGGCCGCCGCGGCGCCGTTCGCGGCGGAGACCTGGCTGTTCAGCCACAACGGGGCCGTGGCGGGCTGGCCGGGTTCGCTGGCGCCGGCGGCCCGCCTCCTGCCCCCGGAGGAACTGCTGTCGCTGGAGGCCCGCAACGACTCGGCTCTCGTGTGGGCGCTGGCCCTGCACCGGCTGCGCGGCGGCGACGAGCCGGGGCGGGCGCTGGCCGGCACGGTGGCGCAGGTGGCCGGGGCGGCGCCCGCCTCCCGGCTCAACCTGCTGCTCACCGACGGCACGACGATCGCCGCCACCGCCTGGGGCGACACCCTGTGGTACCTCGCCCGGCCCGGCGGCGGCACCGTCGTGGCCTCCGAGCCCTACGACGACGACCCGCGCTGGCGGGAGGTCCCCGACCGCACCCTGCTCACGGTGAGCCGCACGGACGTGCTGCTCACCCCGCTCGAGGAGCCGGGCGACCCCCTGGCCTGCGCACCCGCGAAGGAGTCCCGCACGTGAGTCCGTTCCTGCTCACCCGCGTCCTGCCCGAGGACGCCACGGACGCCGCCCTGCGCGCCGACGTGCGCCACGGCCTGACCGGCGTCCCCAAGACGCTGCCCCCGAAATGGTTCTACGACGCGCACGGCAGCGAACTGTTCGAGCGGATCACCGAGCTGCCCGAGTACTACCCCACGCGCGCCGAGCGCGAGATCCTCGTCGCGCGGTCCGGTGAGATCGCCGCGGCGGCCCGCGCCCGCACCCTGGTGGAGCTGGGCTCGGGATCCTCCGAGAAGACCCGGTACCTGCTCGACGCCCTGACCGGCCTGCACACCTATGTGCCCGTCGACGTCAGCGAGAGCGCCCTCACCCGGGCCGGGCGGGCGCTCGCCGCGCAGCGGCCGGGGCTGGCCGTGCACGCGCTGATCGCCGACTTCACCGCCGGGCTGACGCTGCCGGACGCGCCGGGGCCCCGGCTGGTGGCGTTCCTCGGCGGCACGATCGGCAATCTGCCGCCCGCCGACCGCGCCGCGTTCCTGGCGTCGGTGCGCGCCCTGCTGTCGCCCGGCGACGCCCTGCTGCTGGGCACCGACCTGGTCAAGGACGAGCGGGTCCTGGTCCGGGCGTACGACGACGCGGCCGGGGTGACGGCCGCGTTCAACAGGAACGTCCTGACCGTGATCAACCGTGAGCTGGGCGCCGACTTCGACACCGCCGCCTTCGACCACGTGGCGCTGTGGGACGCCGGGCACGAGTGGATCGAGATGCGGCTGCGCTCCCGTACCGCGCAGACGGTGAAGGTGCCCGCGCTCGACCTCGCCGTGGACTTCGCGGCGGGCGAGGAGCTGCGCACGGAGGTCTCGGCGAAGTTCCGCGCGAAGGGGGTGCGCGCCGAACTGTCCGCCGCCGGGATGGAGTTGACCCACTGGTGGACGGACGGCGAGGGCCGGTTCGCGCTGTCGCTGAGCGTGGCGCGCTGACGGCGGGGATCGCCCCGGACCGGGGTCCGGGGCCCCGGTGACGCGGCGGGAGGCCCACCGGGTCTCCCGCCCGGGCGCCGGCCCCGGCGAGCGCCCCGTCGCGCACCGGCGGCGGGGCCGGGGCGGGCGGCACGCGGACGGCCGTGCCGCCTTCCGGCGCGGACCGGTACGCGGACCCGGGGCGTCCGGTGCGGCGCCTCGCGCTCCGCCGCGGCTTGGGGCACGGTGGAGTGACGTGGGACACACCCGCCGCCGTCGCCATGGAGCCTTCGGGAGAGGAGCACCCGCATGTCGAACCACACCTACCGGGTCACGGAGATCTTCGGCACCTCGCCCGAGGGCGTCGACCAGGCCATCCGCAACGGCATCTCCCGCGCCTCGCAGACCCTGCGCAACCTGGACTGGTTCGAGGTGACGCAGGTGCGCGGCCAGATCGAGAACGGGGACATCGCCCACTGGCAGGTCGGCCTGAAGGTCGGCTTCCGCCTGGAGGAAACGGGCTGACGCGCCCGCGGCCCGGCCGGGCCGTCAGGTCCGCCCCTCCCGTTCCTGCGCCACCTCCAGCTCGGCCGACGGGGTCGCCCAGCGCGCCCGCAGGACGGGGAAGCCCGCCCGCTCGGCGTCCGCGCACACCAGTTCGTCGTCGTCCACGAGGACCCGGATCTCCCGGGTCCGGGCGAGCCGGCGCAAAATCGCCAGTTTGGTGAACCGGGCGGGCCTGCGGTCGTCGTCGCGCCGCATGTGGAGGCGCCCCTCGGGCAGCCCGTGCGCGGCGAGCCAGTCCAGGGTGTCGCGGCGGCACCGCTCGGGCCGTCCGGTGAGGTAGACGACCTCGCACTCCTCGGCGCTGCGCCGCGCCAGCGCGACGCCCTCCGAAAGCGGCGGGTCCTGCGGCGCGGCGGCGAAGAAGGCGTCCCAGTCGCGCGGCCGGCGCTCCAGGAACCGCTGCCGGTGCGCGGTGTCGGCGAGGGTGTTGTCGAGATCGAACACGGCCAGCGGTCGCTCGGTGCTGTCGCTCACGGCACCCACCCTACGGCGGAGGCGCCGGCGGACGGCGGGCCGCCCGCCGCGGCGGCGCCGGCCGGGCCGCGGAACGGGGGCGGCCCCGGCGGACGGTCCGCGGGAGCCGGCCGGGCCGGGGAAGGGTCCGGACGGCGCGCCGACGCCCCTCCCCGCCGGGGGCGCGATACCACGATTCCGCCGACGAGGACGCGAACGCGCCAAGGGATCATCTTTATTCGGCACACCAGTTGATAGCTCAAGCACGGCGCTGCAATACTCCGCTTCCGACCTCGCCCCCACCCGTGGACGGAGGTCGCCGGGGATCGCTCCAGGATCTCCGGAGAACCGCGTGAATCCGAGGGACCGAGAATTCGGATTCACGAATCCTTCACCGAGCCGCACCCCGTCGTGCGTTCGCCGTCGCTCCACCACCCCCGGGAGCTGCACGGCCGACGCCCGAAGGAGCCGAGTGCGGAGCACACGAAGCAGCGAAGAAGGTGCGCCTGTGCCCGAATATTCACCGTGGCCCGACGACTCGTCCACATTTCAGCTCCGGGCCGCCGCGCCGGTAAAGCCACAGCGAATATCCGACGACCCCGAATTCCACTCGCTGCGCCGCGAACGGCGCCGGTTCGGGGCCCGGGCCACGGCCCTGTCCGTCGGTGGATTCCTGCTGTACGTGCTGCTGTCGAGTTTCGCGCCCGCGGTGATGAACGAGCCCCTGCTCGGCCACCTCACGGTCGGGCTCGCCCTGGGTCTCGCCCAGTTCGCCGTGATGGCCGTGACCGCCTGGCGCTACGTCCGGCACGCCCGGGTCAAGGCCGACCCGCTCGCCCACCGCCTCCAGGCCCGGCTGCACCGCCCCGAGGCCCCCCGTCCCGGCCCGGCCGCGCCGGGCGCGGCCGCCGGACGCCCCGCCGGCGGTGCGAGGGGGTACCGCACGTGGTGACCCTGTCCGCCGGCATCGCCGACGAGCACAGCCTGCAGCTGACGTTCGTGCTGTTCCTGTCGGTGGTCGTGATCACTTTGTTCACGGCTCTGCTGACCGCCCCTCAGCGCGACGAGATCAGCGAGTTCTACCTGGGCAACCGTGCCATGTCGCCGCTGCGCAACGGCCTGGCCATGTGCGGCGACTACGTGTCCGCGGCCACCCTGCTCGGCAGCACCGGGCTGGTCGCCCTGACCGGGTACGACGGGCTGATGTACCTCGGCGGCACCACCGTCGCCTGGATGATGGTGCTGCTGCTGATCGCCGAGCCGCTGCACCGCACGGGCCGGTTCACGCTGGGCGACACGGTGGCCCTGCGCCTGCCCCGCCGGCAGCGGTCGGTGCGGCTCGCGCTGGCCGTGTGCACCCTGGCCGTCGCGACCCTCTACCTGGTGGCGCAGCTCGTCGGCAGCGTCGCCCTGCTGACCCAGTTCACCGGCGAGCCCAGCGCCGCCACCCGCACGTTGTGCGTGGTCGTCATCGGCACCGTCGTCATCATGTACGCCTCCCTCGGCGGCATGCCCGGAGCCACCGTCATCCAGATCATCAAGGCCGTGATGCTGGTGGCGGGTGTCACGGTCACCGCGGGCTGGGTGCTGCACCGCTTCGACTGGAACCCCGACGCGCTGCTCGCCGCCGCCGCCGACGGCAGCGGCCTCGGCGCGGGATTCCTGGAGCCGGGGCTGCGCTACGGCGGCAGCACCGTCAGCAAGCTCGACTTCTTCAGCCTGGAACTGGCCATCGTGCTCGGTCTCGCCGCCCTCCCCCACGTGCTGATGCGGCTGCTCGCCCCGCGCAGGACCGACGTGCTGCGCTCCTCCGTCGTCTGGGCCCTGGGACTGGTCGGGGTGATCTGCCTGGCGGCCGGCGTCCTCGGCCTGGGCGCCACCGCCCTGGTCGGCCGGGACGCCATCGAGACCACGGACCACAAGGGCGACGCGGCCGTCCTGCTGCTCGCGCACGCCCTCGGCGGCGGCATCCTCACGGCCCTGCTGACCTGCCTGGCCTTCGTCACGCTGCTCGCCGTCGCGGCCGGCCTCACCCTCGCCGCGGCCTCGTCCCTCGCCCACGACCTGTACGGCGAGGTGATCCGCAAGGGCCGGGCGAGCGAGACGGAGGAACTGACCGTCGCCCGGCTGTCCGGGGCCGTCATCGGCGTCCTCGGCATGCTGCTCGCCCTGGTCGCCTGGGGGACCAACACCGCGACGCTCGCCTTCCTCGCCTTCGCCATCGCGGCGTCCTCGATCCTGCCGACGATCGTCTACACCCTCTTCTGGCGGCGCTTCACCGCCCTGGGCGCGCTGCTCAGCCTCTACGGCGGCCTGGCCTGCTCGGTGCTGCTGGTGCTGTTCTCCCCCGTCGTCTCCGGCACCCCGGTCTCGTTCTACCCGGACACGGACGTCGCCTGGTTCCCGCTGCAGAACCCGGGCATCGTCTCCATCCCGGCCGGCTTCCTCCTCGGCTGGCTCGGCACGGTGCTGAGCCGCCGTCAGGACCGCGACGCCCAGGAGGAGTTCGAGGTGCGGGCCCTGGTGGGCGCCCGGGAGTGACACCCCGTACGCCCACCCCGCCGTCCGGCGCGCCCGCCGTACGCCTCATGCTGCTGTCATGTCTGCTCGTACGATCACGGTCGGCGTCGCCCGCGAACGCCCCTGCACGCTCGTCGTCTGCCGGGGCTGCTGCTGCGGCAACGCCCGCAAGCACCCCGGCACGGACCACGCCGGACAGCTGGAGCGGCTGCGCGCCGCCGCGACGGCGCACGGCTTCCAGGTGCGCACGACCGACTGCCTCGGCCCCTGCGACCGGGCCGACGTCGTCGTCGTCCAGCCGTCGGCCGCGGGGCGCCGGGCCGGCGGGCGGGCCACCTGGGTCGGCTTCGTCCTGGACGACGCCGGCGCCGAGGAGATCGCCCGCTGGGCGGCGGCGGGCGGGCCGGGCCTGGCCGAGCCGCCGCCGGCGCTTCGGCTGCAGTTCATCGACCCGCCCCGCGACGCCCGCGCCCGGTCGCGCCGCCGCCCCTGATTGCTAACGGTAACCATTTTCATATAGCCTCCTCGGTGCCTGCCCGACCGACCGAGGAGGAAGCACCCCATGGCCGTCCCCAAGCGGAAGATGTCCCGCAGCAACACCCGGCACCGCCGCGCCCGGTGGAAGGCGGCCACGCCGGCCCTGGTGCCGGTCACCGTCGACGGCGTCCGGCACCTCGTGCCGCAGCACCTGGTCAGGGCCTACGAGCGCGGACTGCTGCGGCCCGGGGACTGAACACCCGGGCCGCCCGCCGGCCCCGGGACCGGGAGCGGGAATCCCTGCGCCCGGCCGGCGTTGAACTGCATGTGAGCTCAGTGATCGCCGCGACCCGTTTCTCCGTCCTCGACCGCTCCCGCATCCGCGAGGGACACACCGGCGCCGAGGCGCTGCGGGACACCGTGGCGCTGGCGCGGGAGGCGGAACGCCTCGGCTACCACCGGTTCTGGGTGGCGGAGCACCACGGGGTGCCCGGGGTGGCCGGGTCCGCGCCGACCGTGCTGGCCGCCGCCGTCGCGGCGGCGACGCGCCGTATCCGGGTCGGCACCGGCGGGGTGATGCTGCCCAACCACCGGCCGCTGGTCGTCGCCGAGCAGTTCGGGGTGCTGGAATCCCTGTACCCGGGGCGGATCGACATGGGGCTGGGGCGGTCCGTCGGCTTCACGAACGGGGTGCGCAAGGCGCTGGGCCGGGACAAGGGCGACGCCGAGGACTTCGCGGCGCAGCTTCAGGACCTGCTCGGCTGGTTCCTCGGCACCTCCCCGACCGGCGTGCGCGCCCGCCCCGCCGAAGGGCTGACCGTGCCGCCGTTCGTGCTGGCCATGGGCGAGGGCGCCGTGATCGCGGCCCGCGCGGGCCTGCCGATGGTCATCGGCGACCTCCGCGACCGGGACAGGATGCGGCGCGGCATCGACCGCTACCGCGACCGCTTCCGTCCCTCCCCCTGGGCGAGCGAGCCCTACGTCGTCGTCTCCGGCACGGTCGCGGTGGCCGCCACCCCCGCGGCGGCCCGGCGGCTGCTGGTCCCGGAGGCCTGGTCGATGGCGTACTCCCGCACCCACGGCACCTTCCCGCCGCTGCCGCCCGCCGAGCGCGTCGAGACGCTGACCATGACCGCCAAGGAACGCGACCTGTACGAGTCCGGGCTCGCCGGGCACATCGCCGGCACCGAGGAGCAGGTCGCGCAGGAGCTGGAGACGGTGCTGAAGGAGACCGGCGCGCAGGAGGTCCTGGTCACCACCAGCACCTACGACCGCGAGGCCCTGCTGGACTCCTACCGGCGGCTCGCGGGGATCTTCGCCCGGGGCGGCTAGGCCCGCCGCCGCGCGCACCCACGCCCGGCGCGCCGGGAGCCGGCCCGAGTACGCGCCGTACGGAGCCCCGGCGCCCCCTGCCGGCGTCGCCGACGCGGTGCGCGGCCGGCAGGACCCGCCCGGGAACCCCGGGCCCGGGTCACCGGGCGGCGGCCGGGACGGTGTGGGCGCGGGAGGGCGCCTGCGGCTGGGCGGCCTTCGCCAGCGCGCGGCGGTCCGGGTGGGCGCCCGGCGGGATCGGGGGCCGCACCTCCACCTCGGCCACCAGTCCGCGGGCCGAGGCGACGCGCCACAGGGAGGCGAGCAGCGTGTCCTCGCCGACGAAGGCGGGGGCCGTGGCGGTGGCGCCGCCCGTGGTCCGGTAGCGCAGGCGGACCGGCTGGACGGGCACCCCGGCGTCCAGGGCGGCCTGGAAGACGGCCCGGCGGAAGGAGCCCTGGGCGCGGCCGCACCAGGTGCTGCCCTCGGGAAAGGCCGCGACCGCGGCGCCCGACCGCAGCGCCCCGGCGACCGCCGCGACCGCGTCCGGGAGGGCGCGCAGCCGGTCCCGGTCGATGAACAGCACGCCGCCGCGGGCCGCGACCGGCCCCGCCACGGGCCACCGCCGGATCTCGGCCTTGGCCAGCATCCGGGCCGGGCGGACGGCGGCCAGCAGCGGGACGTCCAGCCAGGAGACGTGGTTGGCGACCAGCAGCAGCCCGCCGGCGGGCGCGGCGGCTCCGGTGACGCGGACCCGCACCCCCGCGGCCCGTACGATCCACCGGCACCACCGCCGCACCAGTTCCGCCGGGATCCTCCCCCGCGAGCGGGACCACCCCCGGACGAGCGGCGACAGCGCGACCCCGGCGAGGACCAGCGCCGCGACCGCGGCCAGCCGCAGCACGGCGCGCGGTACGGCCGTCGCGGATCCCGTGGGCTCCACGCACGCCCCGGGGGTGCAGGGCGCGGTGGGCAGCCAGGCGCTCATCAGGCCGGGACGAGGGACAGGAAGTGCCGCAGGTAACGGGGGTCGACCCGGTCCATCGGCAGCAGCACGTACAGGTCGGCGACGCCGAAGTCCGCGTCGTGCGCGGGCTCGCCGCACACCCAGGCGCCCAGGCGGAGGTAGCCCCGCAGCAGGGCCGGCAGCCCGGTGCGGCCGGCGCCGGGCTGCCCCGGCCGCCAGGGCAGCAGGGGCCGCACCCGGTACTCCTCGGGGGCCAGGTGCCTGGTCCGCACCCGGTCCCAGGCGGCGGAGGCGAGGGCGCCGCCGTCGGCGAGCGGGATCGAGCAGCAGCCGGCGAGCCACCGGTGGCCGCGGTCGGTCATGTAGCGGGCGATGCCGGCCCAGATCAGCCCGATGACCGCGCCGTCGCGGTGGTCGGGGTGCACGCAGGAGCGGCCGACCTCGACCAGGGCGGGCCGGAGCGCGTCCAGGGCGCTCAGGTCGAACTCGCCCTCCGCGTACAGGCCTCCGGCGGCCGCGGCCCGCTCCGGCGGCAGCAGCCGGTAGGTGCCGACGACCTGGCCGGACACCTCCTCGCGGACCAGCAGGTGGTCGCAGTGGGCGTCGAAGGCGTCGACGTCGTGCCCCGGCCGCGCGGTGGGCAGCGAAGCGCCCATCTCCCCGGCGAAGACGTCGTGCCGCAGCCGCTGCGCGGCACGCACGTCCTCCTCGTCACGGGCGAGGCCGACGGTGTAGCGGGTGGGTGCCGCGGGCTGCGGGGGACGGTCGACGGTCAGTGCGCCGGTCATGGCACTCTCCTGGTCACGGGCCGGGTCGGCGGGACGGAGGCGGATCGGAGCGGTACGGTCTGCCGCCCCTGTTCTTCCGATGCCGCCTGACCTTCGCGTGACCGGCGCCAGGAGGCCGGGTGTGCTCTTGTTGAATGCCCGGGGTGCCTGGCGGGACCGAGTCCGAGCACCACCCTCGGTCCCGCCCGTTCGCACCCTGCCGGCGAACGTCCTGAGCTGCGGCGTCCGGCCCCTGCGGCGGGCCCCCGCGGCGGGCGTGCGCGCCGGCGCGGGAGCCGCCGGGGGGCCTCAGCGCCGGGCCGTCTTCCGCGTGGCGCGCAGCCACTCCTTGTTCATCCGGGTGATGGACATCAGCGGGATGCCCTTCGGGCAGGCCGTGGCGCACTCCCCGGCGAGGGTGCAGCCGCCGAAGCCCTCCTCGTCCATCTGCGCCACCATGTCCAGCACGCGGGTCTCCCGCTCGGGCGCGCCCTGCGGCAGGACGTTGAGGTGGTTGACCTTGGCCGAGGTGAACAGCATCGCCGCGCCGTTCGGGCAGGCGGCGACGCAGGCGCCGCAACCGATGCACTCGGCGTGCTCGAAGGCGAGGTCGGCGTCCGCCTTGGGCACCGGTGTGGCGTGCGCCTCCGGCGCGGAGCCGGTGGGGGCGGTGATGTAGCCGCCGGCCTGGATGATCCGGTCGAACGCCGACCGGTCCACGACCAGGTCCTTCACGACCGGGAAGGCCGCGGCCCGCCACGGCTCGATGTCGATGGTGTCGCCGTCCCGGAAGGACCGCATGTGCAGCTGGCAGGTGGTGGTGCGCTCGGGCCCGTGCGCCTCGCCGTTGATGACCAGCGAGCAGGCGCCGCAGATGCCCTCGCGGCAGTCGTGGTCGAAGGCGACCGGGTCCTCGCCCTTGAGGATGAGTTCCTCGTTGAGGGTGTCGAGCATCTCCAGGAAGGACATGTCGGGTGAGATGCCGTCCACCTCGTACGTGGACATGGTGCCGTCGGCGTCGGCGTTCTTCTGCCGCCAGACGCGCAGGGTGAGCTTCATGCGTAGCTCCGCTGGGTGGGGTGGACGTACTCGAAGACGAGGTCTTCCTTGTGCAGGACGGGGGCCTCGCCGGTGCCGGTGAACTCCCAGGCGGCGGCGTAGGCGAACGCGTCGTCCTTGCGGGCGGCCTCGCCGTCCGGGGTCTGGGACTCCTCGCGGAAGTGGCCGCCGCAGGACTCGGTGCGGTGCAGCGCGTCGAGGCACATCAGCTCGGCGAGCTCCAGGTAGTCGACGATGCGGTTGGCCTTCTCCAGCGACTGGTTGAACTCCTCGCCGGTGCCCGGGACCTTGATGCGCCGCCAGAACTCCTCGCGGATCTGCGGGATGCGCTCCAGGGCCTTGCGCAGGCCGCTGTCGGTGCGGGCCATGCCGCAGAACTCCCACATCAGCTCGCCGAGTTCGCGGTGGAAGGAGTCCGGGGTGCGGTCGCCGTCGACGGCCAGCAGCAGGTTGAGCCGGTCCTCGGTCTCGGCCAGCGCCTCCTGCACGGCCGGGTGGTCGTCGGTCACCTCGTCCTCGTGCCGGGTGCGGGCGAGGTAGTCGTTGATGGTGGCCGGCAGGACGAAGTAGCCGTCGGCCAGGCCCTGCATCAGCGCGGAGGCGCCGAGCCGGTTGGCGCCGTGGTCGGAGAAGTTGGCCTCGCCGATCGCGAACAGGCCGGGGACGGTGGTCTGCAGGTCGTAGTCGACCCACAGGCCGCCCATCGTGTAGTGCACGGCGGGGTAGATCCGCATGGGGACCTCGTAGGGGTTCTCCGCGGTGATCCGCTCGTACATCTCGAAGAGGTTGCCGTACTTCTCCTCGACCTTCTTGCGGCCCATCCGCCGGATGGCGTCCGCGAAGTCCAGGTACACGCCCTGTCCGCCCGGGCCGACGCCGCGGCCCTCGTCGCAGACGTTCTTCGCGGCGCGGGAGGCGATGTCGCGGGGCACGAGGTTGCCGAAGGACGGGTAGATGCGCTCCAGGTAGTAGTCGCGCTCGTCCTCGGGGATCTCGTGCGGCGGGCGGGTGTCGCCCTTGGCCTTGGGCACCCAGATCCGGCCGTCGTTGCGCAGCGATTCGCTCATCAGCGTCAGCTTCGACTGGTGGTCGCCGGTGCGCGGGATGCAGGTCGGGTGGATCTGCGTGAAGCAGGGGTTGGCGAAGTACGCGCCGCGCCGGTGCGCCCGCCAGATCGCGGTCGCGTTGGAGTTCATGGCGTTCGTCGACAGGTAGAAGACGTTGCCGTAGCCGCCGGAGGCGAGGACGACGGCGTCCGCGAAGTAGGTGGAGATCTTCCCGGTGATCAGGTCCCGGGCCACGATGCCGCGCGCCCGCCCGTCGACGACGATCAGGTCGAGCATCTCGGTCCGCGGGTGCATCTCCACGTTGCCGGCGGCGATCTGCCTGTTGAGGGCCTGGTAGGCGCCGAGGAGGAGCTGCTGCCCCGTCTGGCCGCGGGCGTAGAAGGTGCGGGAGACCTGGACGCCGCCGAAGGAGCGGGTGTCGAGCAGACCGCCGTACTCACGCGCGAACGGCACGCCCTGCGCCACGCACTGGTCGATGATCTCCACCGAGATCTGCGCCAGCCGGTGCACGTTGGACTCGCGCGCCCGGAAGTCGCCGCCCTTGACGGTGTCGTAGAACAGCCGGTGGACGGAGTCGCCGTCGTTGCGGTAGTTCTTCGCGGCGTTGATGCCGCCCTGCGCGGCGATGGAGTGGGCGCGGCGCGGGGAGTCCTGGTAGCAGAACTGGACGACCTTGTAGCCCTGCTCGGCGAGGGTGGCGCCGGCGGAGCCGCCCGCCAGGCCGGTGCCGACGACGATGATCGTGTGCTTGCGCCGGTTGGCCGGGTTGACCAGCTTGGCCTCGAAGCGGCGCCTGTCCCAGCGCTCGTGGATCGGCCCGGACGGGGCCTTGGTGTCGGCGACGGGCTCGCCGGTCGTGTAGTTCACGTACTCGGTGGTCATGTTCAGCTCACCACTCCGGTCATGACGCCCACGGGGACGGCGATGAAACCCGCCGTGAGCGACAGCGCGAGGACATCGGCAGCGGTCTTCAGGGCGCGGTCGCGCCTCCGGCTGCCGACGCCGAGGGTCTGGGCGGCGCTCCAGAAGCCGTGCCGGACGTGCAGGCCGACGGCGAGCATCGCCACGATGTAGATCACGTTGCCGTACCAGGTGGAGAAGGTGTCCACGACGTTCTGGTACGGGCGGCCGGCCTGGAAGCCGCCGGAGTGCACGGTGCCGGTGGTCAGGTCCAGGATGTGCCAGACGATGAACAGGCCGAGGATGATCCCGCCCCAGCGCATGGTGCGCGTCGCGTAGCTCGCCCGCGGCTTCTTATGGACGTACCTGCCGGGCCGCGCCTTGATGTCGCGGCGGCTGAGCTGGTACGCGGACACGGCGTGCGCGACGACCGCGACGACCAGCACGATCCGGACCAGCCACAGCGTCCACTCGTAGTGCATGAACGGCTCGCCGACGGTGCGCAGCCAGTGGGCGTAGTGGTTGAACTCGGCCGCCCCGAAGAAGATCTTCAGGTTGCCGATCATGTGGACGACCAGGTACAGCAGCATGATCAGGCCGCTGACCGCCATCACTGCCTTCTTGCCGACGGTCGAGTCCCACACGGTGCGGGCCAGGGACGGCCGTCGATCCGTCCGCGTTGCCAGAGCCATGCGGCCACGCTAGGGCCGGGAATCCCGATCGGTCCAAGACATGGTCCGGCTTGATTCGATAGGCGCCGACTATGCTGGGACGGTGCAGTTCCAGCAGCTCCAGTACTTCGTGGCGGTCGCCGAGACCCGGCACTTCACCCGGGCCGCCGATCTGGTGCACGTCGCCCAGCCGTCGCTGTCGCAGCAGATCAAGGCCCTGGAGCGGGAACTGGGCGCGGACCTGTTCCTGCGGGCGCGCGGCAACATCACGCTGACCGACGCGGGCGAGGCCCTGCTGCCGCTGGCCCGGCGGATCCTGGCCGACGCGGACACCGCCCGGCACGAGGTGCAGGAGCTGGTGCAGCTGCGCCGGGGCCGGGTCCGGCTGGGCGCGACGCCGAGCCTGTGCACGGGCCTGCTGCCGGACGTGCTGCGCGCCTTCCACGACCGGTACCCCGGCATCCGGCTGCTGGTCGAGGAGGGCGGCTCGCACGACCTCGTGCGGGGGCTGGCGCGCGGCGCCCTCGACCTCGCCCTGGTCGTCCTCCCCCTGCCGACGCCGTCCCCGGCGCTGACCACGGTGGAGCTGCTGCGGGAGGACCTGGTGGTGGTGTCGTCCCCGGAGGCGCCCCGGCCCGGCGGCGGCCGGCGCACCGTGCGCGTCGCCGACCTGGAGGGCGAGCGCCTGGTGATGTTCCGGCACGGATACGACCTGCGGGAGCTGACCGTGGCCGCGTGCCGGGCGGAGGGCTTCGAGCCGGACTTCGCGGTGGAGGGCGGGGAGATGGACGCCGTGCTGGGCTTCGTGCGGGCCGGGCTGGGCGTGGCCGTCGTCCCCCGGATGGTGGCCGCGCGATCGGGGCGCGGACTGCGCGTGACCCCGCTGGCCCGGCCCGGACTGCACCGGACCATCGCCCTGGCCCACCGCAGCGACGTGGCGCCGCCGCGGGCGGCACGGGAACTCCAACGGATGCTCCTGGAACGGTGACACGGCCCGCCCTCACCGGGGGCGGTCGGGGATCGGTCGGGGCCCCGGGGCCGGGCCGAGTCGGAGGCCAAGCGGTCTTAGGAAGACAAATGCTCCGCGCAACTCCTTGGCTC
>NZ_BAAATK010000063.1:0-31227 GCF_039533365.1 Streptomyces glaucus
CGACGGCCGCCCCGCGCGGCACGGACACCCTCCGCGTCCCGGCCGCACGGGCCACGGCGCGGCCGAGGACGGCCGGCCCCGGCCGGCCCGCGGGGACCGGCGTCTTCCGCGGCCGAGGGGGGCGGCGGGCGGCCCCGGGGCGGCCGTCCCGGGGAAGCGGACCCCGCCCCGCCCCCGTATATTCGCCGGTACCAGACGTTCCGGCGCACCCCGGAGGGCCCCGTGGAGATCCTGGCATTCGGTGTCCAGGCCGACGAGAAGCCGCTGATCGAGGAGGCCTTCCGGGGGCACGGCGAGGTGCGCTGCCTGGACGTCTTCCTCACCGAGGACACCGCCCGCATCGCCGCCGGCCACGAGATCGTCTCCACCAGCGTCAACGCCGACCTGGGCGCGCGCGTCCTGGAGATCCTGGCGGCCGGCGGCACCCGGATGGTGGCCCAGCGCTCCACCGGCTTCAACAACGTCGACCTCGCGGTGGCCGAGCGCCTCGGCCTGACGGTGGCCCGGGTGTCGTCCTACTCGCCGTACGCGGTGGCCGAGTTCGCCTGGGCCCTCGCCCTGGCCGTCGACCGCCGCATCGTGCGCGCCTCCACCCGCACCCGCGACTTCGACTTCCGCCTCGACGGGCTGATGGGCCGCGACATGCACGGCCGCACCGCCGGCGTCCTCGGCACCGGAAGGATCGGCGAGGCGTTCGCCCGGATCGCCCACGGGTTCGGCATGCGGCTGCTCGGCTGGGACATCGCCGAGAACCCCGCCTGCGTGGAGCTCGGCATGCGGTACGTGCCCAAGGAGCAGCTGCTGGCCGAGTCCGACCTGGTCACCCTGCACGTCCCGCTGATGCCGGAGACCCTGCACCTCGTCGACGCCGACGCCCTGAAGCTGATGCGGGACGACGCGATCCTGGTCAACTCCAGCCGCGGCGGCCTCGTCGACACCGTCGCCCTCGTCCACGAGCTGCGCGCGGGCCGCTTCACGGGCGTCGGCCTGGACGTGTACGAGGCGGAGGCCGGGCTGTTCTTCCTCGACCGGTCCCTGGAGGCCGTCGAGGACGACACCCTGGCCCGCCTCGTCACCTTCCCGAACGTCCTGGTCACCTCCCACCAGGCGTACTACACCCAGGAGGCCGTCGGCCAGATCGTCGGGACCACGGTGCGCAACGTCCTCGACTACCGGGCCGGCCGGCGCTCCGAGAACGTGCTGGTGCCGCGCAGCTGACCGACCAGCTCCCGCACGATCGCGGCACCGTTCAGCGTCAGCACCGACTCCGGGTGGAACTGCACCCCGGCGAAGCCCGGCCCGCGCAGGGCGTGCACCTCGCCGGTCGCGCTCCGGCTGACCTCCACCCCGTGCGCGGCCAGCTCGGCGCGGGCCTCGTCGTCGCAGTGCGCCACGAAGCTGTTGTAGAAGCCGACGGTCTCCGTCCGCCCGAACAGGTCGATCGCCGTCTGCGCGCCCTGGTACGGCACCTCCTTGCGGACGATGTCCAGCCCCAGCTCGGCCGCGATCAGCTCGTGTCCGAGGCAGACGCCGAGGACGCCGTGCGGGTGCTCCCGGATCACCTCGGCGGCCAGCTGCCGCAGGAACCGCATCTTGGGGTCGGCCGCATCGCCCGGATCGCCGGGGCCGGGGCCCAGCACCACCGGGCCGTCGTGCGCGAGGACCGCCCGCCGCAGTCCCGGCTCGTCGTAGCGCCGGACGGTGACGGCCGGCCCGGACGAGCGCAGCACGTGCGCCAGCATCGCCGTGAAGGTGTCCTCCCCGTCGACGACGAGCACATGACCGGACAGCGCGTCCGACGGCTCCTGCATCCGCAGCCAGAACGGCGCGAGCGCGGCCCGCCGCCCGTCCAGCGCGGCCCGCACCCGCGGGTCGTCGGCCAGCCTCGGCCCCGCGGCCTCCTCCCGCGGCCGCTGCGCGCGGACGCCCAGCGCGGCCAGCACCCCGGCCGCCTTCGCGTGCGTCTCCGCGACCTCGCCGGCCGGGTCCGAGCCGCGGACCAGCGTGGCGCCGACCGGCACCCGCAGCCGCCCGGCCGCGTCGATGTCGGCGGTGCGGATCAGGATGGGGGAGTCGAGGGTCTGGGCGCCGCCCGCGTCCCTGCCCAGCAGCGCCAGGGCGCCGGCGTAGTAGCCGCGCCCCCCGGCCTCGTGCCGCTCGATGACCCGGCAGGCGTTCTGCACGGGCGAGCCGGTCACGGTCGCCGCGAACATGGTCTCCCGCAGGACCTCCCGCACGTCCAGCGAGGACTTCCCGCGCAGTTCGTACTCGGTGTGCGCCAGGTGCGCCATCTCCCTCAGCCGCGGCCCGACGACCACCCCGCCCCGGTCGCCGACCGTGCACATCATCTTGAGCTCCTCGTCGACGACCATCGACAGCTCCTCGATCTCCTTGCCGTCGGCGAGGAACCCGAGCAGGTGCTCCGGGGTGGGGCCCCCGGCGGGGTACCGGTACGTCCCGCTGATCGGGTTCATGACGACCGTCCCGCCGGACATCCGCACGTGCACCTCGGGGCTCGCCCCGACCAGGACGCGGTCGCCGGTGTGCACCAGGAACGTCCAGTACGCGCCCCGCTCGCCCTCCAGCAGCCGCCGGAACAGCGCCAGCGCGTCGGCTCGCCCGAACCCGGGGATCCGGCCCCGGTAGGTCCGCCGGATCACGAAGTTCGCGCCCTCGCCCCGCCCGATCTCCTCCCGCAGCACCCGGCCGACGATCCCGGCGTACTCCTCGTCGGTCACGTCGAAGCCGCCGTCCTCCACGCGGACCGCGTGCCCGGGGAGCTGGGCCAGCGCGTCCGCGAGCGGGACGGCGCACCGCTCCTCGGGGAGCAGCGCCAGCAGGGGCGTGCCGTCGTCGGTCACGTCGAAGCCGCGTTCGCGGATCTGCCGGAAGGGGACCAGGGCGAGGGCCTCGTCGGGCAGGTCGGCGAGGCGGTCGCGGACCACGACCGGGCCGAGCAGCACCTCGACCACGTCGTGGTCGTGGCCGGGGGTGCGGCGGCGCAGCAGGGCGAAGGGGCGGTCGTCGTGCGTGAGGCGGGCCAGGTTCATGGTTCCTCTTCCGTCGATGTCGGGGCCGAGACGCGGCTCGGGGATCGGGATCGGGAGGAACGGCCCGGGCGGAGAACGCCGAAGGCCGCCCCTCGGGCGGCCTTCGCGAAGTCTTGCGTACGCGCAGTCAGTGGGCCGCCGGGGAAGCGGTCCACCACCAGGTCTGGTGCGTAGGCGCGAACATGGCAGGCACCCTACCCCATGGGCCCGCGGCGCGGCCGTCCGCGCGGGGCCGGCCTCGTCTCACCAGTCGAACCGACCGAAAATCACCCGACACGACCCCGTAATGTTTACGGTGTGACCGTGAACGCTAAGACCAGCCCCGGCGCTGGCAACACCTGGCGAGACCTGCCCGCGGCGCAGCAGCCCGAGTACCCCGACCCCGAGGCTCTGCGCAAGGTGATCGCGGACCTCGAGTCGTATCCGCCGCTCGTCTTCGCGGGCGAGTGCGACCAGCTGCGCGCCCGGATGGCGGCCGTCGCCAAGGGAGAGGCGTTCCTCCTCCAGGGCGGCGACTGCGCCGAGGCGTTCGACGCGGTGTCCGCCGATCACATCCGCAACAAGCTCAAGACCCTGCTCCAGATGGGCGCCGTGCTGACGTACGCCGCCTCGGTGCCGGTCGTGAAGGTCGGCCGGATCGCCGGCCAGTACTCCAAGCCGCGCTCCAAGCCGACCGAGACCCGCGACGGCGTGACCCTGCCCGTCTACCGGGGCGACTCGGTCAACGGCTTCGAGTTCACGCCGGAGGCCCGGATCCCGGACCCGGAGCGGCTCAAGCGCATGTACCACGCCTCGGCGTCCACGCTGAACCTGGTGCGGGCCTTCACCACGGGCGGCTACGCCGACCTGCGCCAGGTGCACGCCTGGAACCAGGACTTCGTGAAGTCCTCGCCGTCCGGGCAGCGCTACGAACAGCTCGCCCGCGAGATCGACAACGCGCTGAACTTCATGCACGCCTGCGGGGCGGACCCGGAGGAGTTCAAGACGGTCGAGTTCTACTCCTCGCACGAGGCGCTGCTGCTCGACTACGAGTCGGCGCTGACCCGTGTCGACTCCCGCACCGGGCAGCTGTACGACGTCTCGGCGCACATGGTGTGGATCGGGGAGCGCACCCGGCAGCTGGACCACGCGCACATCGAGTTCGCCTCGCGGATCCGCAACCCGATCGGCGTCAAGCTCGGCCCGACGACGACGGCCGAGGAGGCGCTGCAGTACATCGAGCGCCTGGACCCGGAGCGTGAGCCGGGCCGGCTGACGTTCATCGTGCGGATGGGCGCGGACAAGATCCGCGACAAGCTGCCCGAGCTGGTGGAGAAGGTCACCGCGTCGGGCGCGGTGGTGGCGTGGGTGACCGACCCGATGCACGGCAACACCTTCGAGGCGGCCTCCGGGCACAAGACCCGCCGTTTCGACGACGTGCTGGACGAGGTCAAGGGCTTCTTCGAGGTGCACAAGGCGCTCGGCACCCACCCGGGCGGCATCCACGTGGAGCTGACCGGTGACGACGTCACCGAGTGCGTGGGCGGCGGCGACGAGATCTTCGTCGACGATCTGCACCAGCGCTACGAGACCGCCTGCGACCCCCGCCTGAACCGCAGCCAGTCGCTCGACCTGGCCTTCCTGGTGGCGGAGATGTACCGGGACCAGTAACGGGCCGGCCTGGCACGGGAGCCTTCCTGGGGCGCGGATCACATACGATCCGCGCCCCTCCCGCTTTCACGGGACCAGGGGGACCAGTAAGGTTAGGTTTGCCTCACCGAACAGTCGGGGCGGCACCACGTATCGATCCCGGCGGGAGGTGAACCGCGTGTACGTCTGCAGTTGTTTCGGCGTCACCGAGCAGCAGATCAAGCAGCACGCGGAGAACGGCGCCTGCACTCCGCGCCAGATAGCCTCGGCCTGCAAGGCGGGCACGGACTGCGGGTCGTGCGTGCGCCGCATCCAGGCGCTCCTCGGCAGGGGCGCGTGCCCGCGCCGGGAACTCGCCGACCAGGGCGGGCCGGCGCTCCCGGACCTCGAAGAGGCCGCCGCCTAGGAGTGGCCGTCCGGCTGCTCGACGAGCTGGGCGATGTAGAGGGCCTCGCCGAGCTTGTCCAGCAGCTCCAGCTGGGTGTCCAGGTAGTCGATGTGGTGCTCCTCGTCGGCGAGGATCGCCTCGAAGATGTTCGCCGAGGTGATGTCGCCCTTGTCCCGCATCACCTTGACGCCGCGCCGGAGCCGGTCGATCGCCTCCACCTCGATCTGCCGGTCGGCCTCGAACATCTCCCGGACGCTCTGCCCCACCCGTACGTGGAACAGGCGCTGGTAGTTCGGCAGCCCCTCCAGGAAGAGGATGCGCTCGGTGAGCACCTCGGCGTGCTTCATCTCGTCGAACGACTCGCGCCGGGTGTACTTGGCGAGCCGGTACCAGCCGAAGTTCTCCTGCATCTTGGCGTGCAGGAAGTACTGATTGATGGCGGTCAGCTCGGCGGTCAGCTGCTCGTTGAGGAATTCGATGACCTGGGGATCGCCCTGCATCGCAGAGGCTCCTTCCGCGGAAAAGGCAGGTTGCGCCGAATGATGGCACCGGCACCGAAGATCGTCCAGTAAGTCCGCACTTAGTAAGCAAGTACACACTTGGTGGCTTTTGTCCTGATGGGGATGAGCCCGCGTCGTGTGCATTTCTCGTGGTCTGTCAGGATGGAGTCATGGGTCAGCCGGTGGAGCGCGAGTCGGAGGGGCGCGATGCGGAGGGAGCGGCGCGGCCCGGGCTGCCGCCGGGGCAGCGGGTGCAGCGGGGCTGGCCCGTCACGCACTACGGCCCGGTGCCCAGGTTCCGGCCCGAGCGCTGGGAGTTCCGGGTCTTCGGCGCCACCGCCGACGGCGGGAAGCGCTCCTGGACGCACGCGGAGTTCACCGCCCTGCCGTACACCACCGTCGTGGCCGATCTGCACTGCGTGACGAAGTTCAGCATGCTCGGCGCGGAGTGGGGCGGCGTTCCGGCCCGGACGATCCTGGAGCTCGTCCCGCCCGCGCCGGCCGTCACCCATGTGATGGTGTGGGCCGAGTACGGCTTCAGCTCCAACCTCCGCCTGTCCGACTTCGCGTCGGAGCGCACGATCTTCGCCACCCACAAGGACGGCGAGCTGCTCACCGCCGAGCACGGCTTCCCGCTGCGCCTGATCGTTCCCCACCTCTACGCCTGGAAGGGGCCCAAATGGGTCCGCGGCGTGGAGTACATGACCGCCGACCGCCGCGGCTTCTGGGAGGAGCGCGGCTACCACAACATCGGCGACCCGTGGAAGGAGCAGCGCTACTCCTACCAGGAGGAGCCCGGGGAGGGCCCCGAGCTCTGACCCCCGGCGCCCGCGCCGGCCGGCGGCGGGACCGGTGCCCCCGGCCGCGGCGGCGTACCCCGTGAGGCGGCCCGTCCGCCCGCCGGTGCCCTCCGGCGGCTACCCGGCGCGCAGCTTCTTCAGCTTCTCCACGTCCGCCGCGTGCCCCTCCTTGCCGCCGGGCGTCTCGATGATCAGCGGTACGCCCTCGGTGGCGGGGTGGGTGGTCAGCGCGCGGAACGGGTCCTCGCCGATGTGGCCGGCGCCGATGTTCTCGTGCCGGTCCTTGTGGGCGCCGGCCACGTCCTTGGAGTCGTTGGCGTGGATCAGCTTCAGCCGGCCCGCGCCCACGGTGTCCACCAGCAGATCCAGCGTCCGGTGCATGCCGCCGGGCTCGGACAGGTCGTGCCCGGCGGCGAAGACATGGCAGGTGTCCAGGCACACGCCCAGCTTCGGGTGGGCGTCCAGCGCCTCGAAGTACGGCGCGAAGTCCCAGGTCCGCGAGCACAGGGAGGCGCCCTGCCCGGCCGTCGACTCCAGCAGCAGATCGGGGTCGTCGTCCTCGGTGAGCTCGTCGAGCAGCGGCAGCAGCCGCTCCCGCACCTGCCGCAGCGCCACCGGCCGCTCCCGGCCGCCGGTCGCGCTGCCGGTGTGCACGACCACGCCGAGCGCCCCGATCTCCCGGCCGCGCCTGAGCGAGTGCCGCAGCGACTCCACCGACCGCTCCGCCGTCGCCTCGGTGTGCGAGCCGAAGTTGATCAGGTACGGGGCGTGCACGTACGCCGGGATCGCCTCGGCCGCGCACGCCGCGCGGAACGCCTCGTCCTGCTTCGGGTTGCCGGCCGGCGTGGCCCAGCCGCGCGGATTGGCGACGAAGACCTGTACCGCCTCGGCCCCCAGGTCACGGGCGTAGGCCAGGCCGACGGAGTGCAGGCCGCCGGCCACCGGGACGTGGCTGCCGACGGGGTTGCGGGGCGGACGGGGAGTGCCGTGGTGCTGACGTGTCACCCGTCCAGGGTGTCACGCGTCCGGACGAATCCCGTCAGCGGATCTCGAGGGTGACCGTCGATCCCTTCGGGGCCCTGTCGCCGCCGTCCACGGACTGGTCCCTGACGGTGTCGCCGAACAGCCCGAGCAGGCCGCGGTCCTCCTCGACCCGGAAACCGGCCGCCTCCAGCTTCCGCCTGGCGTCGTCGGCGCGGTCCCCGACCACGTCCGGGACCTCCACCGTCTCCGGGCCCTTGGACAGCGTCAGCGTCACCGTGTCGCCCTCGGCGACCCGTGCGCCGTCCCCGGGGCTCTGCCGGGCGACCTGCCCCTTGTCGTACTCGGAGGTGATCCGGCCGGCGGCGATCCTCACCTTCAGACCGGCCCCCTCCAGCTCGGCCCGCGCGTCGTCCGGGTCCCGGCCGGTGACGTCGGGCACGTCCACCGGGCCGCCCCTGCTGACGGTGAGCGCCACCGCCGAGCCCGCGCGCACCTTCGTGCCCGTCTCCGGGCTGGTGGAGACCACGAAGCCCTTGGGGACGCTGTCGCTGAACGCCCGGGTCACCATGCCCGGCTCCAGCCCCTCCTCCTCGAGCACCGACCGCGCCCGGTCCAGCCGGTAGCCCCGCACGTCGGGCAGGAGCACGGTCCGCGGGCCGTCGGAGACGGTGAGGGTCACGGAGTCGTTGCTGCGGATGCGGGCGCCCGGCCTCGGATCGGTGCTGATGACCGTGCCGCGCTCGACCGTGTCGCTGTGGGCGTGCTCCACCGCGCCGACCTCCAGGCCGGCCCGCTCCAGCCGGTCCCGGGCCTGCGCCTCCGTCTTCTCCAGCAGCGGTGGCACCTCGGTGAACTGGCCGGAGTTGATGTACCAGACGCCCGTGCCGAGCCCGAGCGCGAGCAGCACGGCGACGACGATCGCCGTCGGACCGCGCCGGACGGCCGGGCGGCGCCGCGGGGACGGCGGGGGCGGGGCCGGCAGACGGCTGGTGCGGTGCACGGCGCCGTCGTCGGCCGCCGGGTCCGCCGGCGGGGTCAGCGCCCGCGGGATGACGCTCGTACGGTCCTCGGCGTTGTCGTGCTCCGCGGCGAGCGCCTGCGGCGGCACCGCGTCCAGCTGGTCCGGGCTGAGCGCGCCGCGTGCCCGGCGGGCCTCGGCCAGCAGCGCCACCGCGTCGTGCGGCCGGGCCCCGGGGTCGCGCGCGGTGGCCGACGCCACCAGGTCGTCCAGCTCGTACGGCAGCCCGGGCACGGCGGCCGAGGGCGGGGGCACGTCCTCGTGGAGGCGCCGGTAGAGCACCCGGGCGGGGGAGTCCCCGTCGTGCGGCCGGGCGCCGGTCAGCATCTCGTGCAGGACGACGCCGCACGCGTACACGTCGACCCGCGGATCGGCCGTGCCGTGCTCGATCTGCTCGGGCGCGAGGTACGAGACGGTGCCGAGCACGGCACCGGTGGTGCGGGTGACGGTGTCCACGGCCCGTACCAGGCCGAAGTCGGCGACCTTGACCCGGCCGTCGTCCCCGATCAGGACGTTCTCCGGCTTCATGTCGCGGTGCACGAACCCGGCGCGGTGCGCGGCGCCGAGCGCGGCCAGCACCGGCTCCAGGATGTCCAGCGCGGCCCGCGGCTGCAGCGCCCCGCGCTCGCGCAGCACGTCCCGCAGGGTGCAGCCGGCCACGTACTCCATGGCGAGGTAGACGTACGCCCCGTCGGTGCCCTGGTCGAAGACCTGCACCACGTTGGGGTGGGCGAGCCGGGCCACCGACTTCGCCTCGCGGATGAACCGCTCGACGAAGGAGCCGTCGGCCGCGAGCGTCGGGTGCATCACCTTGAGCGCGAGGACGCGGTCCAGACGGGTGTCCACGGCCCGGTAGACCGTGGCCATCCCGCCGACCGCGATCCGCGCGTCGACGCGGTACCGGCCGTCGAGCACCTGCCCGACCAGAGGGTCCTGAAGGGTCGTGTCCACGCAGGCGAGTGTACGAGCCGCCGCCGCGGTCCCGCCCCGCCGCGGGGGGCCGGGGCGGGACCGCGGCGGAGCTGTGACGAGCGGGCCTAGCGGAACGCGGGCCGCTCGGGGTCCAGGTGCGCGCGGCCCTCCACCGGCGAGGACGCCTCCGCGAAGTGACGGCGCGGGATGCGCCCGGCCCGCCGGGCCAGCCGCCCCGCCTCCACCGCGTGCTTCATGGCCTCCGCCATCAGCACCGGCTCCTGCGCCCGCGTCACCGCCGAGGCGAGCATCACACCCGCGCACCCCAGCTCCATCGCCAGCGCCGCGTCCGACGCCGTACCGGCCCCCGCGTCCAGGATCACCGGCACGCGCGCCTGCTCCACGATCAGCTGGAAGTTGTGCGGGTTGCGGATGCCGAGGCCGGAGCCGATGGGCGAGCCCAACGGCATGATCGCGGCGCACCCCACGTCCTCCAGCTTCCGCGCGAGGACGGGGTCGTCGTTGGTGTACGGCAGGACCGTGAACCCGTCGTCGACCAGCGTCTCGGCGGCCTCCAGCAGTTCGATCGGGTCCGGCAGCAGGGTCCGCTCGTCGGCGATGACCTCCAGCTTGACCAGGTCGGTGCCGAGCGCCTCCCGGGCGAGCCGGGCGGTCAGGACGGCCTCGCCGGCGGTGAAGCAGCCGGCCGTGTTCGGCAGCACCCGGATGCCGAGCCGGTCCAGCACGGACAGCACCGAGCCGTGCACGCCGGGGTTCACGCGCCGCATCGCGACCGTGGTCAGCTCGGTCCCGGAGGCGATCAGCGCCCGCTCCAGCACCTCCAGGCTGGGCGCTCCGCCGGTACCCATGATCAGGCGGGACGTGAAGGACGTACCGCCGAGGACGAGGGGGTCGTCGGCCATGGTTCAGCCTCCTTGGACGGCGGTGAGGACTTCCACGCGGTCGCCCTCGGCCAGGGCGGTGGACGGCCACTGGGCGCGCGGGACGACGGTTTCGTTGAGGGCGGCCGCCACCCCGGAGGGCGCCCGGGTGAGGGTGCGCACCAGGGCGTCGAGGGGCGTGCCGGGAGCCACCTCGCGCGGCTCCCCGTTGACCGAGATCTTCATGCGGGCTGCTCCGTGAGTGCGGTGCTGAAACGCTTCGGGGTGAAGGGGGCGGCCACCTCCGGGAGGTCGCCCGTGGTCAGGACGTGCGCCATGACGTCGCCGGTGACCGGGGTGAGCAGCACGCCGTTGCGGTAGTGGCCGGTGGCCAGCACCAGCCCCTCCAGTTCGGTCGGGCCGAGCAGCGGCGCGTTGTCCGGGGAGCCGGGGCGCAGCCCGGCCCGGGTCTCCGTCAGCGGCAGCTCGGTGATCCCCGGCACCAGCTCGTGGGCGTCGCGCAGCAGCTCGTACACCCCGCCCGCGGTGACCGTGGTGTCCCAGCCCAGTTCCTCGCTGGTCGCCCCGACGACGAGCTCGCCGCTCTCCCGCGGCACCAGGTAGACGCTGCCGCCGCGCACCACCGCGCGCACGGTCCGGCTCAGCAGCGGCGGCCGGTCCCCGGGCATGGCCAGCCGCAGCACCTGGCCCTTCACGGGCCGCACGGGCGGCAGGACGCGGTCCGGTACGCCCGCCAGCCGTCCGCTGAGGCTGCCCGCGGCCAGGACCACCCGCCCGGCGCCCAGCTCACCGCCGTCGGCGGTGACGACACCCGTGGCCCGGTCCCGGACGACGGCGAGCCGCTCGGCCCGCACCCGGTGGAAGACCACGCCCGCCCGCTCGCACGCGACCACCAGCGCCCGGGCCAGGCGCCGCGGGTCGACCTGGTGGTCGTCGGCCACCCGCAGCCCGCCGCGCACGCCCGGCGCGAGCATCGGCTCCAGGCGCCGGCACTCGCGCCCCGACAGCCACTCGGAGTCCAGCCCGGACTGCCGCTGCAGGAGGTGCAGGTCGCGCAGGTGGGCGCGGTCGTCGGCGTCCAGCGCGACGGCGAGCGTGCCGCACCGGCGGTACCCGAGGTCGTGGCCGGTCAGGCTGGTCAGCTCGGCCGCGAAGTCCGGGTAGCGGCGGGCCGAGGCGAGGTTGAGGGCGAGCAGGGTCTGCTCGCCGTAGTGCAGTTCCGTGACGGCGGCCAGCATCCCGGCCGCCACCTGCGCGGCTCCGCCGCCCGGCGCGGGATCGACCACGGCCGTGGCCAGGCCCCGCTGTGCGGCCCGCCACGCCGTGACCAGGCCGATGATCCCGCCTCCCACGACGAGGACGTCTGGCGTACGCGTAGGCGACATGGGCGTCCAGCCCCTCCCTTCGCCGGCATGACCCGGATCAGGTTCGTACGGTCGGAGGCCGCCAGCCTCCCTCTCAGCCCGGTGCGTCCGGGCTCCCGCGAGTGCTTTACGGTGGCCACCCTAGCCCCCGCCGCTCGCACCTCGTAAGGGAGCCTCAGCCCGTGGCCCGATCCCTCGACGGACTCGTCCTCGCCCCCGTCGCCGACCAGGCGCCGGGCCAGGTGGGAACCCGCACCCGGTTTACCTACCACGAGCGGGACGGCGAGGTCTGGGCCGAGTACGCGGGTGGCGACGTCGTGCGCGGGTATCTGGTGGGCACGCGTGCGGGGGACCGGCTCGACTTCCGGTACGTGCAGCTGAAGCGGGACGGGACGACCTCGTCCGGGCACTGCGCGTCGGCCGTCGTCGACCTGCCCGACGGACGGGTGCGGCTGGAGGAGACGTGGCGGTGGGAGTCGCAGCGGGGCGGCGGGACGAGCGTGGTGGAGCAGGTCGCCGAGCACGGCGGCTGACTGACAGTCCGTCAGTTGTCTATGGTGATCGGGTGAGCGAGCAGACGCAGGAACGGGGAGGGGCCACGCCGCGGCGCGTGGTCGTCGTGGGCGCGGGCATGGCGGGCGTGCAGACCGCGGTCGCCCTGCGCGAGCAGGGCTTCACCGGAGCCGTGACGCTGATCGGCGCGGAGCCCCACCAGCCCTACGACCGGCCCCCGCTGTCCAAGGCGGTCCTGCTGGGCAAGGCCGAGGGCTCGGCCTTCGACGTCGACTTCGAGGCGCTCGGCATCGAACTGCGCCTGGGGTGCGAGGTGCTGGGCGTCCGCCCCGGCGACCACGCCCTGGACACCGCCGCCGGGCCCGTGCCGTACGACGTCCTGGTGGTCGCCACCGGCGCCGAACCCGTCCGGCTGCCGGGCGCGCGGGACGTCCCCGGCGTGCACCTGCTGCGCACCCTGGACGACGCCGAGCGGCTGCGGCCGGTGCTCGCCCGGCAGCACGACGTCGTGGTCGTCGGGGCCGGCTGGATCGGCGCGGAGTTCGCCACCGCCGCGCGCGAGGCGGGCTGCGCGGTGACCGTCGTGGAGGCCGCCGACCGGCCGCTCGCGGGCGCGCTGCCCGCCGAGGTGGCGGCGCCGATGGCCGCCTGGTACGCCGACGCCGGCGCCGTTCTGCGCACCCGCGCGCGCGTGGCGCGGGTCGAGCCCGGCACGGTGGTCCTCGACGACGGCTCGCGGCTGCCCGCGGGCGCCGTCGTCGTCGGCATCGGCGCCCGGCCCGCCACGGCCTGGCTCGCCGGCTCCGGGATCGAGCTCGGCGCGCACGGCGAGGTGGTGGCCGACGACCGGCTACGCACCAGCGTGCCGGACGTGTACGCGGTCGGCGACTGCGCCTCCTTCCCCTCGCGGCGGTACGGCGAGCGGCTGCTGGTCCACCACTGGGACAACGCCCTGCAGGGCCCGCGCACGGTCGCCGCGAACATCGTCGGCGAGGCCCCCGCCGTCTACGATCCGGTGCCGTACTTCTGGTCCGAGCAGTTCGGCCGCTTCGTGCAGTACGCCGGGCACCACGCCGCGGCCGACGCGACCCTGTGGCGCGGCGACCCGTCCGGTCCCGCCTGGACCGTCTGCTGGCTGCGCGAGGGCCGCCTGGTCGCCGTGCTCGCGGTGGGCCGGCCCCGGGACCTGGCCCAGGGACGGCGTCTGATCGAGGCGGGCACCCCCGTGGACCCGGACCTGCTGACGGACCCGGCCAGACCGCTGAAGGCGGCGGCGGAATAGCCCGTCGGCCCAGGCGGGGCGGCTTCGGTTTCCGACTGTCGGCGGGGGATGGCAGGCTAGGTCCCGTGACCGAGATTGACGCAAAGATCGATGCTCTCGTCCCCGCCTGGCTCACCCTTCCCGACATCGCCGAAAAGCTCGGCGTCGAGGTGACCCGGGTGCGGCAGCTGGTCAAGGAGGGCCAGCTCATCGCCGTACGCCGGGGTGAGAACCGCGCGCTGCACGTCCCCGCGGCCTTCATCGACGGGGACAAGGTCGTCAAGGGCCTGGCCGGCACCCTGACGCTCCTGCGGGACGACGGCTTCACGGTCGAAGAGATGCTGGAGTGGCTCTTCACGCCCGACCCGACCCTGCCCGGCACCCCCGCGCAGGCGCTGAGCGAGAATCGCGGCACGGAGGTGAAGCGCCGCGCCCAGGCGCTCGCCGTCTGACCCGACCGTCCGGCACGCCCGGCGCCGCGGTGCGGCGCACGGGCCGGGGACGGCCGCGCCGCGGCCGCCGGGCCCGTACGCCGCCGGCATCCGGGGAAGGCTCCCGCGCGCCGTCGGCGGCGGGGGCCGCGGCCCGTACGCCCGGCGGCGGGGGACGCGTCCCGTGCGCCGGCGGCGGGGACGCTCCGGCAGAGCGCCCTCCCGAGGGGCGCCCCGACAGAACGCCCCCGGCCCGGGGGCGTCCCGACACGCCACCGAGGGGGACACCCGCATGTCCGACACCGCCGCCCGCGCCCGGCTCGCCGACGCCCGGCTCTATCTCTGCACGGACGCCCGCAGGCGCCAGGGCGACCTGCCCGAGTTCCTGGACGCGGTCCTGGCCGGCGGCGTCGACGTCGTGCAGCTGCGCGACAAGGGCATGGAGGCGGCGGAGGAACTGGAGCACCTGCGGATCTTCGCCGACGCCTGCGCCCGGCACGGCAGACTCCTCGCGGTCAACGACCGCGCGGACGTCGCCCACGCCGCCCGCGCCGCGCACCCGCAGGGCCCCGCCGTCCTGCACCTCGGCCAGGGCGACCTGCCGGTCCCCGCGGCCCGTGCCGTCCTCGGCGACGAGATCCTGATAGGCCGCTCCACGCACACCGAGTCCGAGGCCGCCGCGGCCGCCGTCCAGGAGGGCGTGGACTACTTCTGCACCGGCCCCTGCTGGCCCACCCCCACCAAGCCCGGCCGCCCCGCGCCCGGCCTCGGCCTGGTCCGGTACGCCGCCGCCCTGGCCACCGACCGCCCCTGGTTCGCCATCGGCGGCATCGACCTCGGCAACCTGGACGAGGTGCTCGAAGCGGGCGCCCGCCGGGTCGTCGTCGTCCGCGCGATCACGGAGGCGGACGACCCGGGGGCGGCGGCCGCGGAGTTCGCCGAGCGGCTGCGGCAGGCGTAGGGACCCCCCTCGGGGGCCCGGGCGGCCGGGGCGCCGGTGGCTCCCGCGTTTGTCCAAGGAGTGGACAATCGGACGGCAAAACGGGCGAATCCCCTTCGCCCGGTTGGGGGACCGGCGCCCCCTGGCTAACCTGCCCCTATGGCCCTCGGAACCGCATCCACCAGGACTGATCGCGCACGCACCGTGCGCGACATGCTCGCGACCGGCAAGACGACGTACTCGTTCGAATTCTGGGCCCCGAAGACGGAGAAGGGCGAGCGCAACCTGTGGAACGCCCTCCGCAGGGTCGAGGCCGTGGCGCCGAGCTTCGTCTCCGTGACGTACGGTGCGGGCGGCTCCACGCGCGAGGGCACGGTGCGGGCGACCGAGCAGATCGTCTCCGACACCACCCTCACCCCGGTCGCCCACCTCACCGCGGTCGACCACTCCGTAGCCGAACTGCGCAACATCATCGGCCAGTACGCCGACGCCGGGATCCGCAACATGCTGGCCGTGCGCGGCGACCCGCCGGGCGACCCGATGGGCGAGTGGGTCCCGCACCCGCAGGGCCTGACGTACGCCGCCGAACTGGTCCGCCTCATCAAGGAGTCGGGCGACTTCTGCGTCGGTGTGGCGGCCTTCCCGGAGATGCACCCGCGCTCCGCCGACTGGGACACGGACGTGGCCCACTTCGTCGACAAGTGCCGGGCGGGCGCCGACTACGCGATCACGCAGATGTTCTTCCAGCCCGAGTCGTACCTGCGCCTGCGCGACAAGGTCGCCGCGGCCGGCTGCGAGACCCCGGTGATCCCCGAGGTCATGCCGGTCACCAGTGTGAAGATGCTGGAACGGCTGCCGAAGCTCAGCAACGCCTCGTTCCCGCCCGCCCTGAAAGAGCGGATCCTCGCAGCGAAGGACGATCCGGCGGCTGTACGCTCGATCGGGATCGAGTTCGCCACGGAGTTCTGCGCCCGGCTGCTGGCCGAGGGAGTGCCCGGACTGCACTTCATCACGCTCAACAACTCCACGGCGACGCTGGAAATCTACGAGAACCTGGGCCTGCACCACCCGCCGCGGGCCTAGACCGGCCGCGGCGGCGTACGACACACTGCGTAGCGGCCACTGGGAGAGGGGCGTACATGGGCTGGACGGTCCTCTACATCGCGTTCGGCATCGTCGCGTTGTGGCTGCTCGGTGAGGTGCTGCTGCAGTACAAGGCGCGTCTGCGCTGGCGGCTGCTCGCCTTCGTCGGCTTCCTCGGTGTCGTGGTCGGTGTGCTGATCCCGTCCGTCGTCGTCATCGGGCTGGGCGCGGCCGCCTTCGCGGTCGGCCAGACCTACGTCACGCTGTCGTTCCGCCGCGGCTTCGCGTCCGGCTGGGCGGTGTCCGCGCCGGGCCTGACCGGCAGCAGGCGCCGCCGGGGCGAGCGGGGCCGCCGGAAGCCGACCCTGGAGGTCACCGGCCTGGAAGCGGCCGACGGCGGCCACGACGACGGCGGCCACGACGACGGCGGCCACGACGGGGGCGGCTACGACGACGGCGGCCGCGACGACGGTGCCGGCCGGCGCCGGGACGGCGTGGGCCACGGCCGGGACGACGACTTCGACCACGACGACGTGTTCACCCCGGCGCGCCCCGTCGCGCCCACGGCGGCCGAGACCACCGCCGTGTACGAGCCGCAGTCCTTCCCGGACGACACCGGCTCCTACGGCGTCCACACCGACCCCGCGCACACGGGCGCGGGCCGGGACCAGTACGCCACGGCCGCCCCGGGCGCCGACCCGGCGGCCTATGCCTACGACGCCTACCCCGGCTACGACCAGCAGGGCTACGACTACGGCGCCACCGACCGGCAGCAGTACGCCGCCTACGCCGACCCGTACGCCGGCCCCCATGCCTACGGCGACGGTTCCCAGGACCCCGCCTACGGCGACCCGCAGCAGCACGGGCAGGGCTACGGCCAGGACCCGTACCCCGCCGGCTCGTACGGCGGCGAGACCCCCGCGGGCGGTGTGTGGGTCCCGCAGCAGCGCAGCACCGACGAGCCGTACGGCGGCGAGCTCCCGCCGGAGCAGCCCTACCCGTACCAGGGCGAGGGCCACCAGAGGCAGGGACACGGCGGCTTCGACGAGCAGTACCGGTTCTGACGAGCGGTACCGGTTCCGGGGCGGCCGGGCCCCCGCGGGCCCGGAGCCACTCCGCTCACTGCGAGCCGCGGAAGTCCGGTCCCTCCACGATCAGCCCGGCGACCAGCGCGCCCGACATCCCGGCGTGCGGAAGACCGCCGCCGGGATGCGACCAGCCGCCGACGGTGAACAGGCCGTCGACGCGCGTGCTGTTCGACGGGTGCAGCAGCCGCCCGGCGCCCGCCGCCAGCGCGGGCGCCGGCACCGCCCCGCCCTCCGCGCCGGTCGCCTCCGCGATGTCGGCCGGGGTGCGCACCTCGTGCCACAGGACGCGGTCGCGCAGACCGGGTATCGCGCGTTCGGCGACCGCGATCAGCTCTTCGGCGTACCGGCCGGGGATCCGCGCCCCCGCGGGCACCACCGACGTGAGCGTCACCGCCTCGTGGCCGGAGTCCGGGACCAGCCCGGGGTCGTCGGGCCGCAGGACGGTGACCGTGGGCCGCGCGGCCGCGTCCGCGGCCGGGCCGAACAGGGACTCCAGCTCCGCCTCCCGGTCCGCCGCGTGCACCACCGTGCGGTGCGCCGTCCCCGCGGGACGGCCGCCGCGCAGCGCCAGCAGCACCGTCAGCCGGCTCGCCGTCCCGCGCCGGGCCGGGACCTCGCCGTCCCCGCGCACCGCCGCGCCCCGGACGAGCCGGTCCAGCACGCCCGGCGCGACACCGGCGACCACGAGGTCCGCCTCCGCCACCGTCCCGCCGGCCAGCTCGACCCCCGCCACCCGGCCGTCCTTCTCCAGCACCCCGGTGACCTCGGCGCCGAAATGGAACTCGACCTTCCGGGCCGTGCACCGCTCGTACACCGCCCGCGCCAGCTCCCGCAGGCCGCCGCGGACGTACCAGGTGCCGAAGACGTGCTCCATGTAGGGCAGCACCGCCGCGCTGGCCGGGGTGGTGCGGGGATCCAGGCCGTGCGCGAGCGCGTGGCTCTCCAGGAGGGCGGCGAGCCGGGGATCGCGCAGTTCCCACGCGCCGACCTCGGCGAGCGTGCCGGCCCGGCGGGTGCGCAGCAGCCGCTTGTGGGGGACCGCGGGGTAGGGCTCGCGCTCGGCCAGCACCTGCCAGTTCGGCCACAGCGGCTCCTCCAGCAGCGGCCGACGCGTGCGGTCCCAGGCGTCGCGGGCCCGGACCAGGAAGTCGCCCCAGCGCCGGCCGGTGCCGGAGCCGAGCGCCTCGTCCAGCGCCGCGACCACGCCCGCGCGCGAGGCGTTCGGCAGCGCGGCCTCGGTGCCGTCCGCGAACACGTGCCGCGCCGACGGGTCGACCTGGACCAGCTCGACGCACGCCTCCAGCGGCTCCTTGCCCGTCTTGACGAACAGATCGCGCCAGACCGCGGGCAGCGGCAGCAGCCCGGGGCCGGTGTCGAAGGAGAAGCCGTCCCGCTCGACGCGGCGCACGGCCCCGCCGTACGTCTGCGTCCGCTCGTACACCGCCACCCGGTGGCCCGCCACGGCCAGCCGGGCGGCGGCCGCCATCGCGCCCATCCCGGCGCCGATCACCGCAATCCGTGCCATGCCAGGGACTTTATCGGCCACCACCGGCCCACCGGTCCGCGGGCCGGTGCGGGGGCGCCGCTTCGCGGACCGGAGGGGGAGCACGGACGCGGACGTCGTCGCCCCCGGAGGGCGGGCCGGCCCCCTGGGGGCGGGTGCGCAGCCCTGAGTACCCGTACCTAGGCACGGAGATGAGTACGCGCGCGGATGGGGCCGGACCCGCCGGAACGAGAGAGTGGAGGCACGGAGAGGGGCACGGCTCCGGTACCGGCGACACGGGGCGCCGGAACGGTCCGGGCCCGCGATCCGCTCCTTCCGCCGGCCGGTGTCGGCGGGAGCGAGGCACGGGGGAACCCGGGGGACGACCGCGAACGGGGGATCCAACGGGGGAACGTACGGGGGAACGCACGGGGGAGCGAGAAGGAGGCGCCGGTCCGACGGTGGCCCGCGGGGGACGCGGCCACCGCGGGCCGGCGCCTTCCCGTGCGGCCGCGCCTCGTCGCGCGGCCGGGCCTCAGGGGCGGCCGCTCACCCGCCCCTGGAGCAGCCGGGACAGCGCCGCGTGCACGTCGTCCAGGGAACGCTCCGGCTGGAAGGACTTCCAGTCCAGCGCCGCCACCAGGACCATGCCGACCAGCGCCGCGGCGGTCAGCGGAACGTCGATCTCCGCGCTGAACTCGCCGCCCTCCACACCCTCCCGCAGCACGCCCTCGACGACCGCGACGGCCTCCTGCCGGACCACCGCCAGCGTGGACTGCCAGGCCCGGTTGGTGCGCCACAGCTCGGCCACGTACAGCTGGGTGAAGGCCGGGTAGCGGTCGATGAAGACCAGCCCCGCGCGGACCATCGCGTCCAGGGCGTCGACCTTGCCGCCGCCCTCCCGTGCCGTCCGCTCGGCCGCCTCCCGCAGGGAGGCGGTCAGGAGTCCCACGCCGTGCCGCAACAGCTCCTCGAAGAGGACGGACTTGCTGGCGAAGTTGTAGTAGACCGTGCCCTTCGCGACCCCGGCCCGCTCGGCGATCTCGTCCACCGTGGTGGCGGAGAAGCCCTGCTCGGCGATGAGCGTGACGGCCGCCTCGTAGAGCTTCTGCCGGGTGGCCTCGCGGCGGGTGCTCCCGGGCGAGGTGGCGCTGCTGCTTCCCATGGCGTCGATTGTCACAGGAACCGGCCCCGGGAAAGCCGCGGACCGGTTCACAGGGTCAGCTCCGGGTGCAGCCGGGCCGGCGTCCACACCTGGCGGCGGCGGGCGGACAGCGCGGTCAGCGCCAGGGCGCCCGCGGCCAGAGCGCGTCGGTTCATCGGCGGGATCAGCATGTACGCCACCATCGCGCCCACCCACAGGGACAGCGGAACGAAGTACGGGGCGAAGCCGGTGCCGTAGTCGGGCGCCTCGTGCAGGTCCTCGGAGACGAGCCGGACCGGGCCCGCCATGACCTCCGTGCGCCGGGCGCGGTCCTCCTCGTCGTGGCCGGGGATCCGCTCGGCGCCGTCGTGCAGCCCGTCGGCGAGCTTCCCGGCGCCGTCGACCAGCCGGTACATGCCGTCGCTCAGGTCCTCGGCCCCCGTCCTGAGGCCGGCCACCCCCTCGTCCAGGCCGGCGGCGCCCGTCTTCGCCGTGCCGAGCCCCTGGTGCAGCCTCCTGGCGCCGGCGGCGACCTTGCCGGCCCCCTCGTTCAGCTCGTTGATCCTCGTGACGGCGTCGTCGAGGTCCTCCGAGAGGTGCGGCGCGCGATCAGCGAGCGCCTGGGCCTGCTTCCGGAGGGCGGCGAGGCTGCCGTCGAGCTCCTTCAGGCCGCCGTCCTGGTCGGCGACCGGCGTGTCGACGTCGTCGGCGACGGCCGCCCCGTCCACGGCGGCCTCCGCGGCCTTCTCCAGGTCGGCGCAGGCGGCGTCCGCTCCGCACGCGGTCGCAGCAGCCCGCGCAGGGAGCCCTGGAAGCGGCGCTGCAGCAGTGCCCGCTCGCGCAGGTGTTCCCCCTACGGTCAGCGCCGGATCGAGGTCGGTGACGCACGGGACGTGCGCGAGGTCGGTGACGCACGGGACGTGCGCGAGGTCGGTGACGCCCGGGACGTGCGCGAGGTCGGTGACGCGGCGCAGCGCGGACATCCGCCGAGGCAGCGCGAACCCGCCGACGCGGGCCTGCCCCTCCGTGGGCCGCATCCGGCCCGTGAGGGTGAGCAGCAGGCAGGTGCGGCCCGACCCGGACGGCCCTTCCAGCGCGATCAGCGAGCCGGGCCCCGCCTCGACGCGCACCCCGCGGAACGCCCAGCCGCGCGGTCCCCTGACACCGAGGTCCCGGGCCGTGACGCCGAGCCCGTGCGGACCGTCCACGGCGCTCCCCTCCCCGCCTCGCCGGACAGGCCCCTCGGCCGGGGCACATTTTTGCGCTGACTGGTCAGTGCAAAAGCTGGCCCGAACCTTCGATCGAAGTAAAAGCCCAGGTCAGAACGGATTGTCAGTGCCATACCTCACGATGGGCACATACGGCATACGTGCCGTCAACCAGACGACAGGAGGTTCGTCATGGCCAACTCGTCCGCAGCCGCCGCCCGCCGGCGCCGCGCCTCCGGCCCTGCCCCCTCGCTGACCGGACCGGCCGACGACGTGCACCCCGTGCTCCGCCGGGCCACTGCCCCGCCCGCCGCCCTCGACCTGCTCGCCCAGGCCCACGCCGGACTGGACGAGGCCGCCGGGCTGGAGACGCCGAACGAGCGCTATGCCACGGCCCACCTCGCCGCCCTGCGCACCGCCGCCGCCGTGCTCGCCGCGCGGGGGCGCCCGGAGTCCACACCCCGGGCCCGGGCCCGCATCAGGAGCGCCTGGGACGTGCTCCCCGAGATCGCGCCCGAGCTCACCGAGTGGAGCGCGCTGTTCGCCTCGGGCGCCGCCCGCCGCGCCCGGGCCGAGGCGGGCATCCGGGACGCGGCCAGCAACCGGGACGCCGACGATCTGGTACGGGACGTGTCGATGTTCCTGCGCATCGTGGAGCGGATGCTGGTCCTCCAGCCGGTCCTCCCGCAGACACACCCCGACGCGGACCGGCCGGCGGGCGGCGACCGGGGGCGTGACATGCCGGACGCGGGCTGACCGCCGCGGCGCGGCAGCCGCAGGACGCATCCCCCGCAGCCCGCCCGGCGGAGCCGTCCGCCGGGATCCGGCCGCGCGGAGCCGAGGCACGCACGCGCTCCGCGCTGCCCGGCACGCACGCGCCTGCGAGGCGACGGCGCGCACGGCGCCCGGGGCCGCAGTGCGCACGACGCGCGGTGGCCGCGGACGGCGGACCCGCGAGGTCCGCCCCCCCGCGCAGGTCCCGCCGAGCCCGTCCCGCCGCGGCGGCCGGCCCCCGGCGGGCCCGCTGCCCCAGGGGGGGGGCCCGCGCGGTACCCGGAGTGACCAGGCCCGGCGCCGGAGGCAATAGGGTGGAGGGCGCCTGAAGCCTTCCCCTCCCCGCACCCCGGGCCGGGGAGGCAGCCCGTTCGCTCCGCCGTGCAACAGGCGGTGCCGCGCCGAGGAGTCAACTGCCGTGTCGGACCCGATGCGCCCGCCCGTCTCCCCCCACCCCTCCCCGACGACGCCGCTGCGCTCCGACCCCTCCCGCCCCCGCGCCTCCCTCCGCACCGCCGTGGTCTGGGAGGTCCTCCAGAACGCCCTGGACCACCGGGTCAAGGCCTCGGGACGTCGGGCGCTGGACGTCCTCGACACCGGGGGCGGCAGCGGCAAGTTCGCGGTGCCCGTCGCCCGCCTCGGCCACCGCGTCACCGTCGTCGACCCCAGCCCCAACGCGCTGTTCGCCCTGGAGCGCCGCGCCGCCGAGGCCGGCGTCGCCGACCGCGTGCGGGGCGTCCAGGGGGACGCCCACGGCCTCTTCGACGTGGCCGAGCGCGGCGGCTACGACGCCGTGCTGTGCCACGGCGTCCTGGAGTACGTGGACGACCCGGCCGACGGCCTCCGCAACGCGGTGGCGGCCCTGCGCCCCGAGGGGGTCCTGAGCCTGCTCGCCGCCGGCCTCGGCGGCGCCGTGCTCGCACGGGCCCTCGCCGGCCACTTCAAGGAGGCGAGGCAGGCGCTCGGCGACCCGGACGGCCGCTGGGGCGCGGGCGACCCCGTGCCGCGCCGCTTCACCGCCGAACAGCTCACGGAACTGGTCGAGGGCGCCGGCCTCAGGGTCGCCGCCGTGCACGGGGTGCGGGTCTTCGCCGACCTCGTCCCCGGTGTGCTCGTGGACACCGAGCCCGGAGCGCTGGAGGCCCTGCTGAAGCTGGAGGAGGCCGCGGCCGAGCTTCCCGCCTTCCATTCCGTGGCCACACAGCTTCATGTGCTCGGTGAGACGCAGGAGCCCGCCGGGACCTGAGCCGCCTCGTGGGACACGCCGTTGATCAGCGTCTCGGCGGCGGATGGTGTACGCCACAGGCCCCCCGAACGGAGGCTTGTCACCGTATGATCGAGGGAGACCGCTCGGCATGACGGGTCGGCCGCTGGGGAATGGAGATGTCAGCGAGCCGGAGCGTCCATGACGGATTCCGGTTGGCCAATTGGCGCAGAGGGGCGGGTTTCACGGGGGCGATTCCCTGCCTATCCTGAAGAGACCCCCCGGGTCGCCCCGGCGACTGCACGATGAGGAGGACTCCGTGCCGCTCTCGGAGCACGAGCAGCGCATGCTCGAGCAGATGGAGCGAGCGCTGTACGCCGAAGATCCCAAGTTCGCGTCGGCGCTTGAGGGAAGCGGGCTGCGTACGTACACCCGGCGGCGGGTCTACCAGGCGGTCGCGGGCTTCCTCGTAGGTATCGCGCTTCTCATGGCCGGTATGGTCGCCAAGCAGGTGTGGCTCAGCGTGGTGGGCTTCCTCGTCATGCTCGGCTGCGCGGTTCTCGCCGTGACGGGCTGGCGCAAGGCGCCCAAGCCGGGCGAGCAGCCCGCCGGCGCCCCGCACACCCGCCGTCAGAGCCGGCAGCGACGCTCCATGATGGACCGCATCGAGGAGCGCTGGCAGCGGCGCCGTGACGAGCAGGGCCATTAGCCCGTCGAGCCGCAGCTCACCGGGACACAGCTGAAGACATGCGCGAGGGGGTGACCACCGGACCGGTGGTCACCCCCTCGCGCATGCCCGGCAGCGCCCCGATCCGGCGGCCCGCACCAGGGAGCCCCGGGCCGTCGGACGGCCCGGGGCTCCGGCACGGATCAGGACCCGGCACGCGCCAGCGGGCTCAGCGCACCGCCGGCGGCCTCACCCCCGCTGCCCCGACGGCCTGCGCAGCGCCGGCCGGACCGCCAGGGCGCGCTCCCGGAGCCGGGACCACCGGGCCGACACCGCCCACACCACCCGCACGGTCGAACGCGGGGTGAACCGCGCACGCAGCCGCGTCGGACGGGAGGCCGCCGACCGCAGTCCGGCGGTCACCCGGCGGACCTCCTCCGTGAGCCCCGGCGCCGGCCGCGGGCGCGGCGCGTAGAGGACCTGCTCCACGGCGTCCGCCACCCGGTGCACCGCCGCCGCGGCCGCCGGATCCAGACGCCCGAGCCGGACGATCCGCGCCGCCGCCCCGCGCGGGGTCTGCGACTCGTCCGGTGCGATCCCGAAGTCCCACGCCGTGTCGGTCAGCTCCTGCCAGACCGCCAGGGTGCGCAGCGCCGCGTCCGCCGCCGACCGGCCGGACGACCCCAGCCGTACCGCCCGGGTCCGCAGCCGCCACAGCATCGGCGCCAGCGGAAGCGCCACCAGGGCGAGCCCGCCGAGGACCCACGCCAGGGTCGTGTACCACTTCGAGCCGTCGCCGCCGGCGGCCAGGGCGGCCTGCGGGGACTCGCTCGCGCACCCCTGGAGCTTCTTCTGCTCCGCCGTGCAGCTCTCGTCCGCCGAAGGGGCGGCGGAGGGCGCCGTCGACGCCGACTGCGACGGTCGGGCCGGGTCCGGGACCGCGCTGCCGGGCGTGTCCGCCAGCGTGTACGACGGCATCGAGCCGCGGTTCGGGGTCGGCTCGAAGCGGGTCCAGCCCACGCCCTCGAAGTACAGCTCCGGCCAGGCGTGCGCGTCCCGCAGCCCCACCGACACCGAGCCGTCCGCCTGCGGGGAACCGGGCGCGAAGCCGACCGCGACCCGAGCCGGTATGCCCAGCGAGCGGGCCATCGCCGCCATGGCGAAGGAGAAGTGGACGCAGAAGCCCTGCTTGTCCCGGAGGAACCGGGCTATCGCCTGGGATCCGCTGCCAACCCGCACCTGCGTGTCGTACTCGAAACCGCCGGTCACGGCGAAGTGGTCCTGGAGCTTGACCGCCTGGTCGTAGGGATCGGTCGCGCCGTCGGTGATCTCGCGGGCGGTGCGGGCCACCACCGCCGGCAGCGAGTCCGGCAGCTCGGTGAACTCGCGCTTCAGGGCCGTCGGCGGCTGCGGCGCCGAGGCCAGCTGGTCCGCCGTCGGCTGCACGTCCAGGCTCTTCACGTCGTACGTCACACCGCGCGTGTTCTGGCCGTGGTCGCCGACCAGGGTCATGCCCACGGGTTCGTAGCGCCAGTTGCCCCGGATGTCCACGTCGCTGGGCGGGTACGGCATCGGCAGCCAGCTCTGGGCGTACCAGTCCGCGGCCGAGATCGTGGTCTGGATCTCCGCGCGCCGCACGTCCGGGCCGAGGCCGACCGGCGTCGGGAACCGGTCGTCCGGCACCGCCGTGATGCTGCGCTTGGACGGTTTCCAGGTGGCGCCGTCGAAGTCGTCCAGGGAGACGATCCGCAGGTACAGGTCCGAGATGTCGCTGGTGTTGGTCTGCAGGGACAGGACCTGGCGGTCCTCGTCGACGTTCAGGCTGTCGCGCAGCGACACCAGCGGGTTGACCGCGGAGATGGTGCCGCCGCTTCCGCTGCCGGAGCCGACCCCCGCGCCGGTGCCGTCCAGCAGGCCGCCGTCCAGCGCGGGCAGGGCGAGCGGCACCAGCAGGGCGATGCCCAGCGTGACCACGCCGATGCGCCGCCCGGTCCGGACCGGGGCCGGCGCGCCGCCCGGGGCGCGCGGTGTCCCGCCGAAGACCCGGCCCCACTGCGAGAGCCGCTCCCGCCCCTCGGCCAGCAGCAGCATCAGGTAACCGGCCCCCGCGATCAGGAACCACAGCCAGTCCGTGTCGCCGCCGGACAGCCCCGCGGCCACCGAGTACAGCGCGAGCAGCGGCAGCCCCGCCGGGGCCGCGCTGCGGAAGGTCACCGCGAGGACGTCCACCAGCAGCCCGATCAGCAGGACGCCGCCGACCAGCATCAGCCGGATGCCCTCGGACGACAGCGGCGCCGGGATCGCGTACCGCGCGATGTCGTCCGCGCCCTGCCGCAACAGGTCGGCGACGTGCAGCAGGGCGTCCGGCCCGGGTATCAGCCCGGCGAAGGCATGCTCACGGGCGAAGACCAGCGTCAGCAGCACCAGCGTGACCAGCAGCTGCGCCAGCACGGTGAGCGACCGGCCCAGCGGCACCCGCCGGGCCGCCATGCCCACGCCCGTCTGCACCCCCAGCAGGAGGGCGGCCTGCAGGATCCACGTGTCCGGGTCGACCAGCGGCAGCAGCGCGCACGCCGCCATCAGCGTGGCCGCCCACGCGCACAGCGCCAGCCGTATCCGTCCGCTCACGACGCACCCTCCCCACCGCTCGCCGCGGCGACGCCCGTACGCTCCCGGTCCGCCCGGCGCCACAGTTCGTCCAGCGAGGCGCCCCGCGGCACGCTCAGGGCCGTCCAGCCCGCCTCGCGCAGCATCCGCAGCCGCTCCCCGCTCCCGCCCGGCGGGCCGGACGCGTCGCCCGGTCCCCGCCCCCAGCCGTCGCCGTCCAGCAGGAAGGCGACCGCGGCTCCGCTGCGCTGCCGCATCCTCGCCGCCACCGCGGCCTGCTCCTCGTCGAGGTCGCCGAGGAAGGCCACCAGCAGCCCTTCGGTGCCGCCGCGCAGCACGTCGTAGGCCCGGGACAGCCCCGCGCCGTCGGAGTGGTCGATCACCGCGAGGGTGTCCATCATCAGCCCGGCCGCGTCCGCCGCCTCCTGGCTCGCGCCCGCGAACCCGTCGGCGCCCTCGCCGGGCACCGAACTGCCGGTGTCGGTGAGCAGCCGTACGGAGAAACCCCTCTCCAGCATGTGCACCAGCACGGAGGCCGCGCCCGACACCGCCCACTCGAAGGCCGAGTCGGGGCCCGCGCCCTCGAAGGCGATGCCCCGGGTGTCGAGCAGCACCGTGCAGCGGGCGCGCTGCGGCTGCTCCTCGCGGCGCACCATCAGCTCGCCGTGGCGGGCGGTGGAGCGCCAGTGGACCCGGCGCAGGTCGTCGCCGTAGCGGTAGCCGCGCGGGATCACGTCGTCCTCGCCGGCCAGCGCCGGCGAGCGCTGCCGCCCGTCGCCGTACCCCAGCGCCTCGCCGCTCAGCCGCACCGGCGGCAGCGGCTCCACGCGCGGGATCACGGTCAGGGTGTCGTACGAGGAGAAGGACCGGGTCAGCTCGCACATCCCGAACGGATCGGTCAGGCGCAGCTGGAGCGGCCCCAGCGGATAGCGGCCGCGCAGGTCCGAGCGCACCCGGTAGGACACCTCGCGGCGGCCGCCCGCCTCGATCCGGTCGAGCACGAAGCGGGGGCGCGGACCGAGCACGTACGGCACCCGGTCCTGGAGCATCAGCAGGCCCGTGGGCAGCCGCGAGACGTTGTCCATCCGCAGCTGCACCCGGGCCTCGGCGCCGACCGGCACGCGCGCGGGGGACAGCCGGCGGCTGCCCGCGACCCGGTAGCGCGTGCGGTACAGCACGAGCACGCACACCAGCGGCAGCACCGCCAGCAGCAGGCCGACCCGCAGCAGGTCGCTCTGCCCGAGCACGTAGGCGCAGACCGCGGCCGCGACGCCGGCGGCCAGGAAGGAGCGTCCGCGGGTGGTCAGGCCGGCCAGGACGGTGCGCAGGCCGCTGCGGTCGCCCTCGGCCGGACCGGTCCCCGCCGGGGTCATCACAGCCTCCGCGGCGGCTGCTGGCCGTAGGCCGGCGCGCCGGGCCCCAGCCCGAGGCCGGTCTGCCGCCCGGGCGCCGCGGGCACCGGGGTGTGCTGCAGGATCTCCTGGACGACCTGCTCGGAGGTACGGCGGTTCAGCTGGGCCTGGGCGGTGGGCAGCAGGCGGTGGGCCAGCACGGGCACGGCGAGGGCCTGGACGTCGTCCGGCAGGACGTACTCCCGGCCGCTGAGGGCGGCGGACGCCTTCGCCGCGCGCAGCAGGTGCAGCGTGGCGCGCGGCGAGGCGCCCAGTCTCAGGTCGGGGTGGGTGCGCGTGGCGGCGACCAGGTCCACGGCGTAGCGCCGCACCGGTTCGGCGACGTGGACGCCGCGGACGGCCTCGATCAGTTTCACGATCTCGTGCGCGTGCGCCACCGGCTGCAGGTCCTCCAGCGGGGAGATCCCGCCGTGCACGTCCAGCATGCGCAGCTCGGCCTCGGGGCTGGGGTAGCCGACCGAGACCCGGGCCATGAAGCGGTCGCGCTGGGCCTCCGGCAGCGGGTAGGTGCCCTCCATCTCGACCGGGTTCTGCGTCGCCACCACCAGGAAGGGGCTGGGCAGCTCGTAGGTCTTGCCGTCGATGGTGACCTGGCGCTCCTCCATCGACTCCAGCAGCGCGGACTGGGTCTTCGGCGAGGCGCGGTTGATCTCGTCGCCGATCACCACCTGCGCGAAGATGGCGCCCGGCTTGAACTCGAAGTCCCGGCGCTGCTGGTCCCAGATGGACACGCCGGTGATGTCCGACGGCAGCAGGTCCGGCGTGAACTGGATGCGCCGCACCGAACAGTCGATGGACCGCGCCAGCGCCTTGGCGAGCATGGTCTTGCCGACTCCGGGGACGTCCTCGATCAGCAGGTGTCCCTCGGCGAGCAGCACGGTCAGCGAGAGCCGTACGACCTCGGGCTTGCCCTCGATCACGCCTTCCACCGAACCGCGCACCCGCTCGACCACCGCGGTCAGATCAGTGAGGCTCGCTCGATCGTCATAGGTCGTCACCCGGCCCTCCTCGGCCCTTTCCCACGCTCTCCGAAGAGCAGGGGTCACCCCAACTGTCCGGGCCGATGCTTCTGCGCTGCGGACCGGCCCGCCCGAAACACGGACACCACGCGTGAAGAGTTCCGCGCGACGCCACACACCGCATTCTTGCTGCCGTTACCGATTCGTGTCACTCGCCTGTGGACAACTGGCAGCGACATGTCGGCTCCTGCGGTGTTTCGCCCGCCTGGGCGGCGGGCGAGTTCCGGGGCGGGCGGCCGGGTCAGGCGGGGTCGACCTCCCGCAGCAGGCCGGTCTTCACGTCGAAGACGAATCCTCGCACGTCGTCGGTGTGCAGCAGGAACGGCGAGGTGCGCACCCGCCGCATCGACTGCCGTACGTCCTGGTCGACGTCCCGGAAGGCCTCCACCGCCCACGCCGGGCGCTGGCCGACCTCCATCTCCAGCTCGGAGCGGAAGTCCTCGGTGAGGGACTCCAGGCCGCAGCCGGTGTGGTGGATCAGGACGACGCTGCGCGTGCCCAGCTTGCGCTGGCTGATGGTGAGCGAGCGGATCACGTCGTCGGTGACGACGCCGCCGGCGTTGCGGATGGTGTGACAGTCACCGAGCTGCAGGCCGAGCGCGGCGTGCAGGTCCAGCCGGGCGTCCATGCAGGCCACGACGGCGACCTGGAGGACGGGACGGGCGTCCATCCCGGGATCGGTGAACGAGGCGGCATACCGGGCGTTGGCCTCGACGAGACGGTCGGTGACGGTGCCGTGAGGCGCCTCGGGGCCTGCGGGAACGGATGCAGAAGTCGACATATTCATGACGGTACTGGTCACCCCCGGCCCTGGTCCGCTGTGGAAGGGGACAAAGAACATCATCGAGTCTTGTTGTGAGGCATCCCACAGGGGCCGGGCGCGCGCCCGTGGGCGCGGTTCCCCGCGCCGGGCCGCTCTCCCGCGCGCGGGGCGCCGCGACGCGCAGGCCGGTTGATTGACCGCGAGACACCGTGGACTAAAGTGACGCGAAGCGGGAGGCGTGGACCTCCCTGCTGGACTGCATTTCCCCGGAGACCTGGGCGATGTCCCGGAGATCTCCCCACGTGCGCGGCGCGTACGTACGGCTCGGCCTCCTCCCGCTCCCGGTCGGCTGACGCTTCCGGCGCCGGCGGGCCTCCCCTTCGCCGGGGCGTCCGTCGGCGTCGGCCGGGGAGGGCGGGGAACCGGCGGTGCGTGCGCCGGCGCCGGATCTGAGAGGGCCCCTTGAGCCAGAGTCGACACGTCCCGGTGATGCTCCAGCGGTGCCTGGACCTGCTGGCGCCCGCCCTGGAGGGGCCGGACGCCGTGGTCGTCGACTGCACGCTCGGCCTCGGCGGGCACAGCGAGGCGCTGCTCGGCCGGTTCCCCGGGGTGCGCCTGATCGGCCTGGACCGCGACAAGGAGGCCCTGCGCCTGTCCGGCGAGCGCCTCGCGCCGTACGGGGAACGCGCCACCCTGGTGCACGCCGTGTACGACGAACTGCCCGAGGTGCTGGCAAGGCTCGGCGTCGCGCGCGTGCAGGGCGTCCTGTTCGACCTCGGCGTCTCCTCCATGCAGCTCGACGAGGCCGGCCGCGGCTTCGCCTACGCCCAGGACGCCCCGCTGGACATGCGCATGGACCAGACGACCGGCGTCAGCGCCGCCGAGGTCCTCAACACCTACCCGCCGGGCGAGCTGGTGCGGATCCTGCGGGCGTACGGCGAGGAGAAGCAGGCCAAGCGGATCGTCGCGGCGATCGTGCGCGAGCGGCAGAAGGAGCCGTTCACCACCAGCGCGCGGCTGGTGGAGCTGATCCGCGATGCGCTGCCGCAGGCCGCCAAGCGCACCGGCGGCAACCCGGCCAAGCGCACCTTCCAGGCCCTGCGCATCGAGGTCAACGGCGAGCTCGCCGTCCTGGAGCGGGCCGTCCCGGCCGCCGTCAAGGCGCTCGCCGTGGGCGGGCGGATCGTCGTGCTGTCGTACCACTCCCTGGAGGACCGGCTGGTCAAGCAGGTCTTCGCGGCCGGGGCCACCAGCACCGCGCCCCCCGGGCTGCCGGTCGTGCCCGAGCGCTACGAGCCCCGGCTCAAGCTGCTCACCCGCGGCGCCGAACTTCCCACCGAGGAGGAGATCGCCGAGAACCGGCGGGCGGCACCGGCACGGCTGCGCGCGGCCCAGCGCATCAGAGAGGACGCGGAGTGAGCCCTTCGGTGCTCCGGTACAGGCAGGACGTCGGGTGACGTCCCCAGAGGTCTCGTCCAGGGGAGGGTGAGTGAGCAGGAGACCCGAACTGAAAGGGAGGGCGGCGCGGCTCGCCCGGCTCCTCCCCGCGGGCCGGAGCCAGGCCGCCCGCACGCCCTTCGTCCTCCTCGTCGTCGTCCTCCTCGGCGGCGGCCTCATCGGACTGCTGATGCTGAACTCCGCCCTGAGCGAGGGCTCGTTCAGACTCGACGACCTGGAACGGGAGACGAAGAGCCTCACCGACGAGGAACAGGCCCTCCAGCGGGACATCGACGCCTACTCCGCACCCGAGGCCCTCCAGCGCCGCGCCCGCGAGCTCGGCATGGTGCCCGGCGGGAACCCCGTGTTCCTGAGCCCCGACGGCACCGTCAGGGGCGAGCCCGGTCCCGCCCCCGCCGCGTTCACCCCCCTCGTCCTCGCCCCCGAGGCGCTCACCGCGACGGATACGCGCGGCACCACCGCCTCCACCCCCCGGCCCGCCCCGACCCCGACCCCCGGCAGGTGACGGAAGTGTCCGACAGGGAACCGCCGCGGCGCCGCGGGCCCGGCCCCGCACGGCCCGCCCCCGGCAGCCGTCGGCCGGGCCCCGGCGCCCGCCCGGCCCGCCGCCCGGGCCGGCCCCGTG
>NZ_BAAATK010000064.1:0-30511 GCF_039533365.1 Streptomyces glaucus
CCGGCGATCAGGTGCGGCGCCGCACCGGATCGCCGGCGCTCGTTCCGTGAGCGACGAGCAGTACGCGAGGTACGGGGACGACACGAGGGTGTTGGCGCAGATCGGCGCGGTCGTCGCGGCGCAGGCCGGACGGCTCGCCGTCCGGCTGCCCCGGGCGCCGGCCGAGGCCGCGGTGGCCGCCTGGGAGCGTGAGGAGACCGCCGCGCCCGTCGCGGAGACGGCCCGGGAGCGCGCCCTGCGCGACGGCGCCGCGGAACTGGCGCTGATCGGCGCGGCGATCAGCGACCGCGGACGGTGGACGCGGACGGAGGTCGCCGTCGATCCGGACCTCGCCGCGGCGGGGGCCGCCGTCCGGGCCGCGGAGCAGCGACCCGCTCCCGGCGGCCCCCGCCCGGCCTCAGCCGAGGACCGCCGGCCGGAGCACCTTCTCGCACCACTCGCCAAAGCCCGTCGGCGCGGTCTCCGGCGTGGTGGGGGCGTCCGCCCCGTAGAAGCCCTGGTCCCGCAGGGCCCGCGCCATGTCGGCCAGCGCCCGGGCCCAGCCCTCGCTCGCCCCGGCCCGCAGGGCCGACGCCTCGTACTGCTCGGGCGTGGTCTCCCGCACCCGTACCGTCCGGTCCAGTACGTCGGACACGACGGCCGCCATGCCCTCGGGGGTGAGGTCGTCCGGTCCGACCGTCGGCACGTCGCCCCGCCCCGTCCAGGTGTCGTCGAGGAGCAGCCGGGCCGCCGTGGCGGCGACGTCACCGGTGGCGCAGGTCCGCAGCACCCGGTCCGCGGGGTAGGCCATGAACAACTCGCCGGCGCGCAGGGCCGCCGCCTGGCCGAGCAGGTTCTCCATCAGGAACGGCGGGCACACCGCCCGGTAGTGCACGCCCGTGGCCGCGATCCGCTCGTCCATGGCGAGGGAGGCGGAGACCAGACCGGCGTTCCCGGCGATCCCCCGTCCCAGGGTGGAGACGGCGACGACCCGCTCGACGCCCTGCTCCCGGATCACCTCGCACAGCGGCAGCGAGAAGGCGCGGAAGTGCTCCTCGGCGCTCGCGGCGTGCGGGGAGGGCGGCACGAGCCAGAAGACGCGGTCGGCGCCCGCGCAGGCCGCGCGGAGCACCGCGGGGTCGGCGTGCGAACCGCGGACCACGTCGGCCGCCTCGCGTGCCCGCGACGAGAGGCGGCCGGGGTCGCGGGCGATCACCCGCAGCGGCACGGCGCCGTCGCGGGCGTCCAGCAGCCGGTCGAGGACCTCACGGCCGATCTGTCCGGTCGGAGTGGTGATGACGATCACGGAGAACTCCAGGTGGTGAAAGGAGAGCGAGAACCGCGCCGGCGCCGGACGCGCCCTCATCCTGTTCCGGACCCGGACCGGACGGAAGGACCGATCAACTCCCGGTTGTTACCCTCAGGGCAATACCGGAGGGAGAGCGGTCATGGAGTCCCGTTCGCTGCGCTACTTCGTCGCGGTCGCCGAGGAGCTGAACTTCGCCCGCGCCGCCGAGCGCCTGGGCATTTCCCCGCCACCCCTGTCCCGGGCCATCCGCCGCCTGGAGGCCGAACTGGGCGTCACCCTCTTCGAGCGCACCACCCACAGCGTGGCACGGACCCCCGCCGGGGAGGTGCTGCTCGCCGAGGCCCGGACGGCGCTGGACGCCCTGGACGCCGCCGGACGCCGGGCCCGGCGCGCGGCGGACGGCCCCGGACTCGTCCTCGCCGTCAAGGCCGACGGGGACGCGGGGCTGCTGGAGCCGCTGCTGGCCCGGTACGCCGCCGAGCCCGGCTCCGTGCCGGTCACCGTCCGGCTGTGCGGCTGGCAGGAACAGCCCCGCCTGCTGCGGCGCGGCGAGGCCGACGTCGCCCTGGTCCACGAGCCGTTCGACCGCGCCGGCCTGGACACCGAGACCCTGGCCGTCGAACCGCGCGTCGCCGTCCTCGCCGCCGGCCACCCGCTCGCCGCCCGCGACCGCCTGGACCTCGCCGCGCTCGGACTGCGCCCCGACGGCATCGACCGGCACATCGACGACGTCCGGCGCGGCCTGCACGACCTGGCCCAGCTGCTGGCCACGGTCGCGCTCGGGGACGCCGTCACCCTGCTGCCCGCCTCGGTCGCCGAGCGCTATCCGCGGCCGGGCGTCGTCTACCGCCCGGTCACCGACGCGCCGCCGTCCGTGCTGGCCGTGGCGTGGCCGCAGCAGTCCCGTTCGACGGCGACCGCGGCCCTCGTGCGCGTCGCCACGGCCGTGGCGGGGGCACCTTCCTGACCCGTCGTCACAGGCGTGAGCGGGTGGGCGGTGCGCGCCCCGCCCGCGGCGACTGACAGGGTTGGGCCCATGCGTCTGTACGAGAAACGTTTCCGCGTACCGAGGACGTGGCTCTGGTGCGCCGTGCTGCCGGGCGTGATGACCGCCGCCGTCCTGGCGCCCGTCGGTGCCGCGGCCTCCGCCGGCGCCGGAGCGGCGGCGGCGGCCCTCGCGGCCCTGAGGATCCACCGCTACGGCGGCGCCCGCGTCGTGGTCACCGGCGGGCACCTCGTCGCGGGCTCGGTACGGCTGCCCCTGACCTCCCTCGGCATGACCGAGATCCTGGACGCCGAGGAGGCGTTTCCGTGGCGGACCCGGCGGGCCGACGTCCGCGCGCTGATGCTGCTGCGGGCCTACGTGCCGACGGCGCTGCGCAGCGAGATCGACGACCCGGACCGCGCCGAGCCGTACCTGTACCTGTCCACGCGGCAGCCCACCACCCTGCTCGCCGTGCTGTCCTTCGCGCGCCGCTCCCCCGCCCGGGGCGTGACCGGCTGACCGGGGCCGGGGCCGCCGCGGCGGCCTCTCAGCCCGTGGCGTCCACCAGCGCCAGTTCGTGCAGCCGCTCCGGGGGGCCCGGGCGGGCGTAGTACCAGCCCTGGGCCGTGTCACAGCCCAGTATGCGCAGTTGCTCCGCCTGGGCGCCGGTCTCCACGCCCTCCACGGTGACCGCGAGGTCGAGGCTGTGGGCGAGGGAGACGATCCCCTCGACGATCTTGAGGTCGACGGGGTCGGCGGGGAACTGCTGCATCCCCCGTGTGAAGGAGCGGTCCAGCTTGAGGACGCTCACCGGCAGGCGGCGCAGGTTGGCCAGGTTCGAGTAGCCGGTGCCGAAGTCGTCCAGGGCGATGTCGACCCCCATCTCCGCCAGCCGGCGCAGCGGCTTCAGCAGGTCGTCGTCCGCGCCGATCAGCGCCGACTCCGTGACCTCCAGGCACAGCGCGTCGGGGGTGACGCCCGCGCGCTCCAGGATCTCGACGGTGTCCTGGACCAGACCGGGGTGGGTCAGCTGGCAGGGCGAGAGGTTGACGTTGATGCGCAGCGGGCCCGCCGCGTCCCCGCCGTTGCGCTCCCGCCACTCGCGGGCCTGCCGCACCGACTGCTCCAGCACCCAGCGGCCGAGCGGCACGATCAGGCCGGTGTGCTCGGCGAGCGGGATGAACCGGTCCGGGCCGAGGACGCCGTGCTGCGGGTGCAGCCAGCGCACCAGGGCCTCGGCGCCGCGGACACTGCCGTCGCCGAGGTGGACCAGCGGCTGGTACTCGATGAAGAACTCGCCGCGCTCCAGCGCCGTCGGCAGCGCGGTGGTCAGCCCGTGCCGGGTGATGACGCGGGCGTCGGCCTCCGGGTCGGCGAACTCGTACCGGTTGCCGCCCGCCGACTTGGCCCGGTACATGGTGATGTCGGCGCTGCGCAGCACCTCCGCCGGGCTGCGCTCCCCCGCCGGCCCCTCGACGACGCCGATGGAGCCGCGCACGGTCAGTTCCCGGCCGTCGACGCTGACCGGGGCGAGCAGCGCGTTCATGATCCGCCCGGCGAGCTCGTCGACCTTGCGCCGGGTGTCGGGGCCGGTGGTCAGCGCCACGAACTCGTCGCCGCCGAGCCGGGCCACCATCTCGCCGGGCGCGGTCGCGCAGGACTGCAGCCGGTCGGCGACCTCGACGAGCAGCCGGTCGCCGGCCGCGTGGCCGAGGCTGTCGTTGATCGTCTTGAAGCCGTCGAGGTCGAGGTAGCACAGGCCGAAGCGCTGGCCCTCGCCGGCGTTCAGCGCCTTCTCCAGGCGCTCGAAGAAGAAGCTGCGGTTGGGCAGGCCGGTGAGGGCGTCGTGCGTGGCCTCGTAGCGCAGCCGCAGGTTGAGCAGCCGCCGCTCGGTGGTGTCCTCCATCAGGGCCAGCTGGTACTGGGGTTCGCCGTCGGTGTCGCGCAGCAGGGAGACCGTCAGATTGGTCCACAGGACCGTTCCGTCGGGCCGGTAGAAGGCCTTCTCCACGTGGTAGTGCTCGCGTTCGCCGCGGACCAGCTCGTCGTAGAGCTTCCAGGTGTGCGGGGCGTCGTCGGGGTGGGTCCAGTCCCGGACGTTGCGGCTGCGCAGCGTGTGCTCGGACAGGCCGAACATGCGCAGCATCGCCCCGTTGACCTGCAGGATGGTGCCGTCCAGGGCGGCGATGCCGATGCCTATGGCCGCGCCCTCGAAGACCGCGCGGAAGCGGGCCTCGCTCGCGTGCAGCGCCTGCGCCACCACGCCCTGCGCCTTCAGGGCGGCCTGCGCGATGGCCTCCTGCTCGGCCAGGGTCCGCTCGCGCAGCGCCTCGGCGAACCCGGCGGCCACGGCGTGCTGCAGCCGCGCCGAACGCGACCGCAGGTCCTCGCGGTCGCCGTCGCCGCCGCAGTAGAGCACCAGGTAGGCGTCGACGCAGTCCAGCGTCCGGCTGAGCGCCTCCGGATCGGTGCAGTGCGTGTCCACGAGGGCGGCGCCGACCGCCCGGCCCGCTCCGGCGTCGAAGGCGCGGGCCCGCAGCGCCTCGCTCAGCCGCCGTGCCAGCGGCAGCAGTTGCTCCTCGAACTCGGACCGGGTCGACGACGTGGAGGTCACGGGGAACACCGCCCGGCTCCAGATCGTCGCGAACCGGCGCAGTCTGTCCTCCGGCCCGTCCGGCTCCGCGATCACGCCGAACGCCCCACGCCCGCGAGACCGGAGAACGCCCACGGGTCCTCGTCCTCGGGCGTCGTCTCGGGCCGCCAGCGCGGCATCGGTACCAGCCCGGGTTCCACCATGTCGTACCCCTCGAAGAACCGCGCGATCTCCTCGCGCGAGCGCATGATCAGCGGATTGCGGATGTCCTGGTACACATCCACCACACCCCCCGCCCGTTCGGGCGGCACCGGGATCCCCTCGTACGAGGCGTGCGTGAGCACCAGCAGGCTGCCGGGCGCGAGCGCGCCGCTCAGCTCCGCCACCGCCCCGTACGGGTCGTCCGCGTCTTCCACGAAGTGCAGTATGGCAACGAGCAGCAGCGCCACTGGCCGATTCAGGTCGATCAGCCGCCGGACCTCCGGGCTGCCCAGGATCTCGTGGGGCTTGCGGAGGTCCGCGGCCACGACGTCCGCGTGGTCGTCGCCCTCCAGGACCGCCCGGCTGTGGGCGACGGCCACCGGGTCGTGGTCGACGTACACCACGCGCGCCCCGGGGCTGGCCGCCCGGGCGACCTCGTGGACGTTGCCGAAGGTCGGGATGCCGGAGCCGATGTCCAGGAACTGGGTGATGCCCTCACCGGCCGCGAAGCGCACCGCGCGGCGCATGAACGCCCGGTTCGCCTGCATGACCTTGGGAAGTCCCGGCATGAACTCCATGGCCTTGCGGGCCGCTTCCCGGTCGACCTCGAAGTTGTGCGAACCGCCCAGGTAGTAGTCGTAGATCCGGGACACGCTCGGCACCGAGATGTCGATGTTCCGTGGGGCCCAGGCGGGACGCTCCATCCAACTCTCCACAACGTAGGCGATCCGGTGTTCGAGCCGAGGCTACTGATCGCCCGCCAAAGGAGCGAGCAGAAACGGAAATTGACCATCCGTTCCCGGTCACTGCCTGCGGCATGTGCCATGGGCGACGCGGGCCGCCCCCCTCCGTGCGGGGGGCGGAGAGGGGCGGCCCATCGGTCGCGCGCGCCGTGTCGCGCACGCCGGGGAGATCTTCTCGACGCCCTCGGTGTCGTCGGTCCCGGCGGGCGCCACGGTCGGCCACTTCTCCGGGCAGGCGCCGGCGCACGCGGGGACCGGTTCCGGCCACGCCTCGTCCTGCAGGAAGCGGTGGACCGTCATGCCGTTCCGGCCGACGACGATCGCGCCGAGCTCGGGGTCCTCGCGGGTGGACAGTCCGGGCGGGTCGTCCGCCTGCGCCTTCTCGCCGTCGGGGCGAGCGCGTACCACTTGCCGCCCACGCCCCGGCCTTCGACGTCCCCGGCCTCGGCGTCCTCGGCGTAGCGGTGGGCCGGCCGCCGATGGTCCGCCGCCTGGTGCCGCCGGGCCGGGCGACCTCGCCGAGCAGTGTCCCGTCGGCGCCCTCGCCGGCCGTGGCGCCCACGTTCCGGCTCGCCGTCGGCGGACTGTCCTGACCGCACGCCGTCGTCAGCGCCGGCGCGACGCCGCGGCGCTCGCCGCGAGCGAGACGCTCCGCCAGGAGGGCTTCATCGTCGACTCCCCGATATCGCAAGGGTGTCGCGGCGTCCTGCTGCGCCACCGCACGACACCGGGTACGCACGGGGGCGCCGGTCGTGTTCGACCGCCGCGCGCTTTCCCCTCCGGCCCCGCGCCGTCCGGCGGGTCGGCGGCGATCCGCCGGACGGTATTCGCACGGGTGCGCGGGCGGCCGTCCCTCTTTCGGGGCAACCGCCCCGTACTCGGGCGTGTCGGGGTGCACCAGGCCGCATGATCTCCGCCGTGCATGCACCCGAACCGACCCGATCCGCTTTCGCGGGGCGGGTGTTGGCCCTGACGGCGCTCTCCTGGGCGCTCGCCGGCGCACCGGCCGGCGTGGCGGTGGCCGACGCCTGCGCGTACGCGTCGACCGGCCCGGGCGGCACCACGGCGGTGGCGGTCGCCGGGGGTCTTCCCTGGCCCGCGCCCCCGCGGTGCCCGACGCCCACACCGCCCGCACCGCCCCCGACGCCCGCACCGCCTCCACCGCCTCCACCGCCTCCACCGCCCCCGACGCCCACACCGCCTCCACCGCCCGCCCCCGCACCGCCTCCACCGCCCGTCCCCACGCCGAAGCCCCCTCCCCCGAAGCCCCCGCCGTCGCCCACGCCCGCCCCCACACCGCCGTCCCCGGAACCGCGCCCCACGGCAAGGCCGAAACCCCCGGTTCCGGTGCCGCCCGCGCCCCGGCCGGCGGCGCCGCCGCCCCGGCCGGTCCCCAGCCCCAGCCCCAGCCCCACGCCCACACCCGCACCGGCCCCCGCACCCGTACCCGCACCGTCGGCGACGCCCGCGCCGAGCCCCTCCCTGTCCCCGGTGCGCTATCCGCGCCACCGCGCCCAGCCGCACCGGCGGACCGCGCGCGGCGCACCGTCGCCGCTCGTCTTCGTCCTGCTCATCACGGCACCCGCGGTGATCGCCGTCGCCGCGCTGCGCCCGCGCTGATCTCTGGAGGCTTCCCTTGCCGGAATGGCTTGTTCTGACCCTCGCGATGCTGGCCGCCTGTGCCGTGGTGGTCGTCATCACCCTGGTACGGCACCGCACGGCGTCGGACGACGAGGACCCGTCCGAGACCCCGGACGTCATCGAGTACATGACGATGTGGATCGGTGTGGTGTACGCCATCGTCCTGGGCCTGGCCATCGCCGGTGTCTGGGAGGCGCGCAGCGCCGCCCAGGAGCACGTCCGGGCCGAGGCCGCCGCGCTGCACGAGATCTCGGAGCGGGTCCGGGTCTACCCGCCCGAGGTCCGTGACCGCGTCCGGGACGATGTCGACGCCTACGTCGAACACGTCGTCACCACCGAGTGGAGGACCATGGCCGAGCACGGCCGGGTCACCGAGCGCGGCACCGAACTCCTCGACCGCGTCCGCGCGGACGTGACCGACTACGAGCCGAGGACGGACTTCCAGGCCCAGGCCTACCAGCCGCTCCTCGACCAGGTGACCGCGGCCGACCAGGCGCGCGGCGCGCGGGCGGAGTCGACCGGGGCGACCATGCCGGGCGTGGTGTGGTTCGGCCTGGTCACCGGGGCCGTGGTGACCGTCGGGATGGTGTTCGCGCTGCAGATCCGGCGTACGGCGCGGGAACTGGTCCTGGCCGGGCTGTTCTCCGCGCTGATCGCCTTCCTGCTCTTCCTGATCTGGGACTTCGACGCGCCCTACAGCCGCGGCATCGCGGCCTCGGTGGAGCCGTTCCGGCACCTGTTCCCGCATGTGCGGGGCTGACGGCCGCGGGTGAGGAACCGGCGGCCGGCCGGGGCCGGGAGGGCGCCCGCCGGGCGGCGTCCCCCGGTCGCGGGAGCGGCGCCGTCCGGCCGGGGGGGGGAACGGCGCCCCCGAGCGGCCCACGCGGTCGCCCCGTCCGTGTGACCCCGATCGCGCCGGCGCGCGCGTGTCCCGCACGAGGAATCCACGCACCACGCGGCCCTGGAGGGCCGCCCCGTCCCGCCGCGCGACAAGGGCGCGCACGCCGGTGGCGGCGCCGTCGCCGGTCCCGGCCCGCGGGAGACCGGTCCCGGCCTCCTCCTCGTCCTGGGTTCGCTCGGCACGGCGTACCGCCTGTCGCGCCGTGCGCCCGGCGAGGACGGCGTCCGGCGGCACGCGCCGCCGACGCGCGCGGGCCCTCGCCCCGGTCGCGGAATCCGGTGCGAAGGCCCGGTGACGCGCGGTCGCCGAACTCCGAGGAGGGCCGGGGTCAGACCTGCCTCTCGGCCCGGCGGCGCATCCAGAACAGGCCACCGCCGGCGACGGCCGCGGCCACGAGCCCGCCGCCGATGGCGATGTCGGCCGGGGTCGCTCCGCTGACGGTGCCGCCGCCGACCCCGCCGCGGACCCCGCCGAGGACGGTGAAGGCGGCCGGGCGGGTCAGGGTCCTGCCGTCGCAGGTGACGGTGATGTCGTACGCCCCCGGGCGGGCGTTGGCGTTGATCGTGGCGGTGCCCCTCGCCGTCTCGCTGGCACCGTGGAGGGGCGTGAGCCTCGTCGCCGGGAAGGCGTTGGAGGTCGCGGTGCCGCCGTTGCGGCAGCCGTCGACGGTGACGGTCAGCTGGCCGCCGCGGGCGATGACGCTGGGGAGGGCGACGATGTTGCTGGGGCTGTCCCACGCGGCGGCCGTGGGGGCGGCGAGTCCGAGGACGGCGACCGCGGCGCCGGCGGCTGCCAGGGCACGAGTGCTGCGCATGTGATCCTCCGCGGAAGACGCCCCGGGACCCGTCCCCGGTCGATCGGCGAGAAAGCGTCTCCCAGCAAGACCCTCAGTTGCCGTGCGCGGGGCCGCATTTCGGGAATGGTCCGTCCTGGTGAGAGGACACACCCGGGGAAGTCGGCACGTGTGGATATCGCCGCAGGTCACCGACCGTTGGAAAATTCCTGCGCGCGGCAACTCGGATGGCTCACCAAAAGGTTCGGACGCCACCCGTTCGCACCCGCCCCGTCGCCGCCCGGATGTCCGGCGTCTAGCTTTTCCGTAGGCGCGAAACGACACGGCGACGGCCGTGTCGAGAGGGGATGGCGAATGTATGCGTCCGAGTTGGCCGAAGAGGAGGAGCGGCCTCGCAAGCGCGCTCCATGGGGCGTGATAGCGCTTGTTCTGCTGACCGGTCTGGCACTCGTTCGGAATGGTTCGGGGGAGTTCGACGTGGGCCCGCCCCAGCCGGCGTCGGCGTCGTCGGCGGGCGGCCGCGTGTCCGGTGTCAGCGTCCCCGAGGGCCTGCAGCCGCTGCCGTACTCCCTCCCCGACCGGGTGAGGATTCCCGCGATCCAGGTCGACGCGCCGATGATGCCGGTCGGGCTGGACGCCGCCGGCTGGGTGGACGCGCCGCCGCCGGAGGACCCCAATCTGGCGGGCTGGTTCACCGGGTCGGTGTCCCCCGGCGAAAAGGGGACCTCCGTCGTCGTCGGCCATGTCGACAACAAGCAGGGCCCCGCCGTGTTCTACGGACTGGGGGCCCTGAAACAGGGAAACCGCGTCGAGATCGTCCGCAAGGACGGAAAGACGGCGGTTTTCGAGATCTACGGCATCGAGGTCTTCGAGAAGAACAACTTCCCCGGCGACCGTGTCTACAGCTCGAAGGGCGCCCCCGAACTGCGGGTCATCACCTGCGGCGGCGGTTTTTCGAAGCAGAACGGCTACGAGGGGAATGTCGTCGTGTTCGCCCGCCTGGTCGAGGTCCGCTGAGCGTTCCCCGGCCGGGCGGGCACGGGCCTTTTCACACGAAGTGCCACCGGGGCGCGGTGATGTGGTAGCCGGAGTCCAGCAGGTGCGGCAGATAGACGCGCAGCGCCCGGACGCTCTGGGAGCGGTCGCCCCCGGCGTCGTGCGAGAGCACCACGACGCCGGGGGCGGCGCCGTCGTGGACCCGGTCGACGATGGTGCGGATGCCGGGCGTGGTCCAGTCGAGGGTGTCGACGGTCCAGGCGAGCGGTTCCATGCCCAGTTCCGCGCCGAGCTGGAAGGCCGCGCGGTTCCAGGCGCCGTAGGGCGCGCGGAACCACAGGGGCCGTTCGCCGTAGGTCTCCTCGATGATGTCGCAGGTGCGTTCCATCTCGGAGCGGATCTGCCGCCGTCTCAGGCGTGTCAGCAGGGGATGGGACCAGGTGTGGTTGCCGACGACGTGTCCCTCGTCGGCCATCCGGGCCAGCAGGTCGCCGTGGTCGGCCGCCTTCTCGCCGCACACGAAGAACATCGCGCGCACGTCGTACTTGGCCAGGGTGTCCAGGATGTCCGGGGTGTAGCGGGGGTCGGGGCCGTCGTCGAAGGTCAGCACCATGGTGCGGCCGCGTCCGGGCACGCGCAGCAGCGGCTCGCGCCGCACCAGGAGCCGGCGGGGTTCGGTGCCCGGCGGGCCGTAGCCGGTCAGGGGCTGGAGGCGGTAGGCGGAGGGGTCGAACGCGTGCCGCGCGCGGGGGCCCGCCGCCGGCGTGGTCGGCCGTACCGGCTCCTCCCCCAGGCCGGCCGCGAGCACTCCGGCCGTACCGGCGGCCCCCACGGCGGCGGCGCCGGCGAGCAACACCCGGCGCCGCGTGAGCAACTGAGGTTTCTGCATGACTCATCAGTCGCCCGGTGGAAGGCCGACGCACCCGCACAGCACCGGAGTGGCGGCATGAATGCACTCGCCCGGACCAGTTCGTCCGGGTCCGCGACGGCACCTGACGCCCTGTCAGTCCGGTGCGCCGGAAAGGGGGGTCGGCGGCCTCGGCCCCGTCCCCTCCGGCGGGACCGAGGCCGCGGTGACGGCGGGCACTCACGGGGGTGCGGGCCGCCGTCCGTTCCCCGAGTGCCCCTTTCCGGCCGGCGCTCACGGTGGCGTTCCGCCGGGCGGCCCCGCGCGGCGGCCGGAACACCGGGCTCCGATAGCCTCGCCGGTGTGACGGAACAGCACGTGCCTCGTTTCGAACGCGGCACCGACGGACCGAAGGTGATCGTGGTCGGGGTGGACGGCTCCGACTCCTCGCTCCGCGCGGCGGCCTACGCCGGCGGCCTGGCCCGGCGGCAGCGCGCGCTGCTCGCCGTGGTCTACGTGCAGCCGGTGTCGGCGGCGGGCGCGGTGCTCGGGGCGCCGGTGGCCGAGGCGACGGACGCGATCGCCGAGGACCTGGTGGCGCAGATCCGGGAGGCGGCCGAGCGGGTGAAGGGGCTCTTCGAGGTGCGCTGGGAGTTCCACACGTTCCGCGGCGACCCCTACACCGGGCTGGTGCGGGCGGCCGACGAGCTGAAGGCGGACGCCGTGGTCGTGGGCGCCTCCGAACAGGCCGGCCACCGGATCGTCGGCTCCGTGGCGATCCGGCTGGTGAAGGCGGGGCGCTGGCCGGTGACGGTGGTTCCGTGACCGGACCCCGGTCCGGACGGACGCTCTCCCGCCATGGCCTTCGCCGGCGTGTGCGTGGTGTCTTCCGTCACCGGTGTCCCTGAGTCATCCTGTTCCTGCCATCAGCCGTTTGCCGTTCGCGAAGAGGTGAGGCGTATGGCCGGGCTCCGGGCGGGCGAGGGGATTCTCCGCCGCAAACCGATCGAGTACATCGAGGAGACGGAAGTCGGCGAGGGCACGCGGCTGGAGCGCTCCCTCGGCCTGTGGCAGCTGACCGCGATCGGCGTCGGCGGCATCATCGGCGCGGGCATCTTCACCCTGGCCGGGACCGTGGCCAACGGGACGGCGGGGCCCGCGGTCCTCGTCTCCTTCCTCGTCGCGGGCGTCGCGAGCGCCGCGGCCGCGCTGTCGTACGCCGAGTTCGCCGGTCTCATCCCGAAGGCGGGCTCGGCCTACACGTACGGCTACGCCGTGCTCGGCGAGCTCGCGGGCTGGTTCATCGGCTGGGACCTGCTGCTGGAGTACACGGCGATCGTGGCGGTGGTCGCCATCGGCATCTCCGGCTACTTCAGCTTCCTCCTCGGCGAGCTGGGCGCCGACCTGCCGGCCTGGATGCTGGGCGCGCCCGGTACCGGCGCCGGGCACCGGGTCGACCTGTTCGCCGCGCTGCTGTGCCTGCTCATCGCCTACCTGCTGACCCTGGGGATCAGGAACGCGGCCCGGTTCGAGACGGCCGTGGTCGCGCTGAAGGTCCTGGTCGTGCTGCTGGTGATCGCGGTCGGCGTCTTCCACATCGACACCGCCCACTACAACCCGTTCTTCCCGTACGGCGTGGGCGGGGCACTCACCGGCGCGGCGACGGTGTTCTTCGCGGTCTTCGGCTACGACGCGATGTCGACGGCGGCCGAGGAGTCGAAGGACGCGCAGCGGCACATGCCGAAGGCGATCCTCTACTCGCTGGCGATCTCGATGGTCCTGTACGTGGCGGCCTGCCTGGTGCTGACCGGCATGCAGCACTACTCGGAGATCGACAAGGAGAGCGGGTTCTCCACGGCGTTCGAGTCGGTGGGGCTGAGCGGGCTGGCGAACGTGATCGCGGTGGGCGCGATCATCGGCATCCTCACGGTGATGTTCACGTTCATGCTGGGCGTCACCCGGGTCTGGTTCGCCATGTCGCGGGACGGCCTGCTGCCCGCCTGGTTCGCCAGGACGCACCCGACGCGGCACGTGCCGACGCGGGTGACGTGGATCGTCGGGTTCGCGTCGGCCGCCATCGCCGGGTTCCTGCCCATTGGCGAGGCGGCCGAGCTGACCAACATCGGCATCCTGCTGGCGTTCGTGGTGGTGTGCGCGGCGGTGATCGTGCTGCGTTACCGGCAGCCCGACCTGCCGCGCTCCTTCCGCACGCCGTGGATGCCGGTCGTGCCCGCGGTGGGGGTCGTCTTCTCGATCTGGCTGATCACGTTCCTGCAGTGGCAGACCTGGGCCCGGTTCGCGGTGTGGTTCGCGCTCGGCCTGGTGGTCTACTTCGCGTACGGCTACCGGAGGTCGGTGCTGGCGAGGCGGGAGAGGGCCCGGGGACCGGCGGCGTGATCGCGTGGCCCGCGCGGGGAGGGCCGGGTCCCCTCCCGGCCCTCCCCCGGCCTTCCCGCCGGCCGCGTCCCGCCGGCGGTGCCGCCGTCCTCGCCCGGTGAGCGCACGGTGCCGGGCGAACGGCGGCGATCCGGCGGGCGCGGAGGTGACGGCCCGCCTCCGGGCGCCCGGCGGGGCGCCGGAGCTCCTCGGCCACGCCGACGCGGACCGGCCGGCCCCCGGCCGGGGTCACTCCCCCATCACCAGCCCGTCCCGCGCCGCGCCCCGGCTGAGCACCACGTCCCGGATCCGGTCGCGCACGCCGCGCACGTCGGCGCCCTCGGCGAGCGCCCGGTTGAGGTTCACCACGCGGCCGGCGTCGACGTCGAACAGCTGCGGGACGAACTCGGCCCGGGTCACCTCCCAGCGGCCGCCCGCCCGGGCGGGCGGGGCGAAGGTGAAGCGGCCGATCGTGGACTGGTTGCCGCGCGGGTCCGGGACCTTCTGGTGATTGGTCATCTCGCCGGCGATCTGGTCGCCCATCCCGTAGATCACCCAGGTGCCGTTGACCTTCTCGTACGGCTGCGGCACATGGGCGTGGGTGCCGAGGATCAGGTCGACGTCGGGGCGGCCGCCGGTGTTCGCGGCGGTGAGCCGGCGGGCCAGCGCCAGCTGCTGCTCGTCGGGGTCGTCCCGCCACTCGGTGCCCCAGTGCAGGGAGACGACGACCACGTCGGCGCCCGCCCGGCGCGCGGCGCGGGCGTCCGCGAGGATCCGGTTCTCGTCGATGAGGTTGACGGCCCAGGGCCGCCCCGGCGGCAGGGGCAGGCCGTTCGTGCCGTAGGTGTAGGCGAGGTGGGCGACCTGGGCGGCGCCCGCGCGCAGGAGGGTGACGGCACGCGCCTCCTCCTCGGTGCGCGCCGTCCCGGCGTGCCGGACGCCCGCCCGGTCGAGGGCGTCGAGGGTGCGGCCGATGCCCTCGGCGCCGTCGTCGAGGCTGTGGTTGGAGGCCGTGGAGCAGCCGTCGTAGCCGGTGGCCGCCAGGCCCTCCGCCACCTCGGGCGGGGACTTGAAGCTGGGGTAGCCGCCGTAGTCGCCGTCCGCTCCGTACACGGTCTCCATGTGGCACAGCGCGAGATCAGCGCGGGAGACGACGGACGCGGCGCCGGCGAGCATCGGGCGGAAGTCGTGGCCGGTGCCGCCCGCGTCGAAGCGCGCCCGTTCGATGACCGGGAGGTGCGGCAGGACGTCACCGGAGGCGACCAGGGTGAAGCTCCCGGGGCGCGCGGCCGGCGCGGCCGGCGGGGCCGGGCGGCCGGGCGGGCGGTGGTCGCGGGCCTGGCAGGCGGCGCCCGCGGTGAGGAGGACGGTCAGGACCAGGGCCACCTGTCGACTGCGCGTGAACATCCGCTCACCCCATTGCGATCATATTTGCACACAAAAGGCACAGGGATAGGTAAGGAGTCACCGGCGGCCCCGCCCGGCTCCGACACGCCCCTTGGTCCGTCCGGCGGACACGCCCGGCACGCCCCGACCGTTCGTCGAACCGTTCGTCGACGCGATCGACCGTCCGTCGCACACCCGTGTGCGCGCTCTGTCCCCCGGCGGCCCCCTGCGATGCCATACGCCCATGACGGCCGGAACCACCCTCACCAGCGGGACGAACAGGACGAGCGGGACGATCGCCGAGCACGAGCTCGCCGCACTGCAGCGGGAGCACGGCCGGCCGCTCTTCGCGCTGCTGCTGCGGCTCTGCGACGGCGACCGGCAGCGCGCCGAGGACCTCGTGCAGGAGACCCTCGTCCGCGCCTGGCAGCACCCCGAGGCGCTGCGCGCCGACGACTTCGACTCCGTACGGCCCTGGCTGCTCACCGTGGGCCGGCGGCTCGCGATCGACGCGCGGCGGGCCCGGCGGGCCCGGCCCGCGGAGGTCGGCGACGCGGTCCTGGAGAACGCCCGGGTGATCGCCGACCACGCCGAGCGGGCGGTCGCCACGCTCGACGTGCGGAAGGCTGTGAAGACACTCACTCCGGAACACCGTGAAGTCCTGGTGCTCGTGTACTTCCAGGGGGCGAGTGTGGCGGAAGCCGCGGCAGCGCTCGGAATCCCGCCCGGTACCGTGAAGTCCCGCGCGTACTACGCGCTGCGCGCCCTGCGCCGGGTGCTGCCCGGATACGCCCCGGACCTGCGGTGAAACCAACGGCCGAGTCAAACCTCCGTAAAGCGCCTTGCCGAGGACCCCGGCCGGGTAATCGGCTGTCCTCATCCGTGTTCCGGACGGGGCCTGTCGCAGGACCCGGGGCCCGGGGCGGGCGACGCGCACGCACCGGAGGAAGGCAGGAAGGAATGCAGCACAGAGGTCACGAGAGCACGGACGGCGCCGGCGGCGGTGAACTGACCGTCCCCATGGCGTGGCTGTACGCCGAGTACATCGCCGACGAACTGCTGCGGTCCGGCGACCTGATGCCGCCCACGTCCTTCGAGTTCCGCGCGGGGCGGGACGCGCTGGCGCTGACCGTCTTCCTCTCCGACACCGACGGCGAGCTGTCCGGCGTCCAGGTCGTCTCCCGGCTGGAGACCTGGCTGTCGCTGACCGCCTACGACCAGCCGTGGCAGGAGTGGGTGCGCGAACGCCTGGCCGAGGCCGCCGCCGACGCCGCGGCCTCCGGCCGGCCCGCGCCGGACCTGGAGCTGGCGGAGGCGGCCTGGCGCTGGCTGCGGGAGACCGAACTGCTCGCCCCCGACCTGGACGCGGTGCCGCGCGGCACCGCGGTGACCGGCGAGGACGAGGGGCCGAAGGTGTGGACGCCGGCATGGCAGCTGGGACTGCCGCTCGGGCACCTCGCCATCCATCTGTTCTAGGCTCCGCGCCCGTCCGTGCGCGGAGCCGGTTCCGCCTGTTCCCGGCCCCGGCCGGCCCGTCCCGGACCTCTCCCGGGGCGGCCTGCGCGGGTCGGGACCGCCCCGGCCCGGGGGATGCGGCGCACCTCCGCGGGGCCACGGGGTCACTCGCGGTGCCGGACCACGAACTCGCACCACACGGCCTTGCCGCCGCCGCGCGCCTCCACGCCCCAGGCGTCGGCGAGCCGCTCCACCAGGAGCAGGCCGCGCCCCGAGACACCGGAGTCGCCCGCCTCCCGGGGGCGCGGCAGCGCGCTGGAGGAGTCCTCGACCTCGACGCGCAGCCGCCGGTCGGCGCCGGTGAGGAGCCTGAGGGTGACGATCGCGGAGCCCTCGGTGTGCATCAGGACGTTGGTGACCAGCTCGTCGGCGGCCAGCTCGATCTCGTCGGCCAGCTCCCCGGCGCCCCAGGCGCCGACGGCGGCGCGGATCATGCGGCGGGCCTCGGCGAGGGCCTCGGGGTCGCCGGGCGCCACGTGCTGCCGGACCCGGCCACCGGAGCGAGGGGTGTCCAGGGCGCGGCGGCGCAGCAGGAGCAGCGCCACGTCGTCTTCCACGCCGCGCTCCTCGGCGACGTCGATGAGGCGGTCGGCGAGGTTCCGCACGTCGTCGGGGCCGGTGGCGACCAGCGCGGTCAGGGCGCACATGCCGTCGTCGAGGTCGGCGCCGGGCTGTTCGACCAGGCCGTCGGTGCACAGCAGCAGGGTGCTGCCGGGGTCGAGTTCCAGGGTGCCGACCGGATAGGCGAGCCGCCCGAACTCGGCGGACAGGCCGAGCGGCAGCCCGCCCTCGACGGGGACCCGGTGGCAGCTGCCGTCGGCGTGCCGCAGCAGCGGGTCGACGTGCCCGGCCCGGACCATCTGGACCACTCCGGTGGACAGGTCGGCCTCCGCGTACAGGCAGGTCGCGAAGCGGTCGGTGTCGAGTTCGTGGAGGAAGACGGAGGCGCGGGCCATCACGGTCGCGGGGGTGTGGCCCTCGGCGGCGTAGGCGCGCAGCACGATGCGCAGCTGGCCCATGACGGCGGCGGCGTGCGTGTCGTGGCCCTGGACGTCGCCGATGACGGCGCCGACGCGGCCGCCGGGCAGCGGGATCAGGTCGTACCAGTCGCCGCCGATCTCCCGGCCGAGGGAACCGCCGATGGTGGCCCCACGGTAGCGGACGGCGATGTCGGCGCCGGGCACGCTCGGGATGGTGCGCGGCAGCATGGCCTGCTGCAGTCCCTGCGCGAGGTCCATCTCCTGTTCGTAGAGCATGGCCCGCTGCAGGCTCTGCGCGATGCTGCTGCCGAGCGCCACGAGCACGTTGCGGTCCTCGGGCGAGAAGCCGTACCGGTCGCTGTAGAGCAGGCCCATCGCGCCGATCGGCCGGGCCTGGGCGATCAGCGGCAGATAGGCGGCCGAGGTGATCCTCAGGTCGGCCAGGTGCGGCCACAGGATCGGGTAGCACTCGGCGAACTCCTCCGGTGACTCGATGAAGCGCGGGCTGAGGGTCCGTACCACCTCGCTCATCGGGTAGGGCTCGTCGATCCGGGTGATGCGGGTGCCGGGGGCGAATCTGTCGTCGGGGCCGTCGGAGACGAGCCGGATGCGGTCGGCCTCGACCAGGCCCATGACGAGGCTGGTGGCGCCCAGCCGGGTGAGGCCGTGGGTGTCCTTCAGGACGTCGATGACGTCGTCCACGGTGCGGGCGTGGGCGAGGGCGGCCGTGGTGATCTGGACGACGTTGGTCTGCCGGCGGCGGGCCTCGTCCTGGGCGGCCTGCTCGCGGCGGGCCTCGATGTCGCCGAGCTCCTGGGTGGCGTCGCGGACGATGCCGATGATCCGGCGGGGGCGGCCGGTCTCGTCGCGCCGGATGTAGCCCTGGGTGTGGGTCCACCGCAGGGTGCCGTCGCGGCGGCGGATGCGGAAGTAGGCGCCGTAGTTCTCGCTGCCGTCCTTCATGGCCTGGGCGATCAGGGTGTCCAGGCGGTGGCCCTCCGCGCGGGGGACGCGCGCCGCGAGGCTCTCGGGGCGGCCGTCGTACTCCTCGGGACGCAGGTCGAACACCTCGTGGGCCCGGGGGTCCATGTGGAACAGACCGGTGTCCAGGTCCCAGTCGAAGCTGCCCATGCGGTTCAGCGCCAGGATCGGGTCCGGGTGGGCGGGCCAGTCGTCCGGGGGTGACAGGGCGCTAGCTCCCCGATCAGCCATGGCCCCACCTTGCCAGCATTCGTCCGATTCTTCGAGTCTTGGAATTCTTGAAGGCCCTGGGCTCCCCGCGGGTCCTCGGCTTCCCGGAACCCCTCGGATTCCCGGATCCCCGCCCCGGCTCCGCCGCCGGTGCGCCGCGGAGGCGCGGCCCCGGCGGGCCGTGGTCAGCCGCCGGAGACGTCCGCGGGGCTGCCGGGGACGCCGCCGCTCCCCCGGCCGTCCGGGCCCGGCCGGCCGTCCGGCAGGCCGGGGGCGTCCGGCGGGGGCGCCTGCGGCGTTCGGCCGGCCGGGGACGGGGTAGCCGCCGGGATGACCGTGGAGTCCGTGAAGAGGCCCGGCCCCCGGCAGGCGACCGGCCGGCGGCGGAGCCGCCCGCCCGCGCGGCCCCTCCCGCGGCCCCCGGCGTCACCGCCGCACCCGGTGACGGCGCGGCGCGCCGCGGGGAGCGCGCGGGCCGTGACGAAGGTTCCGGTGGAGGTCCGCACCTCGTTCTCCCGCCTCATCTCGGCACTCCCGCCCCACGGCGGGCGATTCGTCACTGTTGCCTGCTCGTCCCTATTGTCTGCTTCACGTGCGGGGAGCGCGCAAACGGAACGATCGCACACGGACGGTGACACCGGGGGCGGGCGGGCCGCCCGGCACGGGCGGGGAGCGGACGGGGAGCGGACGGAGGAAGGAGCGCGGCCGTGGAATGGTTCACCGCACCGGACTACTGGCTGAGCCGGCTGGTCTTCCAGCGGGCGCTGGCCTGCGTGTACCTGGTCGCGTTCCTGACGGCGGCCCTGCAGTTCCGCGCGCTGATCGGGGAGCGCGGCATGCTGCCGGTGCCGCGCTTCGTGGAACGGGTGCCGTTCCGGCGGGCGCCGAGCCTGTTCCAGCTGCACTACTCCGACCGTTTCTTCGCGTGGAGCGCCTGGGCGGGCTGCGCGGTGTCGGCGGCCCTGGTCGCGGGGCTGGACTCGCTGCTGCCGCTGTGGGGCGCCATGCTGCTGTGGCTGGTGCCCTGGGCGCTGTACCTGTCGATCGTCAACGTGGGGCAGACCTGGTACGCGTTCGGCTGGGAGTCGCTGCTGCTGGAGGTCGGCTTCCTGGCGGTGTTCCTCGGCAACGACGAGGTGGCGCCGCCGGTGGTGGTGCTGTTCCTGCTGCGCTGGATCCTGTTCCGGGTCGAGTTCGGCGCGGGGCTGATCAAGCTGCGCGGCGACGAGTGCTGGCGGAAGCTGACCTGCCTGGACCACCACCACGAGACCCAGCCGATGCCGGGCCCGCTGAGCTGGTTCTTCCACCACCTGCCGCGGCCCCTGCACCGGGTGGAGGTGGCGGCGAACCACGTCACCCAGCTCGTGGTGCCCTTCCTGCTGTTCACCCCGCAGCCGGTCGCCACGGCCGCCGCGTCCCTGATGATCGTCACTCAGCTGTGGCTGGTGCTGTCGGGCAACTTCTCCTGGCTGAACTGGATCACCATCGTGCTCGCCCTGTCGGCCGTCCGGTTCCCGGCCGATCCGCCGCCGGTGCCGGGCGCCCCGCTCTGGTACGAGAGCGTGGTCCTGGCGGTCTGCGCCCTGCTGCTGGGGCTGAGCTACCGCCCGGTGCGCAACCTGCTCTCCCGCCGCCAGGTCATGAACCGCTCCTTCGACCCGCTGCACCTGGTCAACACCTACGGCGCGTTCGGCAGCGTCAGCCGGGTCCGCTACGAGGTGGTGATCGAGGGCACCGCCGACGAGTCGCCGCGGGAGGACGCGGACTGGCGGGAGTACGAGTTCCGGGGCAAGCCCGGTGATCCGCGGCGCTGGCCGCGCCAGTTCGCCCCGTACCACCTGCGGCTCGACTGGCTGATGTGGTTCGCCGCGCTGTCACCGGCGTACGCCGGGCCGTGGTTCGGCGCGCTGGTGGAACGGCTGCTGGAGAACGACCGCGACACGCTCAGGCTGCTGCGCCGCTCGCCGTTCCCGCCGGACGCGCCGCCGCGCTACGTCCGCGCCCGCCTGTTCCGCTACCGCTACACGAGCTGGCGGGAGCTGCGGGCGACGGGCGCGTGCTGGGAGCGCACGTATGTGCGGGAGTATCTGCCGCCGACGCGGCTGGCCGGGGTGGCCCGCCGGCCGTGGGCCCGGCCGGGACGGCCCACCGGCCACGGCCCCGGCCGCCCGGCATGATCCGCCGCCCGCGAGCCCGGCCGCCCGGCACGGTTCACAGGCCGTAGACGCGGGTGGCGGTGGCCTCGAGGACCTGTCCGTGCCCGGGTGCGCCGATCAGCCGCCGTGCCGCGTCGAGGACCTCCCCGTACGTCGCCGCCAGGGTGCACACCGGCCAGTCCGAGCCGAACATCAGCCGGCCCGGCCCGAAGGCGTCCAGGACGACGTCGGCGTACGGGCGCAGGCCGGCGACGGTCCAGGCGGCGGGACCGGCCTCGGTGACCAGGCCGGAGAGCTTGCAGATGGTGTTGGGCAGGGCGGCCAGGGCGCGCAGGCCGGACGCCCAGGGTTCGAGGGCGCCCGAGGCGACGGGCGGTTTGCCCGCGTGGTCGAGGACGAAGACCAGGCCGGGCAGGGCGGCCGCCGCCCCGGCGCAGGCGGGCAGCTGGTGCGGCAGCACCACCAGGTCGTAGACCAGGCCCGCGGCGGCGACGGCGGCCAGTCCGCGCCGTACGTCCGCGCGCAGCAGCCACTCGGGGTCGGGCTCGTTCTGGACCTGGTGGCGGATGCCCTTCAGGTACCGTCCGCCGGGGAGTTCGCGGAGCCGGGCCAGTTCCTCGGCCACGTCCGGGCGGGTGAGGTCGGTCCAGCCGACGACGCCCGCGATCAGCTCGTGCTGCGCCGCCAGGGCGAGGAGTTCCGGGGTCTCCTCGGGCACGGTGACCGTCTGCACGAGGACGGTGCGGTCGACTCCGGCCGCCCGGGCCAGGGGTTCGAGATCGGTGACGCCGAAGTTCCGCCGGAGCGGCCGGAGTCCGGGCCCGGTGATCCAGTCCTGGTCCCGGACGGACAGGTCCCACACGTGGTGGTGCGCGTCGACGGTCACGGCGCTTCCCGCGGGCCGGCCGGCACGGGCGCCTCGGGCGGCAGCAGGCCGGTGGCGCGCAGCTCCTGCCAGAAGGCGGCGGGCACGGGGGCCGCGAACTGGTGGGCGCAGTCGCGGACCTCGTGCGCCGACCGGGCGCCGACCAGGACGCTCGCGACGGCCGGGTGGGCGGCGCAGAAGGCCAGCGCGGCGGCGCGCAGGGTGGTGCCGTGGCGGTCGGCGACGGCCTTCAGCCGCAACGCGCGGTCCAGCAGCTCGGGGGAGGCGGTCTGGTAGTTGTACGTCGCTCCCGGTCTCGGGTCCGCGAGCAGGCCGGAGTTGAAGGCGCCGCCGATGACGACGGAGACGCCGCGCTCCAGCGCCGCCGGCAGCAGTTCGGCCAGGGCCCGCTGGTCGAGCAGCGTGTACCGGCCCGCGCACAGCACCACGTCGACGTCGGTGTCGCGGACGAAGCGGGTGAGCATCCCGGCCTGGTTCATGCCCGCGCCGATCGCGCCGACCACGCCCTCGGAGCGCAGCTTCTCCAGCGCCGGGTAGCCCTCCCGGAAGGCCTCCTCGGCGTGCTCGTCGGGGTCGTGGAGGTAGACCACGTCCACGCGGTCCAGGCCCAGCCGCTCCAGGCTGGCCTCCAGGGTGCGGCGGACGCCGTCGGCGCTGAAGTCCCACACGCGGCGGTGGGTGGCGGGCACGGCGAAGCCGTGCGCGAGGTCGTCACCGCCGGTTCCCGAAGGTTCGAGGCGGCGGCCGACCTTGGTGGAGACCGTGTACGCGTCGCGGGGGCGTTCGCGCAGGGCCGCGCCGAGGCGGCGCTCGGACAGGCCGAGGCCGTAGTGCGGCGCGGTGTCAAAGTAGCGGATGCCCCGCTGCCAGGCGGCGGCCACCGCCTCGTACGCCTGCTCCTCGCCGACCGGTGTGTAGAGGTTGCCGATGCCGGCGGCGCCGAAGGCCAGTCCGGTGACCTCGACGTCGCTCCCGCCGAGCCGGTTCACCGGCCGGCCTCCGGCCGCAGGCGCAGGCCCTGCATGCCGCCGTCGACGGCGAGGGCCGTGCCGGTGGTGGCCCCGGACAGGGGGCTCGCCAGGTAGGCGATGGCACCCGCGACCTCGGCGGCGGTGACGAGCCGGCCCAGGGGCTGGCGGGCCTGGAGCGCGGCGCGTTCGGCGGCCGGGTCGGCGGCGGCGTCCAGCAGCCGGCCGACCCACGGCGTGTCGACGGTGCCGGGGTTGACGCAGTTGACGCGGATGCCCTCGCGGACGTGGTCGGCGGCCATGGCCAGGGTCAGCGCGTGCACGGCCCCCTTGGTCGCGCTGTACAGGGCGCGCTGCGGCAGGCCCGCGGTGGCGGCGATCGAGCAGGTGTTGACGACGGCCGCGTGCCGGGAGGCGCGCAGGTGCGGCAGGCAGGCGCGGGCGGTGCGGACCATGCCGACGACGTTGACGTCGAAGACGCGGTGCCACTCGTCGTCGGGGTTGTCCTCGACGGTGCCCCGGGCGCCGATGCCCGCGTTGTTCACCAGCACGTCGAGACCGCCGAGGCCGGCGACGGCGGCCGCCACGGCCGCGCGCACGGAGGCGTCGTCGGCGACGTCGGCGCGGTGGGCGAGGAGGGGCTCGCCGACGGACGACGGGTCCAGGTCGAGGACGGCGACCGCCGCGCCCCGCTCGGCCAGCAGTTCCGCGGTGGCCCGGCCGATGCCGGAGGCGCCGCCCGTCACCAGGGCCCTGAGGCCTTCGAAGTCGTTCATACCGCCCGCCCCTTCGCCGTCTCGCTCGCCGTCCCGTCCCGTTCCCTCGTCCCGTCCCGTGCCCGGTCCTCCGCCGTGTTCCTCGTCCCGCCGGGGTCGGCGGCCCAGAAGGCGCCGCCGGGGTAGGTGTAGCGGGCGATCGACTCGGGCCGCATGGCCGCCGAGAAGCCCGGCGCGGTGGGTGCCGTGTAGTGGCCCTCGCGGATCACCACCGGGTCGAGGAAGTGCTCGTGCAGGTGGTCGACGTACTCGATGACGCGGTCCTCGGTGGTGCCGGAGAGGGCCACGTAGTCGAACATCGACAGGTGCTGGACCAGTTCGCACAGTCCGACGCCGCCCGCGTGCGGGCAGACCGGCACGCCGTACCGGGCCGCGAGCAGCAGGACGGCGAGGTTCTCGTTGACGCCGCCGACGCGGGCCGCGTCGATCTGCACGATGTCGACGGCGTCGGCCTGGAGGAGCTGTTTGAAGACGATCCGGTTGGGGACGTGCTCGCCGGTGGCCACCTTGACCGGCGCCACGGCCCGGCGGATCGCCGCGTGGCCGAGCACGTCGTCGGGGCTGGTGGGCTCCTCGACCCAGTACGGGCCGAACTCGGCCAGCGCCCTGGTCCAGCGGATCGCCTCGGCGACGTCCCAGCGCTGGTTGGCGTCGACGGCCATGCGGACGTCCGGGCCGACGGCCGACCGGGCGACGCGGCAGCGCCGGACGTCGTCGTCGAGGTCGGCGCCCACCTTCAGCTTGATCTGCCGGAAGCCGTCGGCGACGGCCCGGGCGGCGAGCCGCGTGAGCTTGTCGTCGTCGTAGCCGAGCCAGCCGGGGGACGTGGTGTAGGCGGGGTAGCCGCCCTCCAGGAGCCGGGCCGTGCGCTCGGCGGCGCCCCGCCGCCCCCGGCGCAGGAGGTCCAGCGCCTCGCCGGGGGTGAGGGCGTCGGTGAGGTGGCGGAAGTCGACCTGGCCGACCAGCCACTCGGGCTCGGCCTCGGCGAGCAGCCGCCACAGGGGCTTGCCCGCCCGTTTGGCCGCCAGGTCCCACACGGCGTTGACGACCGCGCCGATCGCCATGTGCAGCACGCCCTTCTCGGGCCCGAGCCAGCGCAGCTGGCTGTCGCCGACCAGGTCCCGGTAGAGCGTTCCGGGGTCGGCGCACACCTCCTCGACGGAGCGTCCCACCACGTGGTGGCGCAGCGCGTGGATCGCGGCGACCTGGACCTCGTTGCCCCGCCCGATGGTGAAGGCGAAGCCGTGCCCCTCCGGCCCGCCCTCGGCGTCGGTGCGCAGGACGACGTACGCGGCCGAGTAGTCGGGGTCCGGGTTCATCGCGTCGGAGCCGTCGAGTCCGCGGGAGGTGGGGAACCGGATGTCGTAGGTGTCCACCGCGGTGACGCGGGCCGTTCTGCCGGGCATCTGGCGGCTCCTCGAAGGGCGTGGTCGGGCAGACGCTCGCATATTTATCAGACCACTCCTCACCGGAACACCCTCCGGACGGGTTTTTTCCGCCGCGCGGACGCCACTGGTCCGACCACTCCCCTCGCTAGACTGCGCCGAACCCGGGGAGTTGGAGGAGCGGCGTGGAGGAGACGGCCCCGCGGAAGGGCACCGTGACGCAGCGGGCGATCGAGCGGATCAAGGCGATGATCGCCGAAGGGCTGCTGGAGCCGGGCCAGCGGCTGCCCACCGAGCGCGACCTGGCCGCCCGGCTCGGCATCTCCCGCAGCTCGATGCGCGAGGCGATCCGCGCGCTGACCGCGCTGGGCGTGCTGGAGGCCCGGCACGGCTCGGGCGTCTACGTCACGCGGCTGCGGGCCGGGGACCTGCTGGAGACCTTCGGCGTCGTGGCCGGCCTGTCCCCGGGCCCGCGCCTGGCGGAGCTGCTGGAGGTGCGCCGGGTGCTGGAGTCGGCGGCGGCGGCGCTGGCCGCCGCCCGGATCACCCCGGAGCGGCTGGCCGAGGTCGAACGGCATCTGACGGCGATGGACGCCACCGACGACCCGGAGGAGATTCTCGCCCACGACCTGGCCTTCCACCGGGAGATCGCGGCCGCCGCCGGCAACGAGACGATGGCCGCGCTCCTGGAGAGCCTGTCCTCCCGCACCTTCCGCGCCCGCGTCCGGCGCGGCCGCCAGGAGGAGGACGCCTTCGCCCGCACCCGCCGCGAGCACGCCGCCATCCACCGCGCCCTGGCCGCCCGCGACCCGGAGGCGGCCCGCGCGGCGGCGGCCGCGCACGTGGGAGGAGTGGAGCAGTGGCTGCGCGACCGGCTGGAGGTCCCGTCCGGCGCGACGGAGACGTTCCATTCGTGAGAGTCGAAGCGTTCGCCGGACGACGGTCCGCCGGGGGGGGGCCGGCGTGCCCCCGCCGCTGTTCAGGTGAGAGCGCACCCGGTGCACGAGGGGTTTCCCCCGCGGAGCGTACGCAGCGCCCTGGCGCGACTGACCGCCGCGCTCCCGGCCGGTGCCGCGCCCGGCCCGGCCGGGAGCGCGGCGCGGCCCGGTACGGCCTGATGGCCGGCGACCTCACCGTCCCGATCGCCGGCGACGACGCCTTCGGCCACACGACCTGGAGCACGCCGGGGCCGTTCTGCGCCCGGCCGCCGCCGTGCGGGAGCCGGTCCCCACCGGGTCCCGCACGGCGGCGCGCCGTCACCCCCGCCGCAGCCGCAGCGTCATCAGCTGGAACGGACGCAGGCGCACCGTGATCCGGTCTCCGTCCGCCTCGGGTGCCGGGGCGTCCGGGAGCGGGCGTTCCAGCAGGTCGGTGACGGTGACCCCGGCGACCTCGAAACCGGCCGTGAGGGTGGCGCGGACCCGGCCGCCGTGGGCCTCGTGGAAGCGGACCACCACGTCGCCGCCGCCGTCGTCGGCCAGCTTCACGGCGGTGATCACCACGGCGTCCCGGTCGGCCGTCACCAGCGGCGCCACCTCCCCGGCCCCGGTCAGCCGCCGCTCCGGCAGGTTGATCCGCCAGCCCTCGCGCACCGCGTCGCCGATGCCCGCGCCGGGCACCAGCGCGTGCCGGAAGCGGTGCACGCCCTGGTCGGTTTCGGGGTCGGGGAAGCGCGGCGCGCGCAGCAGGGAGACGCGGACGGTGGTGGTCGTGCCGCCGTCGCCGTCGGTGCGCACCGTGCGGGTCACGTCGTGGCCGTACGTGGAGTCGTTGACGACCGCCACGCCCCAGCCGGGTTCCTCCAGGTGGACGAAGCGGTGGTGGCACGCCTCGAACCTGGCCGCCTCCCAGCTGGTGTTGGTGTGCGTGGGGCGGAAGACGTGCCCGAACTGGGTCTCCGACGCGTACCGGTCGGCGTGCACGTCGAGCGGGAAGGCCAGCTTGAGGAACTTCTCCGTCTCGTGCCAGTCGACCTCGGTGTCCAGCTCCAGCCGCCGCTCCCCCGGCGGCAGCGACAGCACCTGGGTGACGCGGGAGGCGCCGAAGGACCGGACGATCCGCACCGAGGGGCCGTCCCCGGCGGGGGCGACCTCGTCGGCGCCGGTCAGGTCGGTGACCGTGTTGCGGTAGAACGCGTCGACGTCCCAGGCGTCCCACATGTTCGGCAGGTCGGGGTGGAGCTGGAGGAGGTTCGCGGCCCGGCCGGGGGCGATCGTCTCGCGGCCGGCCCCGATGTCGTACACGGAGACGACCAGGCCGCGGGCGTCGATCCCGACCCGCAGCAGGCCGTTGTCGAGGACGTGGCCGCCGCCGTCCCGCGCGGTGAGCGTCGTGGCGCCGGCGGCGGCCGGCGCCGGGGTGCCCGCGCCGCCCGCGGGGATCCCGCCCCGGTCGTGCGGTGCCGCGTTGAAGACCACCTCCCGCGTGCCCCGTCCCGCCAGCGCCCGCTGCGCCGCGCCGATGAGGCCGTCGAGCTCCCCGGCCAGCCGGGCGTACGTCGCCCGCGCCTCCCGGTGCACCCAGGCGATGGACGAGCCGGGCAGGATGTCGTGGAACTGGTGCAGCAGCACCGTCTTCCAGATCCGGTCCAGTTCCTGGTACGGGTAGGGGAACCCGGTGCGCACGGCCGCGGTGGCGGCCCACAGCTCGGCCTCGCGCAGCAGGTGCTCGCTGCGCCGGTTGCCCTGTTTGGTCCGGGCCTGGCTGGTGAAGGTGGCGCGGTGCAGTTCGAGGTACAGCTCGCCCACCCACACCGGCGGGTCGGCGTACTCCGCCTCCGCCTTCGCGAAGAACTGCGCCGGGGTCTCCCACACCACCGTCGGCGAGCCCTCCAGATCGCGCAGCCGGGCCGCCTTGGCGACCATCTCGCGGGTGGTGCCGCCCCCGCCGTCGCCCCAGCCGGTCGGGGCCAGGGAGTGGCGGGCGGCCCCCTTCTCCCTGAAGGTGCGGGCGGCGTGGGCGATCTCGCCGCCCGTCATGGCGCAGGTGTAGGTGTCGACCGGCGGGAAGTGCGTGAAGACCCGGCTGCCGTCGATGCCCTCCCAGTGGAAGGTGTGGTGGGGGAACGCGTTCGTCCGCGACCAGGAGAGCTTCTGCGTCAGCAGGTACTTGGAGCCCGCCGCCCGGATGATCTGCGGCAGCCCGGCGGCGAAGCCGAAGGTGTCCGGCAGCCACGCCTCGTCGTTCTCGACGCCGAACTCGTCGAGGAAGAACCGCTTGCCGTGCACGAACTGCCGGGCCATCGCCTCCGAGCCCGGCATGTTGGTGTCCGACTCCACCCACATGCCGCCGGCCGGCACGAACCGTCCGTCCGCCACCGCCTTCTTCACCCGCGCCCACACCTCGGGCCGGTGCTCCTTCACCCACGCCCACTGCTGGGCCTGCGACATGGCGAAGACGAAGTCGGGCTCGTCGTCGAGGAGCGCGGTCATGCTGGAGGCGGTACGGGCCACCTTGCGCACGGTCTCGCGCAGCGGCCACAGCCACGCCGAGTCGATGTGCGCGTGGCCGACGGCGCTGACGCGGTGCGCGGACGGCGCGGCGGGCGCGGCGAGGACGCCGGCGAGGCGGGACCGGGCGCGGGCCGCCGTGCCGTTCACGTCCTGCAGGTCCAGGGCGTCCAGGGCCCGCTCCACGGCCCGCAGGATCTCCCAGCGCCGGGCCGACTCCACGGGCAGCTCGGCCATCAGCTCGCCCAGCACCTCCAGGTCGATCACCAGTTGCCACACCGTCTCGTCGAGGACGGCGAGGTCCATCCGGGTGAGGGTGTACTGCGGTTCGCCGCCCGCGGTCTCCTGGTCGCCGAGCCGGGTGGGCCGGAAGAGGCGGTGGCCGAGGATGACGGGGTTGGAGGCGGCCTCGATGTGCAGCCGCACCCGTTCGCCGCCCCGGACAGGCGCGCCGACGCGCACCCACTGGTTGCGCGGGTTGAGGCCCTTCACGGGGGTGCCGTCGGGCCGGTAGACCAGGCCCTCGCACTGGAAGCCGGGCAGGTCCTCGTCGAAGCCGAGGTCGAGGACCGCCTCGACGGTCCGGCCGGCCCACGCCTCGGGGACGGTCCCGGTGACCCGGAACCAGCTGGTGCCCCAGGGGGCGCCCCAGCGGGTGCCCACCGCGACGGGCTCCGGCTCGGCGGCCAGGCCCTCGGCGACCGGCACGGGCTCGCCGGGCGCGTGCCACACCGCCACCTCCAGCGGCACGGACTCGGGGTACACGGCGGGACGGACGCGTTCGTCGAGGACGCGCCTCAGGCGGGCTTCGACCAGGCTGCGGTCGTCATGCATACGGGCGCTCCGTGGCTGGGGGGACGGGTTCGGCGGTCACCGGGCGCGGCACGGGTCACGGGGCCCGGCGTGGTGTGAAGCTCCCCCACGGCGCGCGCCTCGAACCGTGCCCGGCGCGGGACGCGGGCCGCCGGGGGAAGGGGAGCGCCGGGGAGCCGGCCGCCCGGCCGGAGCACGCACCGTGCGGATGCCGGTGCCGTGGCCGGGGGGGACGGCGCGGAACGGCCCCGCCGACGCCGCGGGCCTCCGCCTCGGCCGTACCGGGGGCGCCGTCGGCGCGGTGCCGGCGCCGCGGCGGTGTTCGTCCGCGCCGGTGAGCGCGCGCCCGGAGGAGAACCTCGGCCGCTTCCAGCGCCGGGCCGGGGCCCGGCTAGAGCGCCTTGTACATGATGTGCAGCCCCACCGGCCCGTGCCGCGGGTGCTCGAACGCGTCCGGTACGGTGCCCAGGATCGTGAAGCCGAGCGAGGTCCACAGTCGCACGGCCGGGTTGGTCTCCACGACGGCGTTGAACACCATGGCCCGGTATCCCTGGCCCTTCGCCGCCGCCAGCAGGTGCTCGGCGAGGGCACGGCCGACGCCCCGGCCGGCGTGGTCGGGGTCGACCATGAAGCCGGCGTTGGCGATCCGGGCCGCGGGGCCGCCGTAGTTCGGGGTGAGATAGGCGGAGGCGACGACGGCGCCGGCGGCGTCCTCGGCGACGTACACGCGTTTGGCCGGGTTCATCCACAGGGTCCGGGCCTGCTCCTCGGTGGTGTCCGGGTCCCAGGTGTAGGTCTCGCCGGCGGCGACGATGCGGTGCCAGAACGGCCAGATGCGCGGCCAGTCGTCGGCTGTTGCTTCCCTGATCGGCATGGGCGTGAGTCTCGCACGCCCATGCACCGGCGATCGCGATGCGGCCTGCCGGGGTCAGTCCACGCTGGGCAGGATGTGGGGCTCGGCGAGGTCGTCCTCGTAGCCCGCCAGGCGGATCGGGGCGGACCTGGCCCACACCTCGAGGCTGCCGAGCTCGTCCGGCCGGCGGCCCGCACGCTCCGTGCGTTCCTTGGGGCGCTGATCGCGATTCGTCTTCTCCGGTGTCACCGCGCACTCCTCATGTGTCGGTCACCCTCGGGGCACGCCGGCCGGTCTGCTTCCCTCACCTGGTGCCCCGCTCGGGTATCGGTTGAAATGCAGTTCGGACGCGGTGGCGCCGGCAACTCGGGTGAGCGCAGGCCGTTGTGGAGCGGCTTGTCCCATGACGGACCGTGGGTGTGGGTGGGCCCCCGTGTCGCTGTCCGTCCACCCCAGATTAACCAAATGAGCGGGGCCTTGCTCGATGGGGTCGAAAACACGAGGTAACCATTGGACTTCAGCCCGTGTCCGACCGGTCGTCGTCCGCACCTGTTCGTCACACGAGGGGCGCGGCGGGTGGATCACCCGTCCGGCTCACCCGGTTCCCGGCGCGGCCCGGGATCGTCGCGCGGTTCACGCGCCGTGGGCCGAGCGACGGGCTCGCCCCGGCCCGCCGGCGGGCGGCGACGGCCGCCCCGCGGGAAGGCGGGCGCACCCGGCCGCGCGGCGTCGGGGCCGGTGCGCCCGCTGTGCGCCTGCCGGGGCGTCCGGGGCACCCCCCTCCCCGGA
>NZ_BAAATK010000065.1:0-26889 GCF_039533365.1 Streptomyces glaucus
GAACGACATGGCTACGATCCGACTTGCCCCGCTCCGGAGCCCGTTCACCGGCCGGGCCCGCCCGGGCGCCGGCCGCCCCGGCGGAGGCGGCGGTGTGGCGGCGCCGGGCCGGGGTAGACGGGTCGGTGTACCACCCATGTGAATGACGGTGTGAGGGAGAACTCCGATGCTCATGGCCCACCCCGCGGTGCTGAAGAACCTGATCGAGCAGTACGACACGCTGCGCATCCTGCACGCCGAGAACGGCAGCCCGGAGGTGCGCCGGCGCATGGACGACGTCGCCTACACCCTGTGCGTCTCCACCGGCACCCGCGACATCGACGCCGCCCTCGTCGCCGCCCGTCACCGGCTGCCGGGCGCCCGCCCCGAGGACGACTCGGTCCTCACGGCCTGACGCCCCGCCCCGAGGACCCGATCCGCCAGCACCATGAGCACGACAGCGAACCTGCCCACCTTCGCCGGCCTGGACGAGCTGGCCCGGCTGGTCACCGGCCGCCGCGGCCTGTACGTACGCTGGTCGCGCGGCCCGGAACGCGACCTGCCGGACGTGACCAGCACGGACGACCTGACCGGTGTGAAACTGCCGGGTCTGTCGGCCACCCCCCTCGACGTCGAGGAGTGGTGGGGTGAGCGGCCCGTACGTGTCTGGGTCGCCCGGCGGCTGTACGACTACTGCCACCTTCCGCGTGTGAAGGATCCCCGCACCCGGCCCTGGGTCCTGCACGGCTCCGAGACGGCCCGCGGCCCGGACAACGAGCCCCTGGTGACGGACGTCGAGCCCCTCGGCTGGATCGCCGACCACGTCATCGAGGAGGCCTGCCGCATCGTCACCGAACAGCCCGGCCACTGGGGCCCCCTGGACCGCGAGGGAAGAGCCTGAGGAGAACCGCCGGCGCCCGGACGGGGTCCGTCCGCCGGACCGGTCAGCCGGTCGCGGGGCGGCCGCGCCGGGTCAGGAGCTCGTCCAGGCCCGGCCGCCCTCCGTCGCGCTGACGCGCTGGAAGTGCAGGCCGGGGAAGTGGTCCATGCCCAGCAGGACGTCGCGGTCCGTGAACCGGGCGAGGAGTTCCTCGCGCGTTCTGAGCGCGTGCCCGGCGTCGGCGTCGGACAGGAAGGAGATGCCGGTGTCGGTGAGCTGCAGGGGATGGTGCACGGCGTCCCCGAGCAGCCAGGCCTCCTGCCCCCCGCCGGTGATCTGCACGACGTAGTGGCCGGGGGTGTGGCCCGGGGCGTGGTGGGCGACGACCCCGGGAGCGATCCGCACGCGGGGGGCGTCGACGGGCCGCAGGACACCGGCCGCCCGCGCCGCCTCCATGACGGTCCTCGCGGGGTCCCGCACCGGCGCGGGCGCGATCAGCGCCGCCCAGTCGGCGGCCCCGTGAACGACCTCGGCGTTCGGGAAGAACGGCGTACCGGCCGGTGCCACCCAGCCGACGTGGTCGGCGTGCAGATGCGTGAGCAGGACGGTGGTCACGTCCCGCGGCGCCACGCCCGCGGCCGCCAGCGCGGCGGGCAGGGCCCCGCCGGCCGCGATGGCCTCCGGGACGGTGTCCAGCCCGGCGGCAGCGGCCAGCTCGGCGGGAAAGGGCAGCGTCACCGGCCCGATGCCCGCGTCGACCAGCACGGTGAAACCCGCACCCCGGACCAGGAAGCAGCCCGCGGGAATGCGGTGCGTGCCGTCCGGTTGCAGCAGGCCGGGGTGGGCGGCGAAGTCCAGCCCCGGATAGAACATCGGGGGCAGATGACTCGCACCGTCGTCGAGCGCGGTGACGGTGATGCCGCCCACCCGCAGGGACGTCGCCATGATGGCTCCTTCACTCGCCGGCACGAGGCGTCTCCCCGGCCGCCCCTCCACACAACCACGCCCACGGGGGCACACCGCGCCGCTCCGGGGGTACCAGCAGACCCCCCGACGTCCGCACCCGGCGCCGGGACCGCCGCCGTAGGCTGGGCGCCATGAGCAGCCGACCCCCCGTCCCGGACGGCAACTGCGAGCTGCGCCAGTTCCTGCGCGCGCGCCGCGCCCGGCTGACGCCGCAGGAGGCCGGCCTGTCCCCGGGCCCGCGGATCCGCCGCGTCCAGGGCCTGCGCCGCGAGGAGGTCGCACGACTCGCCGGCGTCAGCGTCGACTACTACGTCCGCCTGGAGCGCGGCCGCCCGCTCAACGTCTCCGACAGCGTCCTGGACGCCGTCGCCCGCGCGCTGCGGCTCGACCCGGCCGAACACGCCCATCTCCACGCGCTGACCAGGCGGCAGCACTCCCGCCGGGACGGTGCCGTGCCGCCGCAGCGTGTGCGCCCGTCGCTGCGGCTCGTGCTGGACCGCCTCGACGACGTGCCCGCGCTGATCCTGGGGCACCGCACGGACGTCCTGGCCGCCAACCGGCCGGCCCGCCTGCTGTTCACGGACTTCGACGCGCGGCCGGCCCGGGAGCGCAACATGGCCCGCTACCTCTTCCTCGATCCCGAGGCGCCCGCCCGCCTCCCCGACTGGGAGGAGGCGGCCCGCAGGGTGGTCGCCGCGCTGCACCTGTACACCGGCCGCCACCGCACCGATCCCGCGCTGCCCGCGCTCATCGGTGAGCTCTCCGCCCGCAGCGACGACTTCCGGCGCTGGTGGGCGCGGCACGAGGTCGCCTCCTGCGCGCACGGCCGCGTCCGGTTCCGTCACCCCCTGGCCGGCGACCTGACCCTCAGTCACGAGTCGTTCGCTCCCGCCGACGACCCCGGTCTGTCCTTCGTCCTGCTCACCGCGGAACCCGGCAGCCCCAGCCACCGGGCCCTGCGGATCCTGGCCGGCTCGCTCCCCCCGGCCCCCGGGTCCTCGCCGGAGGGCTGACCGCCGGGTGCTCCCGCTGCCGGACCGGGGACCGCGGCCGCCGCGGCACCGCCGTCAGGCCGACCGCCGCGCGGACTCGAGGAGGACACGCAGGATCCGGTGGCTCTTCGTCCACAGCAGGGCGCCGCCGATGCCGGGCACCACGTGGCGGACGGCTCCGGGAATGCGCGCCGCCAGCCCTTCCCCCTGGTCGGGGGAGTGGCTGAAGTCCTGGGCGCCGTACCACACGTCGACGGGGACGCTGATCGAGGGAAGGTCGATGTTCCACCGCCCCATGGCGAGGACCGTGTCGCGGGCGTAGCCCTCGGCGCCCTGCGCGAAGCCCTCCCGCAGCGCGTCGCGGTACGCGGCGGCGAAGGCCTCCTGCTGGTACACGGCGAGGTCGCAGGCCGGGCTGCCGCTCATGACCATGTCCCACATCGTCTGCGGGGTGAACCGGGCGAAGACCTCCTCCGCCTCCTGCGGGGCGTTGAGGGAGAGGTCCACGAGGTGGCGCAGCTGCGGCGGCAGGGCATCGGCGAAGCGGGGGTCGGCGACCTCGTCGGACCCCGACACCACGGCCAAGGCGCCGACCGCTCCGGCAGCGGCGCAGGCCAGAGCGAACGGGGCGCCCTGCGAGTTGCCGACCATGGCCGGTCTGCCCAGGCCCCGCAGCCGGGCGAACACGCGGACGTCCGCGGCGAAGTCCGCGAGCGTGCGCCGGGGCGCGGGGGTGGAGGCCCCCAGCCCGGGGCGGTCCAGGGAGATCAGCCGGACCCCGAGGCCGGTCACGGCCGAGGCCCCGAAGCCGAGACGGCGGCTCGTGGCCGCGCCGGGGCACAGCAGCACCGGCGTACCGTCCGGCGGTCCCCACTCGGCCCAGCCGAGCGTCCTTCCGTCGGGCAGCCGTTCCTCGCCGACGCGTGCTGGAGGGGCGACAAGCATCTTCGTCCTTCGGGGTCTCGTGGATGATCCGGCGGCGCCGCGGTGGGCGAGCGCGGCCGCCGGGGTCCCGCGCCGCCGCACGCACGCCTCGCGCCGCGACGGGAAGGGTCACACCAGGTGGGTCTCGACCCCCGACTCCCGCAGGGCGCTCAGGGTCGACGGTCCGTTGGGATGGGTGCGCGGGTCGTCGGCGGCGACGTCGGTGACGAAGCGGTCCACGGCGCCGAGCGGGGCGACCTGGCTGAACGCGCGCACGCCGAGCTTGGTGGCGTCCGCGACGGCGACGGTGCGGGCGGACTGGGCGAGCCCGGCCTGCTTGACGGCCGCGTCGTCCAGGGAGAATTCGGACCAGCCCTGTTCGGCGTGCACACCGCCGATGGACATCACGAAGCAGTCGAAACTCAGGGACTGCAGGGTCCGCAGGGCCAGCGGCCCCACCAGCGAGCGCTCACCGGGCCGGGACCGGCCTCCCACGACGAGGAGTTCGATCCCGGGGCGGTCCGCCAGCCGCAGCGCCGCCTGCAGGCTCAGCACGGCGACCGTGAGCGGGGAACGCTCCGCCAGGTGTTGTGCGACGTGCACGGTGGTGGTGCCCGCGTCGAGCAGCACCCGCGAGCCGGGTTCCACCATCGCGGCCACGGCCGCGCCCAGCCGGTCCTTGGTCGCGGTCTGCCACTGCTCCCTGGCGGCGAACCCGCCCCCCTCCTCCCGCGGACGGGTGGCGACCGCGCCGCCGTGCACCCTGCGCACCAGGCCCTGGCGTTCCAGCGCGTCCAGGTCCCGCCGCACGGTCATCTCCGAGACGCCCAGACGGTGGGAGAGCTCCGACACGGACAGCTTGCCGGAGCCCTGCACCAGTCGCAGGGTCAGATCCAGACGATTGGCGACACCCATGACCTCTTTCTAACACATTCATGTTCATCCGAACACGCTTGCGTGAGGGCGGGGCGAGCGCACGGTGCCGACGCTCGTCGCCGTAGCGCCGCACGGCCCCCGCGGCGAGGCGCGCCGGGGCGCGGCCGCCCGGCGCCCGTCCGACGCCCGCCCGACGCCCGGCCGGCGGTCCCGCGCGGCCGCCCCGCCGGCGGGACCGCGCACGGCGCCGGGACGGGGGAGTACCATCGCCCGCCCCGGGCCCGCGGAGCGCGCATGGGAGGACGCCGGCGGGGGCATCCAGCGGGCGGGGACCGCGGTCCCCGAGGGGGCCGTCACCCGCCGCGAACGGAGGAACGCATGGCCGATCCGCTCACCGCCGCGCAACTGGTCGCCGCGCTGAAGGACGAGGGCTGCACCGTCGACGAGGTCGGCGGCTGGCGCACCCACAACCGCAACCACAAAGGCCCGTGGGGCCCCGTCCACGGGGTGATGGTCCATCACACGGTGACCGGGCCGGGCGCCGACGTGGTCGGCCTCATCTACGACGGCCGCCCCGACCTGCCCGGCCCCCTGGCCACCGGCTGCATCACCAAGGACGGCACCGTCCACCTCACCGGCAACGGCCGCGCCAACCACGCCGGGGGAGGCGACGGCGACGTGCTCGCCGCCGTCATCGGCGAGTCGTACGGCGACTACCCGCCCCCGACCCACGAGCACGACGGATCGGCCGGCGCGGTCGACGGCAACGCCCGCTTCTACGGCTGGGAGTGCGAGAACAAGGGCGACGGGAAGGACCCGTGGCCGCGCGTCCAGTACGTCGCCATGGTCAGGGCCACCGCCGCCGTCTGCCGCGCCCACGGCTGGGGCCACCGGAGCGCGATCGGCCACCTGGAGTGGTCCGACTGGAAGCCCGACCCCCGCGGATTCGACATGAAGGACTTCCGCCGCGACGTCGCCGCGTGCCTGGCGCTCCCGGCGGGCCAGTGGGAAGGAGAGGACGACCCCATGCCCCAGTACGTCAACCTCGGCATCGACCGGCCCTACCGACTGACACCCGGCACCTGGGACTCGATCGAGCTCACCCGGGAGTGGACCGACGAGACCGGCGACCACAGCAGCGGCGGCAGCGTCTTCGCCCGTGGCCCGGCCCGCTTCACCGGGTCCGTCGGTCTCCGCTTCGACGGCCTGCCCGCCGGCGCCGTCGTCCAGGTGCGGATGAGCGAGTTCCAGGGTTCCGAGCACCGGGCCGACCATCCCGTCCACGAGATCGTCGGGACCGAGGGGGGCACCTTCGCGGTCGTCCCGCTCACCAAACGGCTCGCGTCGGGCCGGAACATGCGGGTGCGGCTCCTCAACCAGGCCGGTGTCCCGGTCACCGTCTCCAGCGTGGTCCTCACCGTGCTCGTCTGGAAGGAGACCTGAGCCGTGCGCGCCTCCCGCCGCGGGGACACGGGGCGGCCGTGGCCGCCGTGACGGCCGGGTCACCGCCGGCCGTGACGCGGGGGGCACCCCGGCGCGGCCGAAAGGGGCCCGGCCCCCGGGACCACGCGCCGGACGCCGGACCGGGTCCGCGACGTGGCGTGCCCGCGGCGCCCGGACCCGACGGCGGACACCGCGGCCGGACTCGCCCGGCCAGGAGGTGAGACGGCGTCACGGCCCGGCGGGCGGACGGGAGAACCGCCGGACGGCAGGCCGGCCTCCCGCTCGCGCCCCGGTCCGGCGCGGTCGCTCGAAGGCGCCGTGCGGGGCGCGCGGCACGGCGGCACCGCCCCGCGGCGCCGGGAATCCGCCGCGGGGGCGGGGCCTCAGGCGATGGAGGCGGCGATGACGGCGGACACGGCGAGGTTGCAGGAGGCGGTCACCCACACCGCGGGGTGGGGTTCCTGCTCGACCAGCGTCGCGCCCAGGCGCCCCGGCGTGATCAGGTCCACCACCAGGAACGCGACGGCCATCATGACCAGCCCCAGCAGCCCGAACGCCGCGGTGGACACCAGCCCCTTGCCGAAGTCCTGGTAGGTCGTCCAGATGGAGGTGAACACGATGCCGCCGATGCCGAGCAGGGCGGAGCTGAGCACGACGGCGGCGTTGCGGTTGCGCTGCTCCCAGATCTGCCGGCCGAGCTTTCCGGGGGTGAGGACGTCGACCAGGGCGATGCCGAGGATGAGCAGGACCAGACCCAGCGCGCCGTAAGCGGTGGCCCGGCCGAGTCCGTTGACGATGTCGCTCATGGGGTGTGCCAACTCCGTTGTGTGTGTGAGAGAAGGGGAGTGATCGCGGCCAAGAGGAGGCAAAATGTAGCGCACTCGTTCGGCCGCCCGACCGGCAGGCCCGCACCCCGGGGTGGCGGGCGCGGCGGCGCGCGCACCGGGACGCGCCGAGGGCGCGGACACCGGGACCGGGCCCGCGACGGGCCGCCGGCGGTGCGCGGCCCCGGGCGGTTCCGTCCCCCCGACGACGCGGGCGGCGGGACGGACCGGAGCGGCGGCGCACCGCCGACTCCCCGGTCGGCAGGGGCTGTTCGGCGTCCGGGCCGGACCGCCGCGCGGCCGCGCTCCGAGCCCGGAGGCGAGTCCCCCGGTGCACGGCGGAAGCACGGGGCGCGGCACCGAGCGCGTGCTGCCGTACACGGCCGGCGGAAAACGGATGTCCGCCGCGGGCGGGCCCCGGCACGGGCGGCGCCGCCCCCGCGGCCCCTCCCCGAAGCCGCTTGCGTCGCCGGGACGGATGGGGGACGGTTGCCGGAGACGATCTGTTGTTCCGATACGGAGAGGTGGTGGGGCGCGCACGGCGCGCCCCCGCTTGTGCTCGGTTCCCGCGATTCCCCCACCAGCCCGCACGATGCCGGCCTCAGCGTCGGCGCGACGTGGGACGGCGCCCCCTGCCCGGTGCTGGTGGCCGACCGGGGCGGCACCCTGGTCGGACTCAACGACGCCGCGCGGCTGTTGTGGCCCGGCGCCGCCGACGGGGACCGGTTGCGCGACCGCGTGCCGGCCTGGCTCGCCGACGCCCACCAGGACGTGGCCGAAGGGCTGCGCGGCGCGGCCGCCGATCCGCTGACCGGTGTGATCGGCGAGCGCGACTTCGCGGCGCACCCGACGCCGTCCGACGGCGGCCGTGTGGTGTGGTGGCTGATCGACGACACCGGACGCCGCCGGGCCGAGTCGGCGTTGCGCAGCGCGCGGGAACAGTCCGCGGTCCTCTCCGAGGTCTCCAGCGCGCTGCTGTCGACGCTGAACGTCCCGCGCTGCATGGAGGCGACCACCCGCATGGCCGCCGACCACCTCGCCGAGGCCGCCGTTCTCGTCGCCCCGCCGCAGGGGCACCGCCACGCGCTGACCCACGCCCGGCGCGGCGGGCCGGTCACGCAGGTGACACGGCAGATCGACCCGCACACGGTGCCCGGCCTCGCCGACGCGCTGCAGGGCTTCCCGCCCGTGCCGGCCCGCTGGATCAACCCGGACGACCTGCCGGAATGGATCCGCCCGGACGACTTCCGCGGACCCGTCGGCTCGGTGATCGTCGTTCCGCTTCCCGGGCACGGCGTCCCCGCGGGCGCGCTGGTCCTGCTGCGGTCGAGCACCGAACAGGCGTTCACTCCGGGTGAGGAGGTGCTGGCCCGGCTGTTCGCCGCCCGCGCCGGCGCCGCCCTGTCGGCGGCCCGCCTGTACACGGAACAGGTGTCCGTCACGGCGACGCTGATGCGTGAACTGCTGCCTCCCGCCCTGGAGCGGATCCACGGGGTGGAGTACGCCGGCGGTTACCGTCCCGCGCGGGACAACGAGCGCGTCGGCGGCGACTTCTACGACGTCCACCCCGGCCCCGACCCCTCCCGGGAGACCCTCGTGGTGCTGGGGGACGTGGCGGGCAAAGGCCTGGACGCCGCGGTGCTGACCGGCAAGATCCGTGCCACGCTGCACGCGCTGGTGCCGCTGGCCGCCGACCACGGACGTGTCCTGGACCTGCTGAACGGGGCGTTGCTGACCTCGCACCACGCCCGGTTCGCCACCCTGGTGCTCGCCTCCGTCCACCGCCGCGCCGGCCGCGTGCGGCTGAGGCTGACCAGCGCCGGGCACCTGCCGCCGCTGATCGTCCGGCGCGGCGGCGCGGTCGAGGAGGTCCCCACGCGCGGCACCCTCGTCGGCGCCCTGCCGAGGATCACCGCGCACACGGTGGAGACCCGGCTGGCCCCCGGGGAGACGTGCCTGCTGTACACCGACGGCGTCACCGAGGCCCGCGGCGGGCCGTTCGGGGACGAGTTCTTCGGCGAACAGCGCCTCAGACGCGCCCTGTCCGAGTGCGCGGGCCTGCCGGCCGAGGCGGTGGTGGAGCGGGTGCAGATGCTGGCCGCCCAGTGGCTGGGCGGCGGCCGCCACGACGACATCGCCACCGTCGCCATCAGCGCCCCCGGCGCCGGCTCGCTGACCGTCGTCGACGGGCGCGGCCGCGCGGGCGGGCACGGAGCGGGCCCGGACACCGTCGGGGGGAGCGGGTGAACAGCCCTCCCGCGTCGGTCCGGGACCTGTCGCGGCGGGTGTGGCGGGCCGTGGCCGAAGGCGACGAGTACGCGGCCGTCGACCTCGTCCACGGCGTCCTGGCCGACGGAGCCGACGGGGAGACGCTGCTGCTGGACGTGATCGTCGCCGTCCAGGAGAAAGCCGGCGCCGAACGGACCGCGGAGGACCTCGCCCGCATCGTCGACTTCCTGGCCGCCGCCCTGTACGTCGACGACTCCAAGCTGTTCACCGGCTTCCTCGCCTGGACGGCGGACCTTCTCGAAGCCCGGCACGTCCCGGCCCGCGCGCTGGTGACGGGGCCGGCCACCCTCGCCGCGCAGCTGCGCGACTTCCCCCGTGCCCTGCGCCTGCCGGACGAGGGGACGGCGCTCCTCACCGCCCGGACCGCCTCCTCCGTCCCCGGCCCCCGCTTCGAGACGTGACCGGCCTGCCGCCTCCCGCCCGCCGCCGCGCCGTCACCCGCCGCCCGGCCGAGCCGGCCGTCGGCGTCGCGGGGGAGCCGGACCACCCCACCGGTGACGCCCTGGCCGACACGGTCGTGGAGCCCCTCGCCCGGGAAACGGAACCCCGGGACCCGCGGCTGGACTCCGCTCACCCGGCCTGGGCCGGCTCCCTCGGCCTGTCGGCCTGCCGGCCCTGCTGACGTCCACCGTCGCACCCGGGCCGCCGGCGTCGCCCCGCGCCTGGACGACCGGCCCGAGGCGCTCGAACGGATGGTGCGCCGGACCGGCACCCTGAGCGCCTGACGACCCGGACCGGACGCGACGGCGGCGTCACGGGCCTGGCCACCAGGCGTGTCCCGCCCCGGGAACCCGAGGACGGCCCGATGATGAGGACCGTTCCCCGTCGAGCCATCGAAGGGTGGCCCACCGCACGCGGAGTCTGGAGCCCGATGTCCCCCACCCCCCGACGCACCCGCTGGCTCGTCCCCCTCGTCCTGATCGCCGTCTGGCTCGGCGTGGGCGGCGTCCTCGGCCCCTACGCCGGACGGCTCGACGAGGTCGCCACCAACGACCAGGCCGCCTTCCTGCCGCGCAGCGCCGAGTCCACCGAGGTCATCGACCGGCAGAAGGCGTTCCGGCCGGACGAGACGCTGCCGGTGGTCGTCGTCTGGACCGGCGAGCGCGGCGCCGGAGCGGGCGGGAGACAGGCCGCGGCCGACCGCGCGCTCGCCTCCCTCGCCGGCGCGCCGGGCCTCGTGGGAGAGGCCTCCCCGGCCCTTCCCTCCCGGGACGGCGAAGCCCTCCAGAGCGTGGTCCAGGTACGGCCCGACCTCGGCGACCGCCTCCCCGACGCCCTGGACCGGATCCGCGCGGCCGCCGAGCGGGTCCCCGGCACCACGGTCCACCTGGCCGGTCCCGCCGCCACCCAGGCCGACCTGTCCCACGCCTTCGCCGGAATCGACGGACTGCTGCTCGCCGTGGCGCTGGCCACCGTCCTGGTCATCCTGCTGCTGGTCTACCGCAGCCTGCTGCTGCCCCTGGTGATCATCCTGGGCGCGGTCTTCGCCCTGGGCCTGGCCTGCGCCGTCGTCTACGTCCTCGCCGACCACGACCTGGTGCGCGTCGACGGGCAGGTCCAGGGCATCCTCTCCATCCTGGTGATCGGCGCGGCCACCGACTACGCGCTGCTGCTCACCGCCCGTTACCGGGAGGAGCTGGCCCTGCGCGACGACCGGTTCGCCGCCGTACGGGCCGCGCTGCGGCGCTCCGCCGGCGCCGTCGTGGCCAGCGCCGCCACGGTCGCCCTGGGCCTGCTCGCCCTGCTGCTGAGCGACCTGACGAACAACCGGGCGCTGGGGCCCGTGGGCGCCGTCGGCATCGCCTGCGCCGTGCTCGGCTCGCTCACCTTCCTGCCCGCCGTTCTCGTCGTCCTCGGTCCCGCCGCGTACTGGCCCGCGCGCCCCCGCTCCCTCGACGGCCGCGGCGCCGGGCACGGCGTGTGGCACCGGATCGCCCGCCTGGTGGACCGCAGGCCGCGCAGGACCTGGGCGGTCACCCTGGCCGGCCTGTCCGTCTGCGCGGCCTTCGCGCCCGCGCTGACCTCGAAGGGGGTCCCGTTCGACGAGACGTTCGTGAACGACGCGCCGTCCGTCGCCGCGCAGCGGGCCCTCGTCCGGCACTTCCCGGGCGGATCCGGCAACCCGGTCGTCGTCATCGCCGACGCCGGCCGTCTGGAGCGGGTCGTGGCGGCCGCCCGGCGCACCCCGGGTGTCGCCTCGGCGGCCAGCGTGACCCGTTCCGGACGCCCCGGCGGCGGTCCGCCTCTGGTCGTCGACGGCCGGGTGCGCGTCGACGTGACCCTGCGGTCGGCCGCGGACAGCGACGCCGCCAGGGACACCGTGGCGCGGCTGCGGCAGGAACTGCACGCCGTGCGGGGCGCCGACGCCCTGGTCGGCGGCTACACCGCGCAGCGGTACGACATGCTCCGGACCGCCGAACGGGACCGGACCGTCATCGTCCCGGTCGTCCTGGTGATCATCTTCGTGATCCTGACGGCGCTGCTGCGCTCACTGCTGACCCCCGCGCTGCTGGTGGCGACCGTGGCGCTGAACTTCCTCGCCACCCTGGGCGTGTCCGCCCTGGTCTTCCGGCACGTCTTCGGCTTCACCGGCACCGACCCGTCCGTGCCCCTGTACGGGTTCGTGTTCCTCGTCGCCCTGGGCGTGGACTACAACATCTTCCTCATGTCCCGGGTACGGGAGGAATCGCTGCGGCACGGCGTGCGCCAGGGAGTGCTGCGCGGCCTGGTCACCACCGGCGGGGTGATCACCTCGGCCGGCGTGGTGCTCGCCGCGACGTTCGCCGCGCTCGGAGTGATCCCGCTGGCCTTCCTGGTGCAGATCGCCTTCATCGTCGCCTTCGGCGTGCTGCTGGACACGCTCGTGGTGCGCTCGCTGCTCGTCCCCGCACTGATCCGCGACCTCGGGGCCGTCGCCTGGTGGCCGGGACGGATCGGCCGCGGGGTCAGCGGATCTCGCCCCGCAGGAACTCGGTGAGGGCCTTGCCCGGACGGAAGGCGGCCGTGCCGTCGTCGCTGTGGAAACTGCCGAAGCTGCCCAGGACGACCGTCTCGCCGCTCCGCAGTGCCCGGGCGATCGCACCGGGGCGCTGGACGGTGCCGAAGACGGCGTCGAGCACCCGCTCGACGTCCTCCGGGGAGAGCCGCCGTTCGCCCTGCCCGCTCGCGTCCTCGGTGGCCGTCTCGATCAGCTGGGCCTTGTCCATGAGCCGTACCCGTTCCCGTTCGGTCGGAAGGAACCCGTGGGACCAGGATCGGGGCGGCCCGTCCCCGGCGCACGTCGGAGCGGACCGGCAGGCGCTCCCGGCGCGCCGTTCCCGCCGGTCGCACGCCTTGGGGCGGGTGCTCGCCGGGTGGCCGCCCGGCGCCCCTCCCGAGGCCGGGGGCGGAGCGCGTCCACCCGCCTCCGGCAGCGCCTGCGGCGGCCGACGAGGCGACCTTTCCCGGCAGCCGCGACGCGAGCCGGTCCGGCGCGGCCCCGCGCCGGCCCGTGTGACGGACGTGTGCCGGCCGCGCCGGAGCCTTCCGCGCCGAGCCCCGGCACCGGCCGCCGCCCCACGGCCGGGGCGCCGGGGCGAACGCGACGGAAGCGCATTTCCGGCGCGTACACCCTCGCCGTAGGGTTCTTGTCCGGATATGGGGGCATTCGTCCCTCGTGGGAGTTCCTTCCGCGGGGCAAGGCGAGGGCGGCGGGCCGAAGACGCGCAAACCGCCGACCTCCCCGGCGCGTCACCGCCCCGCACGCGCCGCGGAAGCGGGGACGCCGTGACCGCCGCCCCGCCGCGCACGTCCGTCGGCCCGGCCCCGCCACCGCCGCGCCCCGCGGGACCCGCCGGGTCCCTCGCCGCCGCCCGCCGGGCCACGTCCCGGCCGGGCCCCGAGCCCGCCGCGCGGCGGCCGCTGGGAGCGCTGGGGGCGCTGACATGAGGACCACGAGCGAGCCGGTCCCGCTCACGCCGGGAACGATCCTCTGGGACATCGCGGGCGACGTACGCCTGCTGCTCTCCCTGCCCGCCGCGCTCGTCCTCCAGGTCGCCCACCCCGCGGTCGGCGCGGGCGTCGACGACCACTCCGTCTTCCGCACCGATCCCTGGGGACGGGCCGAGCGCTCGCTGGAATCGTTCCAGCTGTGGGTCTACGGAGGCGACCGGGCGATCGAGGAGGGACGCCGGCTGCGCCGCCTGCACCGGGCCATCCGCGGCACCGACGCCCACGGCCGGCCGTACCACGCGCTCACCCCCGCCTACTACGCGTGGGTGCACGCGACCGCCTTCCCCGTCTTCCTGCGGGCCGCCCGCTACCTGTCCCGCCCGCTGTCCCCCGAGGAGGAACGCCGCCTCTACGCCGAACTGCTGCAGCTCGGCGCCGTACTCGGCATCGACGAGCGGGACATGCCCCCGACGCCCGAGGACTTCTGGCCGTACTTCGACGCGATGGTCCGGGACCAACTGGAGCGGACCGCCGTGGCCGGGGAACTGCTCGACCCCCGCCGCCCCGTCCCCCCGCCGCCCGGGGCGGGCCCGCTGCTGCGGCGGCTCTGGCCGGTGCTCAGGCCGCCCCTGGCCCGCCTGCACGTCTTCGTCACGGTGGGTCTGCTCCCGCCCGTCGCCCGTGAACGGCTCGGCCTGCGCTGGACCCCCCGCGACGAACGCAGGCTGCGCCGCTTCGGCGCCCTGGTCCGCACCCTCGTCCCCCTGCTCCCCGAGCGTCTGCGCTTCCTGCCCGTGGCACGGGCCGCCCGCTCGGCACACCGGTGAACCGGGCCCGTGCCGTTCCCGCGGCAGCGGCCCACCGGCTGCGACGCTTCCGGCCGGACCGCGCCGGCCGGGGACGCGAGGCGGACGCCGCGCGGCCCGCACCGCATCCGCGGCGACAGCGCCGCGCGGAACCCGCGGAGGGCTTCGGCGCCGGTGCCCCGTCCCGGTCCGGCGGCGGTCGCGGCCTGGAACGGGCCCTCCGGGGACGGGCGGAGCGCGGCCGGTCAGGCGTCCAGGGCCTGGCGGGCCGTGGGATAGCAGGGGATGAGGGCGTCGACCCCGACGAGTTGCAGGACGCGCAGGACGGGCGGCCGGATGCCGGCCAGACGCAGCCGGCCGCCCTCGCCGTGCGCCTGGTACGCGGCGATGAGGGCGTTGATGCCGCTGGAGTCCATGAAGGTGACGCCGCTGAGATCGGCCACGGTCCGCGGCCCGGCGGCGCCGTCGGGAGGGGTGAGGGCCTGACGCAGGGGATCGGCGGTGTGGTGGTCGATCTCCCCTCGCACGGTGACGACGGTGATGCCGTCGATGAGGGCGCTGCTGACCGAGAGCCGCTCCGGTCCCGCCAGTTCGTCGGTGTCTGCCACACTTCCCTCAACAACGCTCGGTGATCAATAGGCCAAAGCCTCTTTCCGGGAGGCTGCCCCGAGATCCTACGGGGGATGCGGGCGATCTCCGTCGTTCGAGGGACGTCGCAGGCGTACGCGGCGCGAGCGCGGGTAGACGCGAGCGTGTGAACGGGGTAACGAAGGTGGTTCGAATGGAGCCAGGTGCCTCCGGTGCGGACCGGACAGCGCCGGATCAAGGGGCGTTGCGCGTCGCGGCCGCCCTGGAGGGCGACGGAGCCTGCATCGCCGAGGCCCGCCACCTGGCGGCGGATTTCCTCACCCGGGTGCAGACCCTCCACGGGGTGCCGGTGACGGCCCGGGCCATGGATCTGACGCAGCTGGTCGTGAGCGAGCTGGTGACCAATGCCCGCAAGTACGCTCCCGGCCCGGTGCTGCTGGAGGTGCGGATCGTCGACGAGGCGGTGGAGGTGGAGGTCTGGGACAGCGATCCGGTCCTGCCGGTGGCCCGGGCCGCCGACCCGGGACGGGTGGGCCAGCACGGCCTGGAGATCGTGATGGCCGTCGTGCAGAAGTTCGAGGTGCGGCGGGAGCTGGTCGGCAAGCGCATCACCGCCCGGATCGCCCTGCTGGCCGACCCGGTCGGTGACATCACCCGCCGCGGCCCCGCGTAGCGCGGCGCGGAGGCGGGCCGTCCGGCCCGCCGGCCGCGAACGGGGCCGGCGGAGCGCACTTCACCGCTCCGCACCGGTACGGCGGCGACTTCCGCGCGACGCGGCCGAGGAACAGCCGCGCGGCCGCCCGAGCGCCGTGTGCGAGTGCTCCCGCAAGCCGATCCGGCCGACCGGGCGCCCTCTCACCGGCTCCTGCCGGGGCCCTGGCGCCCGACGGACGCACAGCGGGCCGCCTTCCCGGCCTCTGGGCCGCGAAGACGCTCGCCGGGCCGTCCCGCTGCGGCGGCAGGCGCGGTCCGGCTCGGGCACGGACGAACCGGGGGACGAGTAGGGGCCGGGGCCATCCCGGTCCGGACGGGTGCCGCGCCGGCACCGCAGGGCGGGGCGCTCCGCCCGGCACCGCTTCGTCACCGCGCCGGACCGGCCCGGCCGTGCCGGGGAGTCAGCCCTTCAGACCGTAGAAGCGCATCGGCGAGTTCGGCAGGAAGCCGATGCGCGGGTACACCGGCGCGCCGGCGGCGGTCGCGTGCAGGGTGGCGCGGGTCAGCCCGGTGGCTCGGGCCCCTTCGTACAGCGCCTTCCGCGTCACCGCCTCGCCGTAGCCCCTGCGCTCCCACCCCGGGTCCGTGGCGACCAGCACGACGAAGAGGCGGCCCTGCGCTTCGACCGTCGCGGCGCAGCTCACCGCGACACCGTCCCGCATGCCCAGGTAGGCGTACACCTGGTTCTTCCAGAGGGTGGAGCCGAGGAGCCCGTCCCGGCCGTCCGCCAGGGGGAACCCGTAGGCGCGTGCGTTGATGTCCGCGTAGGCCCGCAGGTGTTCGTCGGTGCTCACGCGTACGAACGTCAGGTCGGGGTGGGCCGGCTCGGGGAGGGGAGACAGGTCTGCGGCCATGCCGGTACCGGGGAAAGCGTAGGCGAGGCCCGCGCGTTCGGCCGCGGCGTCCAGCGTCGCCCGCGCTCCGTCGTCGAGGAGGTCCTCGAAGAGCCACAGGAACCCCGGACGCCTCTTCGAGCGCATGATGTCCGCGGCCTGGGCCAGGCGCCGCTCGACGGTCGCCGCGTCCGCGCCGACATCGGTCAGCGTGACGCAGTTCCAGAAAGCGAACCGGCAGTCGGCCCAGCGGACCGCGATGCCCGGGAGGTCCCGCACGTCCGCGCCCGGATCCCGGTCGAGCACCATGGCGCGCCAGACCATGGCGAGCTGTTCCATCGATTCGACCGAGTCCGCGAGTTCCGTCACCGAGACCTCCCATGATCGAGCGGGCGGGGAGCCGACCGGACGAGCCTATGCCCTCCGGTGATCCGCCCTCAGGAGCTTCGGTCTTTTCGCGCGGTCCGCCGCCGCGTTTGCACGGCGGGGCGGGAAGGGAGCCACGGGACACGTGCCCCGGCGGCGGTGGGAGGCCGCAGCACGGTTCCGTCCGTCCCGGATGCACGGGAGCCCGCTTCCCGCCGCCGGTTCGCCCGGTGCCCCGGCCGGCCGCGGTCCGCCGGACGCCGCGCGTGACGACGGGCCGGGCCCCGGCCACGGGCAGGACGCGCGCGGAAGCCGTTTCCTCCGCCCGGTGGCAGGGGCCCGGAAGGCCGGGGGCGCAGCGGTCGGTCCGGTTCGCGCCGCGGGCGGCGCACCGCCGGGCCGGGGAGGGGTCAGCCCGTGGTACGCCCCTGCTCGAGGGCCTTCGTGGTCATGTCCGTGACCTGCTTCGCCGGCGGGGCCTCCGCCTCCACCTCCGTGCCGAAGTCGGTGAACTCCATGAGGGTGCGCACCTTCACCCGCTGGGGCGAGGACGAGGCGCCGGCGGACGGCCCGCTGCCGGCCGGGGCCTCGAAGGCCATGTCCAGCTGCTGCCGGCGGATACGGCCGTCGTCGTCGAGCCACACGTCCATGGGCAGGGTCGGACCGACCTGCCGGCGCAGGGCGGCGCCGTCGGGGAGCTCCGCGACATCGACGGCGACGCGGTAGTGCGTGGTGTCGACACCGCCGATCCGGGCCGTGCCCTTCTTCGTGACGTCCCTGTCGTCGATCGCCTTGGCGAAGGCGGCGGACCGGGCCGGGTCGCTCATGGACCGGTCCCCGGCAGCCTGCTGTTCGGCGACCTTCCGGAGGTCGATCCCGATCCAGGGCTTGCCGCCCGGCGCCTGCCCGTCGGGAACCTTCTGGTACAGGACCTGATCGACCACCCGCTGTTCGATCCGCTGTCCCTGCGTGGTGACGGTCATGACGCTGTCGCCGTCCTCCAGGTCGACGACCCCCCGGCCGTTCGCGGTGGCCGACTCCCCCCGGGCCGAGGTCTGCACCCGCAGCGTCACCCGCGCGGTGTCCTGCTCGGCCGTCCTGTCGTAGGCGGAACGCACCGCCTTCGTGCCCTGCTCCCGGGCGCCGGGACTCTTCCCGGCCGGGGAATCGCCGGCCCGGCCGGTGTCGTCGCCGCAGCCGGCCAGCACCGTGCCGGCCAGAACGCCGGCCACCATTAACGTGCCGATCCGCATGCTCCTGCCTGCCCTGCTCATGGGCCCCACTCCTCTCCGGTGCGCTGACCGCCGGCCCGTTCCGGTGCCGGCTGACGTCCCAACTGCCCCGGTATGGGACGAACACACCTGCGGACAGGGCGAGTCGGCCGGCGTCTTCGGACCGGGCGGACGGACGGGCGGCCGCGCACGGCACGCGCGGCCGCGCCCACCGCCGGGACGGACCGGCCGCCGAACCGGACGGAGCGTGCTCCGTGTTCCCCTCCGGGGAGTTCCCGCCCCGCGTGCCCGCGGCGCGGAGCGGACCGGCGGCGACGTCAGGGTTTACCGCCCCGGTTTCGCTCCTTCGGGTCAATGCGGCCGCGAAGGGCGCATGGCCCGGCACGGCCGCCGCTACAAAGTCCGCCATGACTGAAGATCACACAACGGTGCGTTCACCGGGCGGTCTGACCAGGCGGGGCTTCGCGGCGGCGGCCGGCACGGCCACCGTGGCGACGGCCCTGAACAGCGGTACCGCCGCAGCCCTGCCGGCACCGGCCGCGCCGAGCGACACCCGTGGCGCCGACTTCGACCGATGCCTGGCCGTGGCCCGTGCCCTGCTCGTCCTGGACTCCGACGACCGGCCCCTCGTCCCGCGCTACGAACGCGTCCTCGCACACGGCCTGCCCGCCCACCGGCGGGCCCGCCCCAAGAACGTCCTGGTGATCGGCGCCGGCCCGGCCGGCCTGGTGGCGGCCTGGCTGCTGAAGCGGGCGGGCCACCGGGTGACCGTGCTGGAGGCGAACGGCAACCGCGCGGGCGGACGCATCAAGACCTTCCGCCGCGGCGGCCACGAGAACGCGGAACAGCCCTTCGCCGACCCCCGCCAGTACGCCGAGGCGGGAGCGATGCGCATCCCCGGCAGCCACCCCCTGGTGATGGGGCTGATCGACCGGCTCGGCCTCACCAAGCGGCGCTTCCACTACGTCGACGTCGACGGCGAGGGCCGTCCCGCCAACCGCACCTGGATCCACGTCAACGGCATCCGCATGCGCCGTGCCGACTACGCCCGCGCACCCCGGCGCATCAACCGCTCCTTCGGCGTGCCGCGCGCCTACTGGGACACCCCCGCCGCCGCCATCCTGCGCTCCGTGCTGGACCCGGTGCGCGACGAGTTCAGCTACGTCGACGGCGACGGCAAGCGGGTCGGCAAACCGCTCCCCGAGCAGGTGCAGGGCTGGGCGCGCGTGGTGCAGCGGTTCGGCGACTGGTCGATGTTCCGCTTCCTCACCGAGCACGCCGGCCTCGACGAGCGGACCGTCGACCTCGTCGGAACACTGGAGAACCTCACCTCACGGCTGCCGCTGTCGTTCATCCACAGCTTCATCGGCTCCTCGCTGATCAGCCCGGACACCCCCTTCTGGGAGCTGGAGGGCGGCACGGCCGTGCTGCCGGACGCACTCCTGGAACGGGTGCGCGGACACGTGCGGTTCGACCGCCGGGTGACCCGGATCGAGTACCACGACCCCGACCGCGACGCGTCCGACACCCGGCACGTCGGCGGCAAGGGCCCGCACGTGTGGGTGGACACCGTGTCCGAGGGACGCGGCGGACCCGTCGTGCGCGAGCAGTTCACCGCGGACGCCGCCGTGGTCACCGTGCCGTTCTCCGGCCTGCGGCACGTGCAGGTCAGTCCGCCGATGTCGTACGGCAAGCGCCGCGCGGTCGCCGAACTGCACTACGACAGCGCCACCAAGGTGCTGCTGGAGTTCAGCCGCCGCTGGTGGGAGTTCGACGAGGCCGACTGGAAACGCGAGCTGCGCCGGATCGACCCCGGCCTCTACGACGACTACCGCACCGGCCGCGCCGCCGCGGACGGCAGCCTGCTCGGCGCTCATCCCTCCGTCCCCCGCGGCCACATCACACCGGGACAGCGCACCCACTACGCCGCCAACCGCGCGGTGACGCGCGACCAGCCCGAGGCGGTCGACGTGGTGGGCGGCGGCTCGGTGTCGGACAACGCCAACCGGTTCATGTTCCACCCCTCGCACCCCGTGCCCGGCAGCGCCGGCGGCGTGGTCCTCGCCTCGTACAGCTGGGCCGACGACGCGCTGCGCTGGGACTCCCTGGACGACGAGGCGCGCTACCCGCACGCCCTGTGCGGTCTGCAGCAGGTGTACGGGCAGCGGATCGAGGTCTTCTACACCGGCGCCGGCCGCACCCAGAGCTGGCTGCGCGACCCCTACGCCTACGGGGAGGCGTCCGTGCTGCTGCCCGGCCAGCACACCGAGCTGCTCCCCGTCATCCCCACGCCCGAGGGGCCGCTGCACTTCGCGGGGGACCACACCTCCGTCAAGCCCGCCTGGATCGAGGGCGCACTGGAGTCCGCGGTGCGTGCCGCCCTGGAGGTGCACACGGCCTGAACCGGTGCCGTCGTGACGGCGCGCGCCGTCACGACGGCACCGGCGGTCCGCGCCGGCCGGCACGGACGCCGCGCCCCGAGACCCTCCGCCGTCTCCCCCCACGCAACGGAACGCAATAGTCCACACAGGGCGCGGCATAGTCCACGCCCGCCGCCCTACGCTCACAGCGAGCCTCAGCAAGAAGCCGACCGCGCGGCCCGGTGGTGCACCCCCACAGCACGGCACCTCTCCAGAAACCCCACGGACGGAGATCCTCATGCGCAGGACGAGCGCACGGTTCACCCTGGCCGGAGCCACGGCGACCGCCGTCGCCATGGCCGTGACCGGAGCCGGCACGGCCAGCGGTTCCACCCCGGCCGAGCCGGTGGCGGCCGCTGCCGCCGGCCCCGTCGGCTTCGGCGCCGCCACCACGGGCGGCGCCGGCGGCAGCACGGTCACCGTCTCCACCGCCTCCGCCTTCACCGCGGCCGTGCAGAGCAGCGCCCCCCAGATCGTGCGGGTCAACGGCACGATCGCGCTGTCGTCGATGACGAAGGTCGCCTCGAACAAGACCATCGTCGGCGTCGGCACCGCCGGGAAGATCAACGGGAGCGGACTCAACGTCTCCAAGGTGAACAACGTCATCATCCAGAACCTGACGTTCAGCGGGTCCGACGACGACGCGATCAACGTCGAGTACGCGACCAACGTCTGGATCGACCACAACGACATCTCCGACGCCAACGACGGCGCCGTCGACATCAAGCGCGCCTCGAACAACATCACCGTGTCCTGGAACCGCACCCACGACCAGGACAAGAACATGCTGCTCGGCCACTCCGACAGCAACGCCGCCGAGGACACCGGCAAGCTGAGGGTGACCTACGTCAACAACTGGTTCGACGGCACCAACCAGCGCAACCCGCGCGTCCGCTTCGGCAACCCGGTGCACGTGCTGAACAACTACTTCAGCGACATCGGCTCCTACGGAGTGGCCTCCACCGAGAACGCGGGCGTCCTGGTGGAGGGCAACTACTTCGAGAACACCGAGGACCCCTACCACCTCGGCGAGGGCAGCTCCGACGAGGGCTCGCTGGTGGCGAGGAACAACCACTTCGTCAACTCCGGCTCCGGACAGACCGGCGGCAGCGTGGCCGCCATCCCCTACAGCTACACCGCGCAGCCGGCGTCCACGGTGAAGGCGACGGTGACCGCCGGGGCGGGCGTCGGCAAGATCTGACGCCGCTTCGGCGGCAGGCCCGCGCACCCGCCCGGGCGGGGCCGGCGGCCGTCGCGCCGCCGGCCCCGCCCCGTGCTCCGAGGTATGTCCTGTCCCCTGTCTTGCCGCATTCGGCCGCCTCGTCTAGGTTCCCCGACCGGCCACGCCGGCACGGGCGCCGGCGGGGATTCCGGCCGGTGCCGACCGAGGGAGCGCCGATGACTGCGGATCCGTGCCGCGCGGCAGGCGGGCCGCGGCGGTCGCTGACGATCGGACTGCTCACCGCGAACATCCATCTCGGCGTCGGCGCGACCCTGTGGTCCGGCGTCCGCGCCGCCGCCGAACGCAACGACGTCGACCTCGTCTGCTTCCCCGGCGGCGACCTGCGCCGGGGCGACGTGTCCCGCAGCGCGCTGTACGAACTCGTCGGCCCCGCCCGCCTTGACGGCGTCGTCTGCTGGAGCTCGACCATCGGACTGCCCTCCCCGGGGGCGCGGGCGCGCCGGCTGATGCGACGGCTGGCGCACATGCCGGTGATCAGCCTCAACCAGCCGCTGGGCGAACAGGCGGACGTCCTGTCCATCGACTCGCACGCGGGCATGCGCAAACTGGTCGGGCACCTCGTCGCCCGGCACGGATGCCGGCGGCCGGCCTGCATCCGCGGTCCCGTCGCCAACCCGGTCTCCGAGGAGCGCTACCGCGCCTACGTCGACGCCCTGCGCCACCACGGCATCGAGCTGGAGGCCACCCATGTGTGCGCCGCGGTGGACTTCGCCGCGGCGGGCGGCGCCTCGGCGATGCGGGTGCTGCTGGAGGCGCGCGGGCTGAGACCGGGGGTGGACTTCGACGCGGTGCTGGCGTGCAGCGACGTCCTCGCCGCGGACGCGCTGCGGCTGCTGACCGAACGGGGCGTGCGGGTGCCGGAGGACGTGGCCGTCGTCGGCTTCAACGACTCACCGGAGGCCCGGCTCGGCGACCCTCCGCTCACCTCGGTCGCCCTGCCCTTCGCGGAACTGGGCGCGCTGGCCGTCGACACGCTCGTGGCCCGGCTGCGCGGCACCAGGCCACCGGACCGCACGACCATTCCCGCCACCCTCGTCCCGCGCCGCTCCTGCGGATGCCGCTACCCGCCGGCGCGCTGTGCCGGCGCACCGCGGGCGGCGTCCGGGCAGGCGCAGGACCCGCGGGGCTGGGCGGCGCTGGACGCCGTACTGCCCTCCGCCGGCGCCCGGCTCGCCCAGGCCTTCCACGCCGACCTCGGACCCGGCGCGGCGCCGGACGGCACCGCGCCGGCGGCCCGGCCCGCGGCGGCCGGCGGGCAGGACGCCGCCGGTGACTTCCTGCCGCTGGTCGAGCGGCTGCTGCGGGGCCGGGCCCGCACCCAGGCCGAGGTCGACCGCTGGCACCAGGCGCTGGAGCGGGCCCGCCGCGGCGTCGTCGACGCCCTGCCCGCCGCCCTGCGCGGGGACGCCGAGGCACTGTTCGGGCGGGCCCGGATCATCGCGGCGGAACGGTCGCGCGCCCTGCTGGAGTACGAACGCTGGGCCCAGGCCCAACGCGCCCGGCGCCTCAGGGAGTTCGGCACGGCCCTGACGACGGTGGTCGACCTCGGCGGACTCTCCGACGTCCTGGAACGCCACCTCGCGCAGCCGGGCGTCCCGCGCTGCAGGGTCGTGCTGTACGAGCAGGCCGCGCCGGGGGCGGCCCCGCCGGTGCGGGACATGGCCCGGCCGCTGCTCACCCGGGCGGAGGGGCGGCTGCTCGGGCACGCGGGAGTGCTCGACAGCCCGCCCTTCTCCGCCGCGCTGCTCCTGCCCGACACCCTGCTGCCCGGCGATGGCCGGCGTTTCCGGCTGGTGCTGGAACCCCTGCACATCGGCGAGGAACAGCTGGGGCTGGCCGTGTTCGACGCCACCGGCAGCGACACGGCCGACCACGACGGTGCCCTGTACCGGGAGCTGGGCGACCAGATCAGCGCCGCGCTGAAGGGCATCGGACTGTTCGACGAGGTGCGCCGGGCGCGGGACGCGGCCGAACAGGCCAGCCGGTTCCAGACCCGGCTGCTGACGCACGTCACCGACGAGCTGCGGGCCCCGCTGGAGGCCATGCTCGCCCGCGACGGCGACGACCCGGGCGCGGTCCTGACGGAGGTGCGCCGGGACGCCGCACGACTGCTGCACCTCACCGAGAACCTGTTCGACCTCGCCCGCTCGGAGGCCGGCGACCTCGTGCTGGCCCGCCGCCTGACCGATCCGCTGCCCGTCCTGCGGCAGGCCTGCGCCGAGGCCGCCGCCGGATCCCCGCCGGCGCACCCGGACTGGTCGGTCGACCTGCCCGGCCGGCTGCCGTCGATCCCGGCCGACGCCCCGCGGCTGCGGCAGATCCTCGGCAACGTGCTGACGGCCGCCGCGGACCGGGCGCGGGACGGCACGGTGGAGGTCTCGGCGCGCTGGTCGCCCTCCGGCCTCCGGGTCGTCGTCGCCGTCCCCGGCGCTCCCGCGGCGGCCTCCCCGGCCGGCCCGGCGCACCGGTTCGACGTCGGCCTGGCCACGGCCCGCCGGCTGGCCATGATGCACGGCGGCTCCCTGACCGTCACCGACGCGGCGGGCCGGCGGGAGTACGTCCTGGAGCTGCCCCTGCCGTCGCCCGGCGGGCACGCCCACCCGGCCTCGGCGGGCGACGGCCCGCTGCTCGTCGTCACACCGGGGGAACTCGCCGGGGACGTACGGGAACTGGCCGGGCGGTACCGGCTGCGGACGTACCGCGCCGAGGAGGAGCACGACACCGTGCTGTTCGACGGGCACCGCGCGCCCGGCGCCGTCGTGTGGGAGGCGCTGCCCGACCGCCCGCAGGAGTGGCGCGTGGTCCAGCGGCTGCACGACCATCCCGCCCTGCGGCACACGCCGTTCGCGCTGTTCGGCGCCCTGGGCACCGACCTGCGGGACGCCCTGCGGGCACTGCGGCCGAGCGGCCTGGCCGAACCGGTCGTCGTGGCGGGCGGATCGCAGGAGTCCAGGGAGGAGCTGCGGCGGATCGCCGAGGCCGCGCTGCCTGACCATCCCACCCGGGTGGTGGCCGACGCGGCGACCGTGCTCGCCCTGGTCGCCGAGGAGACGCCCCGGCTGGTCGTCCTGGAACCCTCCCTGCCCGACATGCACGCCCTGGACGTCGTGGACCGGCTGCACGACGGAACCGGCCGGGCGCTGTGCCCCACGGTCGTCGCCGGCCACGAGGGGATCACGGCGGCCGACGCGCGGCGGGCCCGCCCCCACCCGGCGCTGCTCCTGCTGGACCTGGACGTGTTCGCGCCGCACGAGGCGGCGGCCCTGGTACGGGACCTGGCCGGCCGGGACGGCGGGCCGCCGCGCGGCAGAGCCGTCCTGGACGAGGCCCTGGTGTACCTCTACGAGCACTACCGCCGGCACATCTCCCGCTGGCAGGTCGCCCAGGCCGCCGGGGTCAGCCCCGACCACCTCGGCAGGCTCTTCCACCAGCGCTACGGCCTGACGGTGTGGGAATACCTGACCCGCCTGCGCGTCCGGCGGGCGGCGGAACGCCTGCGGTCGAGCGAGGACAGCGTCCAGAGCGTGGCCCGCGCGGTGGGGTTCCGCGACCGGGCCTACTTCAGCCGCGTCTTCCGCAGGGTGACCGGGGTGGCCCCGCACTTCTACCGCGGGGAACCCGCCCCCGGCCCGGCCACCACGGGCCGCTGACCGGCCGCACCGGCCCTCGGCCCCCTTCCCGCGGCCGGCCCGGCGAACCGTGCGCGCATCCCCGGGACCGCCGCGGGGGACCGTGCCGCCGGGACCGGGGGAACCGGGAGCGGACGTGGTGAAACCCCGGAACGGGGGTATCAGGGAGGGGCCGAACACGTGAAGAAGGGGTGGCGATGGGCGCACTGAGTCAGTTGCGGCGGCTGCGGGCCGTGTACGCGAGCGGAACGGCGGCCTGGGCCTTCTGCCTGCTGCTGTCCCTGGTCCGGGGCGACGGCTCGACCCGGCAGACGGTGTTCCTGCTGTTGCTGCTCGCGGCCTTCCTCGTCCTGCTGCTCTGGTCGACCTGGTGCCTGTGGGAGGCCCGGACGCGCCGGCCGGTGTCCCGCGCGTCCGGCCCGGCCCCCTCGGAGGGCACGGCCTGACGCCCCGGCGGGGCCTGCGGACCGCGGTCCCCGCCGGGCCGTCCCCGCCGTCCGAGGGGGCCGGCCCGGACCGGGGGCGCCGGCACCACCCCGATCCGGGGTCCACACCCCCTGTCCCGCGCCCGGTTCCGGGGCGGGACGGACGAGGTCGGCAGCGGAGCGCCGGTGCTCGACCGGCGGACGATCGACCCGCGCGCGGGCCGGGTCGCCACCGCACGCCTCGACGACCGCCCCGGAAGTTCCCCCGCACCAACGGCTCCCTCCCTCCCTCCCTTCTCCCGCCGTCACCGCTACGCGTATCCGGCGAGCACCGCGGATCTGCGGATCGCGTACGAGACGGGGCGGGGCCGCCGGCCGGCCGGGGCGTCCGCCGTCCGTGGCGCCGGCCGGCGCCACCGGTGGACGCGGCGCGCGCGCCGGGGCACCCTGCATAGGGAGGTGAGGAACGATGATCCCGAACCCGGCGCCGGCCGTTCCGGGAGCCGTGCCCGTCGCCGATGTGCGGGAGGTCGTGCTGGACGCGGACGGCGTCCCGCTGTCCGGCCTGCTCGCCGAGCCGCCCGCCGGTCCGCCCCGGGCCACCGTGGTGGCGCTGCACGGCGGGGGCATGCGCGCCGGCTACTTCCACGGGCAGGCCCATCCGGACCTGTCCCTGCTCACCCTCGGCGCCGCACTCGGCTGCACCGTCCTGGCGCTGGACCGGCCCGGCTACGGACGGTCGGCCGCCCTGCTGCCCCGGGGCCAGTCGCTGCGGGAGCAGAGCGCCACCGTCCGGGCGGCCCTCGCCGACTTCGGCCTGCGCCACCCGACGGGCGAGGGCGTGTTCGTCGTCGCCCACTCCTACGGCGGCAAGCTCGCCCTCGCCCTGGCCGCGGACGGCGCCGACCTGATCGGGCTGGACGTCTGCGGCCTCGGGTACCGGTTCGCGGTCGACCCGGGGCGGCTCGCCGCCCTGCGCGAGCGGGGCGGGGCGGCGCTGCACTGGGGGCCGCTGGCGCTGTACCCGGAGTACACCTTCCGGCTCGTGGCCCCGCTGGCGGGGCCGATGCCCGAGCGGGAGGAACGTGAGATCCAGCGCTGGCCGGAGGTCTTCCCCGAACTCGCCGCGCGGGTGCGGGTCCCGGTCCGGTTCACCTTCGCCGAGCACGAGCGCTGGTGGCGGCACGACGACGAGGCGCTGGCGGAGCTGACCGCACTGCTGGCGGCGGACCCGGTGCGCGTGGACCGGCTGCCGGGCGCCGGGCACAACGTCAGCCTGGGCTGGGCCGCCCGCGCCTACCACCTGTGCGCCCTGGCGTTCCTGGAGGAGTGCCTCGCCGCCCGCCGGCGCCGGCTCGGGTGACCGGGAGCCCGCGGGTCCCGCTCACCCGTTCACCCGGCACGCCGTACGGATCGGCCGGGACCCGGCGTACCGGGGCGAGGCGTCCCCGGGCGGGGCAGTCGCAGCCGACGCGGTCGTCGATCCGGCGCCGGGTGTGAGCAGCGGCCCGATGCGGCGGTCCGGACCGC
>NZ_BAAATK010000066.1:0-24978 GCF_039533365.1 Streptomyces glaucus
CCTCCGGGTCCTCGTGGCCGAGGACGGCGGCGGCGCGGGCGCGGACCAGGCCGAGCAGTGCGGCGTGGCGTTCGGTGGGGTCCAGGGCGGCCAGTCGGCCGGTGAGGCCGGTGTCGGTCGTCGGCGCGGTCGTCGGCGTCGTGGGCCGTGTCCGCCGCGCCGGCGTGTCCGGTGTGCGCGCCAGGCTCCGCAGTGCTGCGGGAAGGTCGTCGCGGGCGCGCAGCGCGGTCGGGTCGAGGCGGATCGGGAGCAGGGCCGGGGGCCCGGCGGCGAGGGCCGTGTCCAGGAGGGCCAGGCCCTCCTCGGGTGTGAGGAAGGGGAAGCCGGAGCGGGCCAGGCGGGCGCGGTCGACGTCGGTCAGGTGGCCGGTCATGCCGCTGCCGGGGACGTCCCAGGGGCCCCAGGCCAGTGAGAGGGCGGGCAGGCCGAGGGCGCTGCGGTGGTCGGCGAGGGCGTCGAGGAAGGCGTTGGCGGCGGCGTAGTTGGCCTGTCCCGCCGTGCCGAGGGTGCCGGACGCCGAGGAGAACAGGACGAACGTGCCGGTGTCCGGGAGGAGTTCGTGCAGGTGCCAGGCGGCGTCGGCCTTCGGTGCCAGGACGGTGTCCAGCCGCTCCGGGGTGAGGTTGCCGACGAGGCCGTCGTCGATGACGCCGGCGGTGTGGACGACGGCGGAGATCCGCTCGCCGTCGAGGAGCCGGGCCAGGGCCGCGCGGTCGGACACGTCGCAGGCGACGACGCGGGGGCGGGCGCCGAGGTCGGTCAGTTCCGCGGCGAGCCGGTCGGCGCCGGGTGCGTCGGGGCCGCGGCGGGAGATCAGCAGCAGGTCGTGCGCGCCGTGCCGGGTCACCAGGTGCCGTGCCACGACCGCGCCCAGGCCGCCGGTGCCGCCGGTGACGAGGACGGTGCCGGAGGTGTCCCAGGCGGCAGGGCGCCCGGTGCGGGGGGTTCTGGTCAGGCGGGGGGCGTGCAGGCCCGCCGGGGTGAGGCGGAGTTCGGGTTCGGGGGTGTGCAGCGCGCGGTGCAGGAGGGCGCCGTCGGCCGGGGCGTCGAGGTGGAGGACGGTGAGGCGGTCGGGGTGCTCGGTGTGCGCGGTGCGCAGCAGTCCGCGGGCGGCGGCGGCCGCGAGGTCTCCGGTGGCGGGGGTGGCCACGACCAGGCGTGAGGCGGTGCGGCGGGGGTCGGCCAGCCACTGGTGGACGAGGTGGAGGGCGTGCGCGGTGGTGGCGCGCAGGGCGCGGGGCAGCGTGTCGTCGGCGGGGGCGAGGCGGGTGAGGACCAGCGGGGGTGCCTCGTCGAGTGCCGCGAGGTCGGGGTGGGTGGTGACGGTGGCGCCCGCGGTGCGCAGTGCCTCGGCGAGGTCGTCGGTGTCCGGGCCGACGACGGCGACCGCGTGGCGGGGGGCCGGTGGCGGTTCCTCGACCGGGGTCCACTCCACGGCGAACAGCGCGTCGGGCGGCGTCGCGGCCGGGGCGTCGGCGGCGGGGCGGGTGGTGAAGGCGTCGACGGTCAGCACCGGCCGGCCCGTCGGGTCGGTGGCGTGGAGGGTGACGGTGTCGTCGGCGCGGCGGGCCAGGCGGGTGCGGAGCGTGGTGGCGCCGGCGGTGTGCAGGGACACGCCCTCCCAGGAGAACGGCAGTCCGCCTTCGCTGAGGGTGCCGAGGTCGCCGTGCGAGGCGGCGTGCTGGGCGGCGTCGGACAGCGCCGGGTGGAGCAGGAAGGCCGCCGCGTCGGCGTGCGCCTCGCGGGGCAGCTCGGCCTCGGTGAACAGTTCGGTGCCGCGGCGCCAGGCGGCCCGCAGGCCCTGGAAGACGGGGCCGTAGGCGAAGCCGAGGTGTTCCAGGCGGGGGTAGCAGTCGGTGAGGTCGACGGGTTCGGCGCCGGGCGGCGGCCACGCGGTGGTGTCGGCGGAGGGCTCGGCGGGGCTGCCCGTGCCGAGGTGGCCGCGGGCGTGGTCGGTCCACGGCGTGTCCGGGCCGGCGCCGTCGGGCCGGGAGTGGACGGTGACGGTGCGGCGGCCGTCGGCGTCCGGGGCGCCGACGCGGACCTGGATCCGTACGGCGTCGTGTTCGTGGAGTTCCAGCGGGGCCGTCAGGGTCAGGTCGTGGACGTGGTCGCAGCCGGCCTCGTCGGCGGCGCGCAGGACCAGTTCGAGGAAGGCGGTGCCGGGGACGAGGACGCGGCCGTGGACCCGGTGCTGGGCGAGCCACGGCTGCTGGGCGGGGGCCAGGCGTCCGGTCAGGACGGTGCCCTGGCCGTCGGCGAGGTCCACGGCGGCGCCGAGCAGGGGGTGGCCGGCGGCGGCGAGGCCGAGGCCGGCGGCGTCGCGGACGCGGCCGGTGCCGGTGGGCCAGTAGCGGCGCCGTTCGAACACGGTGGTCGGCAGGTCGGTGCGGCGGGCCCCGGTGCCGGCGTAGAGGGCGGCCCAGTCGACGGTGCCGGCGGCGCTCGCGGTGTGCAGCCGGGCCAGCCCGGCGACGAGGGACTCCTCCTCGGGGCGGCCGGCCCGCAGCAGGGGCACGGCGACGGGCGGGCCGTCCGGGTGGGCCGGGGCGGCCTCGGCGACGAGGGCGGCCAGCACCGCGTCCGGGCCGGCTTCGAGGTGGGCGCGCACGCCCTGGTCGGCGAGGGTGCGTACGGCGTCGGCGAACCGCACGGTGGCCACGGCGTGCCGCACCCAGTGTTCGGGGTCGCCGAGTTCGCGGGCGGTGGCGGTGCGGCCGGTGACGGTGGAGACCACGGGCAGCCGCGGCTCGTGGAAGGCGAGCCCGGCGACGGCCTCGCGGAAGTCGTCGAGCACGGGGTCCATCAGCGGCGAGTGGAAGGCGTGCGACACCGCGAGCCGGTGGGTGCGGTGGCCCGCGGCGCGCAGCTCGTCGGCCGCGGCGCGTACGGCGTCCTCGGCGCCGGAGAGGACCACCGCGTGCGGGCCGTTGACGGCGGCGAGGGCGACGCCGTCGCCGAGCAGGGGCCGTACCCGGTCCTCGGAGGCCTGGACGGCGATCATGGCGCCGCCCGGGGGCAGGGCCTGCATGAGGCGTCCGCGGGCGGTGACGAGGGCGCAGGCGTCCTCGGCGGAGAGCACGCCGGCGACGTGGGCGGCGGTGATCTCGCCGACGGAGTGGCCGGCGACGAAGCCGGGGCGCACGCCGAGGGAGGCGGCGAGCCGGTACAGGGCGGTCTCGACGGCGAAGAGCGCGGGCTGGGCGTACTCGGTGCGGTTCAGGGCCGCCTCGTCGTCGCCCCACATCACCGCGCGCAGGGCGGGGTCGAGGTGGCCGAGGAGTTCGTCGAGGGCTTCGGCGAAGACGGGGAAGCGGTCGTACAGCTCCCGTCCCATGCCGGGGCGCTGGGCGCCCTGGCCGGTGAAGAGGACCGCGAGGCCGCCCTCGGCGGCGACGCCGCGGGCCAGTTCCCGCACCCGGCCGTCGTGGGGCAGCAGGACCGCGCGGTGTTCGAGGTGGCCGCGGCCGGTGGCGAGCGAGTGGCCGACATCGAGCGGGTCCAGGCCGCGGGCGGCGGCGGTGAGGCGGGCGGTCTGGGTGTCGAGCGCGGTGGCGGTGCGGGCGGAGACCGGCCAGGGCGTCACCGCGGGGGTGCGGCGGGGGGCGTCGGGGGCGTCGGCGGGGGGTGCCTGTTCGAGGACGACGTGGGCGTTGGTGCCGCTGATGCCGAAGGAGGACACGCCGGCGCGGCGCGGCCGGCCGGTGTCCGGCCAGGGGGTGGGGGCGGTGAGCAGGCGGACGGAGCCGGCGCTCCAGTCGACGTTCGGGGTGGGGGTCTCGGCGTGCAGGCTGCGCGGCAGCAGCCCGTGCCGCAACGCCAGCACGGTCTTGATGACGCCGGCGACGCCGGCCGCGCCCTGGGTGTGGCCGATGTTCGACTTCACCGAGCCGAGCAGCAGGGGCCGGTCACGGTTCTGGCCGTAGGCGGCGATGAGGGCCTGGGCCTCGATGGGGTCGCCGAGGCGGGTGCCGGTGCCGTGCGCCTCCACGGCGTCGATCTGGTCGGGGGTGAGTCCGGCGTTGTCGAGCGCGGCGCGGATGACGCGCTGCTGGGCGGGGCCGTTGGGGGCGCTGAGCCCGTTGGAGGCGCCGTCCTGGTTGAGGGCGGTGCCGCGGACCACGGCGAGGACGGGGTGGCCGTTGCGCCGGGCGTCGCTGAGGCGTTCGAGGACGAGGACGCCGGCGCCCTCGCTCCAGCCCACTCCGTCGGCGGCGGCGGAGAACGGCTTGCACCGCCCGTCGGCGGCCAGGCCGCCCTGGGCGGTGAAGGAGACGAAGGTGCCCGGTGTGCACATCACGGTGACGCCGCAGGCCAGGGCCAGGGTGGACTCGCCGGAGCGCAGCGACTGCACGGCCCAGTGCAGGGCGACCAGGGAGGAGGAGCAGCCGGTGTCGACGGTGACGGCGGGCCCTTCCAGGCCGAGGACGTAGGAGATGCGCCCGGACAGGACACCGGCGGCGTGTCCGGTGGTGGCGTAGATCTCCATGTCCTCGCGGGCGTCGGCGACGACGCGGCCGTAGTCCTGGATGGTGGTGCCGGCGAAGACGCCGGTGCGGCTGCCCCGCAGCGCGGTGGGGGCGATGCCGGCGCGTTCCAGGGCCTCCCAGGCGGTCTCCAGCAGCAGCCGCTGCTGCGGGTCCATGGCGAGGGCCTCGCGGGGGGAGATGCCGAAGAACGCGGCGTCGAACTCGGTCATCGCGTCGAGGAAGCCGCCGCGCAGGGTGCGGCTGCGGCCGGGCCCGTCACCGGCCAGGCGGGCCAGGTCCCAGCCGCGGTCGGCGGGGAAGTCGGTGATGGCGTCCCGCCCGTCGACGACCAGCTGCCACAGCTCCTCGGGCGAGGTCACGCCGCCGGGCAGGCGGCAGCCCATGCCGACGATCGCGACCGGCTCCACGGCCGCGGAGATCAGCTGCCGGTTCTGCCGGCGCAGTCGCTCGTTCTCCTTGAGGGAGGTCCGCAGCGCCTCGATGTAGGGGTTGGGTGTGTTCAACGCGGGCTCTCTCGGGTCGGGCGGGCGCGTCCTGGGGGTGGGGCGGACGTCATTCCCCGGTGGGTCGTCCGGTGGTTTCGGCCGCGAGCCGCAGCAGGCTCTCGCCGTCGAGGGCGTCCAGGTCGGGCGGGCCGTCGGGGTCGTCGGGTCCGCCGGGCCGGGGTCCGGGGGACGGGTCGGCGGCCGGGTCGCCGTCGGCGAGGCGCAGCACCAGGTCGAGCAGTCCGGCCTTGCGCAGCCGGGCGGGCGGGACGGCGGCGAGGGCCGCGCGGATCTCCGCGTCCGGATCGTCGGTGCCGTCGGTGCCGTCGGCGCCGGCCGGGGCGCCGGGGAACAGCCCGGCCCTGAGGCGGTCGGCGAGGGCGGTGGCGGTGGGGTGGTCGAAGACGAGGGTCGCGGGCAGCGCCAGGCCGGTGGCGGCCTTGAGCCGGTTGCGCAGGTCGACGGCGCTGACCGAGTCGAACCCGAGGTCGCGCAGGGGCCGGTCGGCGGGTACGGCGTCGGCGCCGGGGTGGCCGAGGGTGGCGGCGGCCTCGGTGCGGACGAGGTGCAGCAGCAGCCGGGCGCGTTCGACGTCGGGCAGGTCGGCGAGCCGGTCGCGCAGGGCGGGCGCGGCGGAGTCGTCGGCGGCGGGGCCGTCCTGCGCGGGCCGGGCCTCGGGGAGGGCGGACAGGAGGGGGCTGGGCCGGGCGGCGGTGAAGGCCGGCAGGAACCTGTCCCAGTCCGTCGCGGTGACGGTCATGGCGGTGCGGTCCTCGTCGAGGATCCGGTGCAGCGCGGCCAGCGCGGTGTCGGGGTCCATGGGCCGGACGCCGCGGCGGGCGAGCCCGGCGGCGCGGGCGGGCTCGGTGGCCATGCCGGTCTCCCCCCAGGCGCCCCAGGCGACGCAGGTGGCGGGCAGTCCGGCGGCGCGGCGGTGCCGGGCGAGCGCGTCGAGGAAGGCGTTGGCGGCGGCGTAGGCGGGCTGGCCGCCGCTGCCCCAGGAGGCGGCGCCGGAGGAGAACAGCACGAACGCGTCCAGGTCCAGGTCCGCGGTGAGGTCGTGGAGGTGGCGGGCGCCCAGCAGCTTGCCGCGCAGCAGCGCGTCGAGCCGGTCCGGGGTGAGGGCGGCGGTCTCGCTGTCCCCGTCCGCGACCCCGGCCGCGTGGATCACCGTGGTGAGCGGGAACTCGGCCGGTACGGCGGCGAGCCGGGCGGCGAGCGCGTCGCGGTCGGCGGTGTCGCAGGCCGCCACGGTGACCCGGGCGCCCAGGTTCTCCAGCTCCTTGCGCAGCGGGCCGGCGCCCGGGGCGTCGGGGCCGCGGCGGCTGAGCAGCAGGACGTGCCGGGCGCCGCGCGCTACGGCCCAGTGGGCGAGCCGGGCGCCCAGGGCGCCGGTGCCGCCGGTGATCAGGGCGGTGCCGCCGGTGCGCCAGGAGGGCGCCGCGGCGGGCGGCGCGGCCGGGACGAGACGGCGGGCGAAGGCGCCGGAGGGGCGGAGGGCGACCTGGTCCTCGGCGGTGTGCGGGGTGAGCAGGCCGTCGAGGAGGGCGGCGGTGCGGGGGTCGACGGTGTCGGGCAGGTCGGCCAGTCCGCCCCACAGCGCGGGCTGTTCGAGGGCGACGACCCGGCCCAGGCCCCACAGGGCGCCCTGCACCGGATGGCGCACCGGGTCGCCGGGGACGGCGGCGACGGCGCTGCGCGTCACGCACCACAGGGTCGCCCCGCCGGGCGTGCCGGGCAGGTCGGTGAGGGCCTGCACCAGGGCGACGGTCGCGGCCAGCCCGGCGGGCACGGCCGGGTGACGGCCGTCGTGCGGGTCCTCGGCCAGGCCCAGCAGGGAGACGACCAGGGCGGCGCCGGTCAGGTGCCCGGCGAGCCGTCCGGCCAGGGCCGCGCGGTCGGCGGTGGCCGGGTCGACGTCGACGCGGGCCGTGCCGGCGCCCAGGGCGGCCACGACGGCCGCCGTCCACGGGTCGGCGGCGTGCGTCCGCGGCACGACGACGACCCGGCGGGCGTCCGGGGCCGGGGCGGGTTCCGGCAGCGGCTGCCAGGCGTCCTCGTAGCACCAGGAGGCGGCGCGGGAGCGCTGCCGGGCCCGGCGGCGCCAGCCGGCCAGCGCGGGCAGGACGGCGGCCAGCTCCGCGCGGTCCGCGCCGGTCTCGGCGGCGAGCGGGCCGGCGTCGCCGCGGTCGACCAGTTCCCAGAAGGCGCTGTCGTCGCCGTCGGCGGCGCGGGTGGGCGTCCGGTCGGGGGTGGGCCAGTGGCGGCGGCGCTGGAAGGGGTAGGTGGGCAGTTCGACGGGGGGCGCGGCGCGGTCCTCGGCGGGGAAGCAGGGGCGCCAGTCGACGGGCAGCCCGGCCGTCCAGGCGGCGGCCACCGCGTGCAGGAAGTCCCGGGGGCCGCCCGCGGAGCGGCGCAGGGAGCCGAGGACGACGGTGTCCCCGGCCCCGGCCGCCTCGCCGGTCTCGCCGATCGCCCCGCCCAGCACCGGGTGCGGGCTGCTCTCGACGAACACGCGGTGCCCGGCCGCCAGCAGGGACCGCGTGGCCTGCTCCATGCGCACGGTCTGCCGCAGGTTGCGGTACCAGTAGTCGGCGGTCAGCCCGGTGGTGTCCAGGCGGGCGCCGGTGACGGTGGAGTAGAACGGGACGCGCGCGGGGCGCGGCCGCAGCGTGCCGAGCGCGGTGAGCAGTTCGTCCTTCACCGCCTCGGTCTGCGGGCCGTGCCCGGCGATGTCGGACTGCACGTGCCTGGTCCTGATGCCCTGCTGCGCGCAGAGCGCGCGCAGTTCGTCCAGCGCCGCGCGGTCGCCGGAGACCACGACGGACGCGGGGCCGTTGAGGACGGCGAGGGAGATCCGTCCGGGCCAGGCCGCCAGCAGGGGGGCGACCCGGTCGGCGGGGGCGAGGACGGACATCAGTCCGCCGAGGCCGGCCAGTTTCAGCATGGTCCGGCCGCGCAGCGCCACCAGCCGGGCCGCCTCCTCCAGCGGGAACGCGCCCGCCACGTGCGCCGCGGCGATCTCTCCCTGGGAGTGGCCGACGACGGCGGCCGGTTCGACGCCGTACGAGCGCCACAGGGCGGTCAGCGCGACCATCGTCGAGAACAGCGCGGGCTGGACCACGTCCGCCCGGTGCAGCAGCTCCGGGTCGTCGCCGTCCCCGGCGAGCAGGTCGGTCAGGGACCAGTCGACGTACGGGGCGAGCGCGTCGGCGCAGTCGCCGACGGCGGCGCGGAACACCGGTGACGCGGCGAGGAGTTCCCGGCCCATGCCCCACCACTGGGAGCCCTGCCCGGGGAAGACGAACACCGGTCCCGCGCCGGTGTCGACGGCGGTCCCGCGCACGACGGCCGGGTGCGCCTCGCCGGCGGCCAGCGCGCCGAGCCCGCCGAGCAGTTCCGCACGGCCGGCGCCGACGACGACCGCGCGGTGCTCGAACGCCGAGCGGGTGGTGGCCAGGGCCCAGCCGGCGGCGGCGGGGCGGTCGGCGGCCGGCTCGCCGACGCGGGCCGCCTGGTGCGCCAGCGCGGGGGCGGAGCGGGCGGAGAGGGGCAGCGGGACGGCGGGGGTGTCGAGGGGGCGCGGGGCGTGGTCCGCCGGTGTGCCGGCGGCCGGTTCCGCCGGGGCCGTGCGCGGGGCCTCCTCCAGCACCAGGTGGGCGTTGGTGCCGCTGATGCCGAAGGCGGAGACGGCGGCCCGCCGGGGGCGGCCGGTGTCCGGCCAGTCCCGGGGTTCCTGGAGCAGGCGCACGGCGCCCGAGGACCAGTCGACGCGGGTGGAGGGGGTGTCGGCGTGCAGGGTGCGCGGCAGGACGCCGTGCTCCAGGGCCAGCACCGTCTTGATGACGCCGGCCGCGCCCGCCGCGGCCTGGGTGTGGCCGATGTTGGACTTCAGGGAGCCGAGCCACAGGGGGCGGTCGGCGGGCCGGCCGGCGCCGTAGGTGGCGAGCAGCGCGCCCGCCTCGATGGGGTCGCCGAGGCGGGTGCCGGTGCCGTGCGCCTCGACCGCGTCGACGTCGGCCGGGGTGAGCCCGGCGTCGGCCAGGGCCTGGCGGATGACGTGCTGCTGGGCGGGGCCGTTGGGCGCGGTCAGGCCGTTGGAGGCGCCGTCCTGGTTCACGGCCGAGCCGCGGATCACGGCCCGGACGCGGTGGCCCCGGCGGCGGGCCTCGCTGAGCCGTTCGACGACGAGGAGGGCGACGCCCTCGGAGTAGCCGGTGCCGTCGGCGTCGTCGGAGAACGCCTTGGAGCGGCCGTCCGCGGCGATGGCGCCGAGCCGCTGGATGCGGGCGAAGCTCGCGGAGTCGGTCATCACGGTGACGCCGCCGGCCAGGGCGAGCGCGCACTCTCCGGCGCGGACCGCGCGGACCGCCTGGTGCAGGGCGACCAGGGAGGCGGAGCAGGCGGTGTCCACGGTGACCGCGGGGCCCCGCAGGCCGAGGGTGTAGGCGACGCGGCCGGACAGGGCGCTGGCGGCCAGACCGGTCGCGGCGTGGCTCTCGGTGCGCTCGGCGGAGCCGGCGACGACGTGCGCGTAGTCCTGGCCGTTGCTGCCGACGAACACGCCGGTGCGGCTGGAGCGCAGGGTGTGCGGGTCGATGCCGGAGCGTTCCAGGGCCTCCCAGGCGGTTTCCAGCAGCAGCCGCTGCTGCGGGTCCATGGTGACGGCCTCGCGCGGGGAGATCCCGAAGAAGCCGGCGTCGAAGTCGGCGGCGTCGTACAGGAATCCGCCTTCGAGGCGGCGGCCGCCGTCCGTGTTGTCGGTGAACTCGCCGAGGTCCCAGCCGCGGTCGGCGGGGAACGGCCCGATGGCGTCCCGCTCCTCGACGAGGAGGTCCCACAGGCGTTGCGGCGAGTCGGCGCCGCCGGGCAGCCGGCAGGCCATGCCGACGACGACGACGGGGTCGTCGTCGCCGGCCCCGGCGCGGGGGGCGGCCGGGAGGGCCGGCGCGGTGTCCTCGCCGGTGCCGGTCAGGGCGGTCAGCAGGTGCGTGGCGAGGCCGCGCGGGGTGGGGTGGTCGAAGACCACGCCGGCGGTCAGCGGCAGGCCGGTGGCGGCGACGAGCCGGTTGCGCAGGTCGACGGCGGTGAGGGAGTCGAACCCGCAGGCGCGGAACGCCCGGTCGGGCGGGACGGCGGCGGTCCGGCGGTGGCCGAGCGCGGCGGCGGCCTCGGTGCGCACCGCGTCCAGGACGAGTGCGGCGTGCTCGGTGGCCGGGGCGGTGCGCAGCCGGTCGGCGAGGGGGGTGGCGGGGGCGCGGCGGTCGTCGGCGGCCGGCGCGGCGGGGTGGCCGTCGAGCAGCGGGCTGCGGCGGGCGCCGGAGCGCAGGGCGGCGGCCGGCGGCGCGAGGTCGGCCACCAGCAGGGCGGGGGCGGGTTCGGCGGTGGCCTCCAGCAGGGCGGTCAGGGCGAGGTCGGGGTCGAGCCCGCCGAGCCCGGACCGCTCCGCCCGGGCGTCGTCGAGGCCGGCGGCCATGCCGGTGCCGCGCCAGGCCGCCCAGGCGATCGACACGGCGGGCAGTCCGGCGGCGCGGCGGCGGGCGGCGAGGGCGTCGAGGACGGTGTTGGCCGCCGCGTAGTTGGCCTGTCCGGGGTTGCCGAGCGCGCCGGACACCGAGGAGAACAGCACGAACGCGGACAGGTCGTGGCCCCGGGTCAGCTCGTCCAGGTTCCGGGCGCCGGTGGCCTTGGCGCGGAACACGGCGGCGAACCGCTCGGGGGTGAGACGGTCCAGGACGCCGTCGTCGAGGACGCCGGCGGCGTGCACGACGGCGGTCAGCGGACGGTCGGCGGGGATCGCGTCGAGCAGGGCGGCGAGGGCGGCGCGGTCGGCGACGTCGCAGGCGGCGATGTCCACCTCGCAGCCGGCCGCGGCCAGTTCGCGGCGCAGCCCGGCCGCGCCGGGGGCGTCCGGTCCGCGCCGGGAGACCAGCAGCAGGCGTTCGGCGCCCTCCCGGGCCAGGCGCCGGGCGACGTGGGCGCCGAGTCCGCCGGTGCCGCCCGTGACGAGGGTGGTGCCGGCGGGGCGCCAGCCGGGCGCTTCCCCGGCCGCCCGGGGCTCGTGCCGGGGCGCGGGCACGAGCCTGCGCACCAGGGCGCCGGGGGCGCGGACGGCCACGCCGTCCACGTCGCCGGGCGCGGCGAGGACGGCGAGCGCGGTGGCCACGGTGTGCGGCCGGGGCGCGTCGGCGGGCAGGTCGAGCAGGCCGCCCCAGCGGTCGGGGACCTCGCGGGCGGCGACCCGGCCCAGCCCCCACACGGCGGCCCCGTCGAGGCTCTGCGCGCGGTCGCCGCCGACGGCGGCCACGGCGTCGCGGGTCACGCACCACAGGGGTGCGCGCAGCCCGGCGTCGCCGGTGGCCTGCACGGCCGCGAGAACGGCCGGCAGCGCGGCCGGCACGTCGGGGCGGGCGGCTCCGAGGGCTTCGGCGGCCCCGGCGGTCCTGGTGGCTCCGCCGGCCCCGACGGCTTCGGTGGCCTCGGTGGTTTCGGCGGCTCCGGCGGTCCCGTCCGGGGCGCCGAGGGCGGTGAGGCAGAGCACGCCGGACAGGGGGGTGTCGCCCGCCGCGTCCCGCAGCAGCGCGGCGAGCGCGGCCCGGTCCGCGCCGGCGGGGCAGCGGACGGCCCGGGCCGCCGGTCCGAGGGCGTCGGTCAGGGCCTTGGCCCAGGGGTCGTCGTGGGCGGGCAGCAGCAGGAGCCACCCGCCCGTCACCGCGGCGGGGCCCGGGAAGGTGCGGGGCCGCCACTGCTCGCGGTGGCGCAGGGCGTCCAGGGCGGCGCGGGCGCGGTGCCGGGACCGCCAGGACAGCAGGGCCGGGACGACGGAGCGGACGGCGTCCTCCGGGACGCCGAGACGGCCGGCGAGCGCGGCGGGTTCGGCGCGGTCCAGCGCCGCCCACACGTCCGTGTCCCCCGCGTCCCCGGCCTGCCCGGTGCCGTCGGCGGCGGCGCGGCGCAGCGGGAAACGGGTGCGGCGGAACGGGTAGGTGGGCAGCTCGACCCGCTCGGCGCCGGTGCCGGCGAACAGGGCCGTCCAGTCGACCGGGACGCCGTGCGCGTACAGCCGGGCCAGGGCCGTGACCGCGGAGTGCTCCTCGTCGGGACCGCCGTGCAGCAGCGAGGCGACGACGGTGCCCGGCGGCAGGATCTGCCCGGCGAGCGCGGCGAGGACGCCGCCGGGGCCGATCTCCAGCCAGGCGCCGACGCCCTGGTCCGCGAGGGTGCGTACGCCGTCGGCGAAGCGGACCGTCTCGCGCAGGTGCCGAGCCCAGTATTCGGGGGTGGTCAGGTCGCCGGGCCCGGCGAGCCGTCCGGTCACGTCGGAGACGACGGGCAGCGCGGGCTCGCCGAAGGACAGGCCGGCGACGGCCGCGCGGAACGGGCCGAGGGCGGGCTCCATCAGCGGCGAGTGGAAGGCGTGGCCGACCCGCAGGCGCGCGGTGCGGTGCCCGGCCCGCGCCAGGCGCTCCGCGACGGCCCGGACGGCCTCGCCGGGCCCGGACAGCACCACCGAGCGCGGCCCGTTGACCGCGCCGAGGACGACGCCGTCGGTGAGCCAGGGCCGCACCTCGTCCTCGCTCGCCTCGACGGCGGCCATCGCGCCGCCCGCGGGCAGCTCCTGCATCAGCCGGGCCCGCGCGGACACCAGCCGGCCGGCGTCGGCCAGGGACAGCACGCCGGCGACGTGGGCGGCGGCGATCTCGCCGACCGAGTGGCCCATCAGGTACTCGGGGCGCACCCCCCAGGAGACGACGAGCCGGTACAGGGCGACCTCGACGGCGAACAGCGCGGGCTGCGCGAACTCCGTGCGGCGCAGCAGCTGTTCGTCCTCGCCCCACATCACCGGGCGCACCCGCGGGTCGAGCGCGGCGAGCGCCTCGTCGAGCGCGGCGGCGAACACCGGGAAACGGGCGGCGAGGTCACGTCCCATGCCGAGGCGCTGACTGCCCTGCCCGGAGAACAGCACGGCGACCGGCGGCGCGTCGCCGGCGACCGCCTCGGCGAGCGGCGGGGCGCCGTCGGCGGAGCCGAGGAGCACGGCCCGGTGCTCGAAGGAGGACCGTCCGGCGGCGAGCGAGTGGCCGACGTCGAGCGGGTCGTGCCCGGCGGCCCCGGCGCGGACCCGGGCCAGCTGGTCGGCGAGGGCGTCGGCGCTGCGGGCGGACACCGGCCAGGGCACCGCCCGCACGGGCAGCGGGGCGGCGCCGGCCGGCGGGGCGGCGGGCTCGGGCGCCTCCTCCAGGACGACGTGGGCGTTGGTGCCGCTGATCCCGAACGCGGACACGGCGGCCCGCCGGGGGCGGCCGGTGCCGGGCCAGTCGGCGGCCTCCCGGAGCAGCTCGACGCGGCCGGCCGTCCAGTCCACGGCGCCGGTGGGCTCGTCGGCGTGCAGGGTGCGCGGCAGCCGGCCGTACCGCATCGCCTGCACCGTCTTGATGACGCCGGCGACGCCCGCGGCGGCCTGGGTGTGACCGATGTTGGACTTCAGCGAGCCGAGCAGCAGCGGGCGTTCGCGGTCCTGGCCGTAGGTGGCGAGCAGCGCGGCCGCCTCGACGGGGTCGCCGAGGCGGGTGCCGGTGCCGTGCGCCTCGACCGCGTCGACGTCGGCCGGGGTGAGCCCGGCGTCGGCCAGGGCCTGGCGGATGACCTGCTGCTGGGCGCGGCCGCTGGGGGCGGTCAGGCCGTTGGAGGCGCCGTCGGAGTTGACGGCCGTGCCGCGGACGACGGCCAGCACGGGGTGTCCGTCGCGCCGGGCGTCGGACAGCCGCTCGACGACGAGGACGGCGACGCCCTCGGCCCAGCCGGTGCCGTCGGCGGCGGCGGAGAAGGCCTTGCAGCGGCCGTCGGGGGCGAGGCCGCCCTGGCGGGAGAACTCGGTGAAGACCGCCGGGTCGGACAGCACGGTGACGCCGCCGACGACGGCCAGGTCGCACTCGCCGGCGCGCAGCGCCCGGACGGCGGTGTGCAGGGCGACCAGGGAGGAGGAGCAGGCGGTGTCGACGGTGAGGGCGGGGCCTTCCAGGCCGAGGACGTAGGCGAGGCGGCCGGACAGGACGCTGGAGGCGGTGCCGGTCATGGCGTGGCCCGCGCCGTCGCCGGGGCCGGGCCGGCCGGAGTCCCACCGGTAGGTGCCCGCGTAGACGCCGGTGCGGCTGCCGCGCAGGGACAGCGGGTCGATGCCGGCGTGTTCCAGGGCCTCCCAGGCGACCTCGAGGAACAGCCGCTGCTGCGGGTCCATCGCGGCGGCCTCGCGCGGCGAGATGCCGAAGAAGTCCGCGTCGAAGGCGTCGGCGCCGGTGAGGAAGCCGCCGCCGCGCGCGGTGCTCCCGGCCGCCAGCGCGGTCAGGTCCCAGCCGCGGTCGGCGGGGAAACCGGTGACGGCGTCGCCGCCGGTGTCGACGAGCCGCCACAGGTCCTCGGGCGAGGCGACGCCTCCGGGCAGGCGGCAGCCCATGCCGACGACGGCGACGGGGTCGGCGGCGGTGGCTCCGGGGGCGCGCCGCGCCTCGAGTTCCTCGATGCGCCGGTGGGCGCGGCGCAGCTCCGCCGTGACCCGTCGGAGGTAGTCGACGACTGTGTCCTGCTGCTCTTCCTGCACGGGAGACGTCCCATCGCGTCGGCGGATGCGGAGGTGGTCGGCGGGGCGGGGGCGGCGGTCAGCGGACCGGGAACTCCTCGTCGATGAGGTCCAGGAGCCGGTCGACGGGCGCGGCGGCGATGTCGGCGTCCGCCGCGCGCCGGCCGCCGCCGGGCCGGGGGCCCGGTGCGGGGCGCGGGGCGCGGGGCTCGAGGTCGGCGAGCAAGGCCTGGAGCCGGTGCACCGCGCGGCGGCGCGCGGGATGGTCCCCGGGCAGGGCGCGCAGGGCCTGCTCGAACCCGGCGGGCCATTCGGGCAGGGCCCGCGGCGGCTCGTCGAGCCGCTCGGCGAGCCGCGCGGCGAGCGCGGCCGGGGTGGGCTCGTCGTAGAACAGGGTGGCGGGCAGGTCCAGGCCGGTGGCGCGGCCGAGGCGGGCGCGCAGCTCGGTCTCGGCGTAGGAGTCGAGGCCGCAGGCGCGCAGGGCGAGGCGGGGGTCGACGCGTTCGGGGTCGGCGTGGCCGAGGGCGGCGGCGGCCTCGGCCCGCACCAGGGCGAGCAGGGCGCGGACCCGGCGGGGGCCGGTGAGGGCGCGCAGCGCGGCCGGGTCGGCGGCGTCCCGGACCGGGACCGGGGCCGGGGCCGGGGCCGGGCCGGACGGGGTGGGCCAGTGGCGTTCGCGCTGGAAGGGGTAGGTGGGCAGCTCGGTGCGGCGGGCGCCGGTGCCGGTGAACAGGGCGGGCCAGTGCACGTCGCTGCCGGTGACGTGGAGCCGGGCGAGCGCGGTGAGCAGGGCCGTCTCGGGGTCGGTGCCGGGGCGCTGGGCGGCGACGGTGACCGTGCCGGTGCCGGTGAACAGGTCGCCGGTGCGGGCGGTCAGGGCGGCGTCGGGCCCGATCTCCAGGAAGGTGCGCACGCCGGCGTCGCGCAGCGCGGTGACGGCGTCGGCGAACCGGACGGTGCCGCGGACGTGCCGGATCCAGTGGCCGGGCGAGGCGAGGTCGGCGCCGGTGACGAGGGTGCCGGTGACGGTGGAGACGAGCGGGACGCGCGGCGGGCGCGGTTCGAGGCGGGCCACGGTCGCGCGGTAGTCGTCGAGCGCGTCGGCGACGAGCGGGGAGTGCAGGCCGTGCGGCGCGGGCAGCGGGGCGGTGGCGCGTCCCTCGGCCGCGAGGGCACCGGCGACGCGGGCGACCTCCGCGGCGGCCCCGCAGAGCACGATGCGGTCGGGGCCGTCGACGGCGGCCACGGCCACGCGTCCGGTGAGCAGCGGCGCCGCCTCGGCCTCGGTGGCGTGGACGGCGACGGCGGCGGCGGGCGCGAGCCGCCCGGCCAGCCGGACGCGGGCGGCGACGAGGCGGCAGGCGTCGGGCAGGGACAGCACGCCGGCGACGTGGGCGGCGGCCACCTCGCCGAGCCCGTGCCCGGCGACGTAGGCGGGGGTCCGGCCGAGGGACTCCAGGAGCCGGTGGAGGGCGATCTGGTGCGCGAACAGCAGGGGTTCGGCGGTGCCGGGCGTGCCGGGGTCCGCGTCGTGGAGGGCGGGCAGCGGGCCGGGCAGCAGTCCGTCGAACGCGTCCCGCACCGATTCCAGGGCGCGGGCGAACACCGGGAAGCAGGCGGCGAGCGCGCGGGCCTGGGCGTGGTGGCCGGTGCCGTGTCCGGCGAACAGCGCGGCCGAGGGGCCGGGTTCGGCGACGCAGCGGGCGACGGTGGGGGTGCCGTCGGCGGAGGCCAGCAGGACGGTGCGGTGCGGCAGGGCGGTGGCGCGGCCGGTGGCCAGCGAGTGGGCGATGTCGGTGCGGGCGCGGTCGTCGGCGTGGTCCAGCGCGCGCAGTCGTGCGACGGCGGCGTCGAGGGCGTTCGCGGACCGCGCGGAGACCACCCAGGGCACGACGCGCGGGGCGCTGCCGGGCTCCTCGGCCGGTACCGGGTCGGGCGGCGCCTGTTCCAGGACGACGTGCGCGTTGCTGCCGCCGATGCCGAAGGAGGAGACGGCGGCGCGGCGCGGCCTGTCGGTGGCGGGCCAGTCGGTGGTCTCGCGCAGCAGCCGGGCCGCGCCGGCCGACCAGTCGACGGCGCCGGTGGGCTCGGACACGTGCAGGGTGGCGGGCAGGACGCCGTGCCGCAGCGCCAGCACGGTCTTGATGACGCCGGTGACGCCGGCGGCGGCCTGGGCGTGCCCCAGGTTGGATTTCACGGAGCCGATGAGCAGGGGGTGGTCGCGCTCGTGCCCGTACGCGGCGAGCAGGGCGCCGGCCTCGACGGGGTCGCCGACCCGGGTGCCGGTGCCGTGCGCCTCGACGGCGTCGACGTCGCCGGGGGCGAGGCCGGCGTCCTCCAGGGCGCGGGCGATCAGGTCGCGCTGGGCGGCGCCGCTCGGGGTGGTCAGCCGGTCGGTGGCGCCGTCGGAGTTGACGGCGGTGCCGCGGACGACGGCGAGGACGGGGTGGCCGTTGCCGCGGGCGTCGCGGAGGCGTTCCAGGACGAGGACGCCCGCGCCCTCGGCCCAGGCGGTGCCGTCGGCGTCGGCGGAGAACGGCTTGCAGCGGCCGTCGGGGGCGAGGCCGCCCTGCCGGGCGTGGCCGACGAGGCTGCGCGGCGTGGACAGCACGTTGGCGCCGCCGGCCAGGGCCAGCGTGCACTCCCCGGCGCGCAGGGCGCGGACCGCGCAGTGCAGGGCGGTCAGCGAGGAGGACGACGCGGTGTCGACGGTGAGGGCGGGGCCGCGCAGTCCGAGGGCGTGGGCGAGGCGGCCGGAGGCGACGCCGGGCGCGGTGCCGGTGACGGCGTGGGCGGCGGTGTCCTCGGCGGCGCGCGCGGTGAGCAGGGCGTAGTCCTCGCCGCTGACGCCGACGTAGACGCCGGTGCGGGTGGAGCGCAGGGACAGCGGGTCGATGCCGGCCCGTTCGACGGCCTCCCAGGCGGTCTCCAGCAGCAGCCGCTGCTGGGGGTCGGTGGCGAGCGCCTCGCGGGGCGAGAGCCCGAAGAATCCGGCGTCGAAGTCGGCGACGCCGTCGAGGAAGCCGCCGCGGCGGGGCACCGCGGAGCCGTCGGGGCCGCTCAGGAGGGCCTCGTCCCAGCCGCGGTCGGCGGGCAGCGGCCCGGTGGCGTCCCGGCCGGCGAGGAGCAGCTCCCACAGTCCCTCGGGGTCGGTGATCCCGCCGGGCAGTCGGCAGGCCATGGCGACGATCGCCACCGGCTCGGCGGCGACCGGGTCGTGGACGTCGAGGAACTCCAGACCGGACAGGATCGTCATGCCGCACCGCCTCCGATGGTTCGGGAATTCAGCGAGACCGCTCGTGGAAGGTAGGCCGGGCCGGTCTCGGTTTTCCTTAGATCTGCGCCCCGTGAGCCCTGCGCCCCGTGAGGCCCGCGTCCTTCCGCAGGTCACGACCGTGCGGGCGGGACGACGGCTCCCCGGGCCGGGCCGACGGCCCGGCCCGGGGCACGGGTCCGGCGCGCGGGTCCGCGGACCCGCGGCCCCGGAGACCCGGGGGCCTCCCCCACCCGCGCCTGACGCCGCCGCCCCGCGCCCACGCGGCGCGACGGCCCTGCCCGCCGTCCGCCCCGGGGCGGACGGCGGGCAGGGCCGGGTGCGGCTCCACGGGGCCGGCTCCGGGCCGCCCCGGCACCGCGCGGGAGCCCGGACGGCACCGCGGGGTCGCCGCCCTCCCGTCCCGCGAACTCCTCGGCGTCACCGCGTGGTCACGGTTCCCCGGCCTCCAGGGCGCGCAGCCACTCCTCCATGATCCGGGCCGTCTCGTGGGCCCTGTCGGCGATGAGGGTCTGGTGGGTGGCGTCGATCATGCGGGTGGTGTGCGCGGGCACCGGCGGTGCCTCGTCGGCGCCGCGGTGCACTCCCGGCAGGGAGGCCGTGCAGCGGATCAGCAGGCTCGGCACGCCGGTCTTGTACCGTTCGGCGCCGCCGGTGGTCATGCGCAGGAACCACTGGGCCATCGCCGACAGCCGGGCGCTGTCGAGCCTCACGGCCGGCCTGTCGATGTCGGCCAGGTAGTTCTCGTGGAACAGGTCCCAGTCGACGCCCTCGCCCGCCTTGTACTCCAGGCTGAGCGTGTCCAGCATGACGACGCCCTCGGGGCGGATGCCCCAGGTCTCCTCCAGCACGCCGGCCGCCCGGTAGGCGAAGGTGCCGCCCATGGAGTAGCCGACGAGGACGAACGGCTCGCCCTCGCTGGCCAGCAGCGCGCTCTCGGCGATCAGCCGCACCGCCACCTCGCTGTCGGCGGGCAGCGCCTCGCCCTCGGCGAAGCCGAGCAGCGGCAGCGCGCTGACGTGCCGGCTGCCGCGGAACGGTGCCGCCATGCGCGCGTACTGGTGCACGCCGCCGGTGGCGCCGGGCGCGCTCACGCAGATCAGCCTGGGCAGCGCCGGGCCCTCGGCGAGGGTGACGGGCTGCGGCAGCTCCGGCACCTCGGCGGTCAGCTCGACCTGGGGGCGGGTCGCGGCGACGGCCATCAGCAGCCGCATGGCCTCCAGCGTCTTGCCGTTGCGGACGGTGTCGAAGAACAGGTCGACCACGGAGTCCGGGGCGCTCTCCCGGGCGGCCGCGGTGAGGGTGCCGGGGCCGGCCGCCGCGCGGTTGCCGAGCGCGGCCAGCTGGCCCTGGAGCCACCGGGCGAGCCGGGCCGGGGTGCGGTGGTCGAAGACCGCGGAGGTCGGCACCCGCAGGCCGAGCGCCTCGCCGAGCCGGTTGCGCAGCTCCAGGGCGATGAGCGAGTCGAAGCCCAGGGTGAGGAACTCGCGGTGCGGGTCGACCGGGCCCTCCTCGCGCCGGCCGAGCAGGACCGCGGAGGTCTCCGCGATCAGGTCGGTCAGCGCCTTCTCCTGCGCGTCGGGGGCGAGGCGGGCGAGCCGGTCGCGGAGCGTGGCGAGGGACCGGGTGGCGGTGGCGGCGGTGCGCCGGGCGCCGCCCAGCAGGCCGCGCAGCAGCGGCGGCACGTCGCCGCCGGAACGCGTCCGGTCGATCCGCAGCGGCACGAGGTGGGCTTCGTGCCGGGTGAGCGCGGCGTCGAACAGGGCGTGCCCGGACTCCAGGTCGAGCGGCGGCGTTCCGGAGCGTTCCATGCGCTGCAGGTCGGTCTCGGTGAGCTGGGCGGTCATGCCGGTGCGGCGGGCCCAGAAGCCCCACGACAGGGAGGTCGCGGGCAGGCCGAGCGCGTGCCGGTGGGCGGCGAGGGCGTCCAGGTAGGCGTTGGCGGCGGCGTAGCCGGCCTGGGCCTGGCTGCCGAGGACGCCGGAGACCGAGGAGTACAGGACGAACGCCGCGAGGTCGCCGTCCCGGGTGGCCCGGTGCAGGTGCCAGGCGCCGTCGGCCTTGGGCCGCAGCACGGCGGAGACCCGTTCGGGGGTGAGCGAGGGCAGCACGCCGTCGTCGAGGGTGCCCGCGGTGTGCACGACCGCGGTCAGCGGGTGCGCGGCGGGCACCGCGGCCAGCAGCGCGTCGACGGCGTCGGCGTCGGTCACGTCGCAGGCCGCGACGGTCACCGAGGCGCCGGCGGCGGCGAGTTCGGCGCGCAGGTCGGCGGCGCCGGGCGCGGCGTCGCCGCTGCGGGAGACCAGCAGCAGGCGGCGCACGCCGTGCCGGGTCACCAGGTGCCGGGCGAGTTCGCCGCCGAGGCCGCCGGTGCCGCCGGTGATCAGGACGGTGCCGTCCGGGTTCCAGCCGGCGACGCCGGGCGCGGCCGCGTCGCCGGGCGCGGTGCGGGCGAGCCGGGGGGCGTACGGCCGGCCGTCGCGGACCGCCCACTGCTCCTCCTCGGCGACGAGCAGGGCGGGCAGGACCGTGGCGGAGGTCTCCGCGTCGTCGAGGTCGACGAGGACGAAGCGGCCCGGGTTCTCCGACTGGGCGGAGCGGACCAGGCCCCAGACGGCGGCCGCCGCCGGGTCGGTGACGTCGCCGCCGTCCGGGGCGGCGGCGCCGCGGGTGACGAGCAGCAGCCGGGAGCGGTCGAGCCGTTCGTCGGCGAGCCACTCCTGCAGCAGCCCCAGCGTGCGGTTGACGGTGTCGTGGACCGCGCCGGGTCCCTCGCCGCCGGTGACGGAGACGAGGAAGCCGTGCGGGACGGGCCCGCCCTCGCCGTCCGCGCCGACGGCGGCGGCGAAGGTCCCGGCGTAGGCGGCGACGGTCTCCCCCGCGAGGGCGAGGGCCTGGCCGAGGCCGTGGGCGTCGTCGCCGACGACGGCCCAGCGGGCGCCGGCGGGCGCGGCGAGGCCGTCCGGGGCGGGCTCCCACGCCAGGTGCAGCAGGGCGTCGCGCGGGTCGCCCGCCGGGGTGGCGGCCTGTTCGGTTCCGGCGCGCAGGGTGAGGGCGTCGACGGTGACGACCGGGCCGCCCTCGACGTCGGTGGCGGCGATGGCGAGGGTGTCGGGGCCGGTGCGGACGAGGCGGGCGCGCAGCACGGTGGCGCCGGAGGCGTGCAGGGTGACGCCCTGCCAGCTGAACGGCAGCATCCGCTCGTGGTTCTCCTCGCCCGCGTGGACGCCGGCGTGCAGGACGGCGTCCAGGAGCGCCGGGTGCAGGCCGAGGCCCTGGGTGGTGCCGGCCGGGCCGGGCAGGACGACCTCGGCGTAGGCGGCGCCGTCGAGCCGCCACACGCCGCGCAGGCCCTGGAAGGCGGGCCCGTAGTCGAGGCCGGCGCGGGCGTAGCGCCGGTAGAGGTCGGTGACGTCGACCTCGGTGGCGCCGGCGGGCGGCCACACGGTGGTGTCGAGCGGGGCCGGGGCGTCCGGGTCGCGGGAGAGGACGCCGGTGGCGTGCAGGTGCCAGGGGGCGTCGCCGCGGGCCGGACGGGAGTGGAAGCGGATGCCGCGCCGGCCCTCCTCGTCGGGGGCGTCGACCCGTACCTGCACCTGGACGGCGCCGCGTTCGGGCAGGACGAGCGGGGCGGCGACGGTGAGTTCGTCGACCCGGCCGCAGCCGGCGGCGTCGCCGGCCCGGACGGCGAGTTCGAGGAATCCGGTGCCGGGGAAGAAGACGGCGCCGGAGACCCGGTGCTGGCCGAGCCAGGGCTGGGCGGACAGGGACAGGGTGCCGGTGAGGACCAGGTCGCCGGAGTCGGCGACGGTCACGGCGGCGCCGAGCAGCGGGTGCCCGGTCGGGTCCAGGCCGGCGCCCGTGACGTCGGTGGTCACGGCGGCGCTGGGCCAGTACCGCTGCCGCTGGAAGGCGTAGGTGGGCAGGTCGACGATCCGGGCGGCGCCGAAGGCGCCCTGGGCCGCCCAGTCGACGGGGGCGCCGCGCACGAACGCCTCGGCGAGGGAGGTCAGCACGCGGTCGGTGCCGTCCTCGTCGCGCCGCAGGGTGCCGACGGCGACGGCCCGGACCTCGGCCCGCTCGGCGCAGGACTGGACCGCCCCGGTGAGCACGGGGTGCGGGCCGCACTCGACGAACGTGGTGAAGCCCTGGTCGAGCAGGGCGCGCACCGCGTCGGCGAACCGCACGGTCTGCCGCAGGTTGCGGTACCAGTACGCGGCGTCCGTCGCGGCGGTGTCGAGGCGTTCGCCGGTGACGGTGGACAGCAGCGGGATCCGCGGGGTGCGCGGGGCGACGGGGGCGAGGCCGGTGAGGAGGTCGTCGCGCAGGTCGGTGACGTGCGCGGAGTGCGAGGCGTAGTCGACGGCGATGCGGCGGGCGCGGACGCCTTCGGCGGTGAGCCGGGCGAGGAGCTCGTCGAGGGCTTCGGCGTCGCCGCTGACGACGACGGCGTCGGGGGCGTTGACCGCGGCCAGCGACAGCCGGCCGTCCCGGCCGGCGAGCCGGGGTTCGACCTCGGCGGCGGGCAGCGGGACCGCGATCATGCCGCCGCGTCCGGCGAGCCGGCGGGCGATGGCCCGGCTGCGCAGCGCGACGACGCGGGCGCCGTCGGCCAGGGAGAGCGCCCCGGCGACGACGGCGGCGGCGATCTCGCCCTGGGAGTGGCCGACGACGGCGTCGGGCGTGACGCCGTGCGCCTCCCACAGCGCGGCGAGCGCCACCATGACCGCCCAGGTGGCGGGCTGGACGACGTCGACGCGGTCGAGGCCGGGGGCGTCGTCGGCGCCGCGCAGGACGTCGGTGAGCGACCAGTCGGTGAACTCGGCGAGGGCGGCGGCGCATTCGGCGATGCGCGCGGCGAACACCGGGGACTCCGCCAGGAGCCGGGCGCCCATGCCGGTCCACTGCGCGCCCTGCCCGGGGAAGACGAAGACGGTGCGGCCCTCGGTGTCGGCGAGGCCGCGCACCACGCCGTCGGCCGGCGCGTCGCCGGCGGCCAGCGCGCCGAGCCCGGCGAGCAGGGCGTCGCGGCCGGTGCCGACGACGACCGCGCGGTGCTCGAACACGGCGCGCGTGGTGGCGAGGGAGCGGGCGACGTCGGCCGGGTCGAGATCGGGGTCGCCGGTGACGCGGGCGGCGAGCGCGGCGGCCTGGTCGCGCAGCGCGGCGGGGGTGCGGGCGGACAGCACCCACGGCAGCGGCCGGCCGGCCGCTTCCCCGGGGGCGGGCCGGTCGGTGCCGTCGGGCGCGGGGGCGGGCTGTTCCAGGACGACGTGGGCGTTGGTGCCGCTGATGCCGAACGAGGACACGCCGGCCCGGCGCGGCCGCCCGGTCTCCGGCCACGGGACGGCGCGGTCGAGCAGGGCCACCGGGCCGGCCGACCAGTCGATGTGCGAGGACGGTGTCCCGACGTGCAGGGTGGGCGGCAGGGTGCCGTGGCGCAGGGCCATGACGGTCTTGATGACGCCGGCGACTCCGGCGGCGGCCTGGGTGTGGCCGATGTTGGACTTCACCGAGCCGAGCAGCAGCGGGTGGGCGCGGTCGCCGTCGCCGAAGACGGCCATCAGGGCCTCGGCCTCGATGGGGTCGCCGAGCGTGGTGCCGGTGCCGTGCGCCTCGACGGCGTCGATGTCGGCGGGGGTGAGTCCGGCGCTGGTGAGGGCGGCGCGGATGACGCGCTGCTGGGCGGGGCCGTTGGGGGCGCTGAGCCCGTTGGAGGCGCCGTCCTGGTTGACGGCGGAGCCGCGGAGGACGGCGAGGACGCGGTGGCCGTGGCGTTCCGCGTCGGACAGCCGCTCCACGACGAGGACGCCGGCGCCCTCGGCCCAGCCGGTGCCGTCGGCGTCGTCGGAGAACGCCTTGCAGCGGCCGTCGCCGGCGAGGCCGCCCATGGCGGTGAAGCCGGAGAAGCTGGAGGAGCTGGTCATCACGGTGACGCCGCTGGCGAGGGCGAGTTCGCACTCGCCGCCGCGCAGCGCCTGCGCGGCCAGGTGCAGGGCGACCAGGGAGGAGGAGCAGGCGGTGTCGACGGTGGCGGCCGGGCCCTGCAGGCCGAAGACGTAGGCGATGCGGCCGGACAGGACGCTGGCCGCGAGGCCGGTGCCGAGGTGGGTCTCCAGGTTCTCGGCGGACCGGGCGACGAGTTCGGCGTAGTCCTGGCCGTTGGTGCCGACGAAGACGCCGGTGCGGCTGGAGCGCAGGGTGTGCGGGTCGATGCCGGCCCGTTCGAAGGCCTCCCAGGACACTTCGAGCAGCAGTCGCTGCTGCGGGTCCATGGCGAGCGCCTCGCGGGGGCTGATGCCGAAGAACTCGGGGTCGAACCCGGCGACGTCGGACAGGAATCCGCCCTCGGCGGTGGCGCTGTGTCCGCGTCCGGAGCCGGCCAGCACGTCGAGGTCCCAGCCGCGGTCGGCGGGGAACGGGCCGATGGCGTCCCGGCCGCCCGCGACCAGTTCCCACAGGTCTTCCGGGGAGCGGACGTCGCCGGGGAAGCGGCAGGCCATGCCGACGATCGCGAGGGGTTCGTCGTCGGCGGCGCGGGCCGGCCGCGGCGCGGGCGCGGTGCCCGGCTCGCCGAGCAGGGCGTCGAGCAGGTGCTCGGCGAGGGCGCGGGGCCGCGGGTGGTCGAAGAGCAGGCCGGCGGGCAGGGTCAGGCCGGTGGCGCGGGCCAGCCGGGTGCGCAGTTCCATCGACGTCAGCGAGTCGAAGCCGAGGTCCTGGAAGGGCTTGTCCGGCCGGATGGCGGCGGGGTCCGGGTGGGCGAGGACGGCGGCGGCGTGGCCGCGCACCAGGTCCAGGACGAGCGGCAGCCGCTCGCCGGGGCCGGCGGCGTGCAGCCGGTCCCGCAGGGCGTGGCGCGCCTCCTCGCCGGCGGAGCGGGAGGTGCGGGCCGCGCGCAGGGCCTCCGGGCCGCCGGGCAGCGCGGCGAGGGCGGGCGACGGGCGGAGGCTGAACAGGGCCTGCAGGAACGCCGGGTGCCTCAGGTCGGCGACGACGGTGACGGGGTGCGGCTCGGCGGCGAGTTCGGCGAGCGCGGTGAGGGCCGGCGCCGGGTCGAGGAGCGTGGCCCCCGAGGTGCGCGCGCCGTCCTGGAGCGTGGTGGCCATGCCGCCGCCGTCCCAGGCGCCCCAGGCGATCGACGTGGCGGGCAGC
>NZ_BAAATK010000067.1:0-24971 GCF_039533365.1 Streptomyces glaucus
CGCCCCGGCGCCTCGTCCTCCCGCACCGGCCCGGCCCCGGCGTCGCCGCCGAGCCGCCCGGGCACCGCCCGCGCGGCGCCCTCCCCGGCGGCCCCGCCGCCGTCGAGCCGGGACAGCGCCGCACCGGCCAGCAGGAACAGCCGGGAGCCCTCCGGCGAGAACACCGCGGGCGTCCTCGGCCGCTCCTCGGCGGCCCCGGCGGCGCCCTTCGCCCGTCGCTCCGGCGCCGCCTCCAGCTCCCGCGCCGGAGCGGCGGACCCGGTCTCCAGCAGCCGACGCCCCTCCAGGGCGCTCGCCCGCTCGGTCTCCGCCGTGGCGTACCGCCGCAGCAGCGCCGCGTGCTCGTTGCGCAGGCCCTGCAGCTCCGCGCGCTTGGCCCGCAGCCGCTGCTCCAGCTTGGCGCGCAGCTCGCGCGCCTCCTCCAGGTCCGCCTCCAGTTCGGCGACCCGCTCCTCATGGCGCCACTCGTCGCTCGCCCGCGCGCGCGTCAGCTCGGCTACGCGTTTGCCCGCCTGCGTGTCCCAGCGGCGCATGACGACCGCGCCGCCGACCGCGGTCGCCGCGGCGGCGGCGGCCAGCGACCGGAGCGCCGTCGGCTCCGAGAACACCCAGGGGCCGAAAGCGCAGACGAGGGAGACGCCTGCGATCGCCGACGGAGGCAACAGCCTGTGCAAGGGTGGGGAATGGCGGTGACGTCCACGTGGCATGGCCAGAAACTTACCGCGCGTAGGCGAATCTTGGCGCCCCGCCCAGTAAAAACACAGCCATCCCAGAAGTGTTCACACGGCATCAGAAACAACCGAGCCCGAAATAAACAAGATCATTTCCACTGGGCGCCGATCCGCCCGCTCATCCGCCGCGGCGCCGCCGGAATCCCCCGCCGCCGGGCGCCGAAGTGATGACCACCGCTTTTCGCGGCGAGCGGGAAGATCCGCACCGGCCTCACGGCCTTCACGCGCTTTATGGACTTCGGCGCGCCCCGGCCGCCGGACCCCCGTCTTTGCCGCCGGCGACGCGCCGGGACGTGTCCGGAACCGGCCGGTGCCGGGAGCACCGCGGCGGCGGGAACGGACCCGCGGGGGACGCCCCGGAACGGCGCGGGGCGGCCGCCCGGAACCTCACCGGCCCGGGACGCCCCGGCCCCCGGCTCCTCCGCCCGGCCCCTTCGAAAAGGCCGCCCCGCCCCGGGGCCCCGGCCCCGCCCCCCGAGGCCCCGGTTCGGGCGCACCCCGCGTACCGGTACGGACCCCGCGTACCGGTACAGCCCGCCCGGCCCCCCGGCCGCCCCTGGGCCTACGCTGAACACATGAGCAATCAGACCGGCCGCCGCCACGTGGCGGGCCTTCCCGCATGGGACCGCTGCGCGGTCATGGGGGTCGTGAACGTGACCCCCGACTCCTTCTCCGACGGCGGCCGCTGGTTCGACACGACGGCCGCCGTCAAGCACGGCCTCGCCCTGGTCGACGAGGGCGCCGACCTGGTCGACGTCGGCGGCGAGTCCACCCGCCCCGGCGCCACCCGCGTCGACGAGGCCGAGGAACTCCGGCGCGTCGTCCCCGTCGTCCGCGGTCTCGCCGCCGAGGGCGTCACGATCTCCGTCGACACCATGCGCGCCTCCGTCGCCGAACAGGCGCTCGCGGCCGGCGCCGCCCTCGTCAACGACGTCAGCGGCGGCCTCGCCGACCCCCGGATGATCCCGGTCGTCGCGGACGCCGGCGCCCCCTTCGTCGTCATGCACTGGCGCGGCTTCCTCCAGGGCGGCAACGTCAGGGGCGTCTACTCCGACGTCGTCACCGAGGTCGTCGACGAGCTGCGGGCACGCGTGGAGGCCGTCGTGGCGGGCGGCATCGCCGCCGACCGCGTCGTCGTCGACCCCGGCCTCGGCTTCTCCAAGGACGCCCGGCACGACCTCGAACTCCTCGCCCACCTCGACCGTCTGCTCGGCCTCGGCCGTCCGCTGCTCGTCGCCGCCTCCCGCAAGCGGTTCCTCGGCCGCGTCCTCGCCGGGCCGGAGGCCGCCCCGCCGCCCGCCCGGGAACGGGACGCGGCCACCGCCGCCGTGTCCGCGCTCGCGGCGCACGCCGGCGCGTGGGCGGTCCGTGTGCACGAGGTCCGCGCGACGGCCGACGCCGTACGGGTCGCACACGCCGTCGCGGAGACGCGCGCCGCGAGCGCGGGCGACGGAGCAGAAGGAGCCCGGTGAGCGCTCCCCACACCGACGTCGAGCAGGTCGAGGCCGCCAACACGGCCTTCTACGAGGCGGTGGAGCGCGGCGACTTCGAGGAGCTGTCCGCGCTCTGGCTCACCCCGTCCGACCTGGGCGTCGACGAGACGTACCACGACCCGGCGGACACCGGCGTGATCTCCTGCGTGCACCCCGGCTGGCCCGTCCTCACCGGCCGCGGCGAGGTCCTGAGGTCGTACGCGCTGATCATGGCGAACACCGACTACATCCAGTTCTTCCTCACCGACGTGCACGTCTCCGTCACCGGCGACACCGCCCTCGTGACCTGTACCGAGAACATCCTCAGCGGCGGTCCCGCCCCCGAGGGCGACGAGGAGCTCGGCCCCCTCGTGGGCCAGCTCGTGGTCGCCACCAACGTGTTCCGGCGCACGCCCTCCGGCTGGAAACTCTGGGCGCACCACGCCTCGCCCGTTCTGGCCGAAACCGACGAGGAGGAGGACGACGGCTCCTCCGCATAAGTGGGTAGTCGGCCCGCAGGAGAGGAAGAGCGAGGGCCCGCGGGGCCGGGAGGCGGCGGAAGGAGAAGTGGTGGGAATCACCCGGCGCGGGGCCGGGCCGCCCACCGGCCCGTGATCCCCCGGGTTCCCCGGGGAGAACACGCGGTGAATCCTCCCCGTCCCGGCCCGGTGCCGCGCCGCCGCGGCCCGGAACCGTCCGGACCCGCGGGTAGATTCGACATGACCGGCGTACCGCCCGCACCGGTGCGCACCGGCCGGAACCGACGACAGCAGGAGTGATGCGCGTGGATCGTGTCGCGCTGCGCGGCCTGAAGGCCCGCGGGCACCACGGTGTGTTCCCCAAGGAGCGCGAGGAGGGCCAGACCTTCGTCGTGGACCTCGTCCTCGGCCTGGACACCCGGCCGGCCGCGGCCGACGACGACCTGGCGAAGACCGTGCACTACGGCATCGTGGCCGAGGAGGTCGTGGCCGTCGTCGAGGGCGAGCCCGTCAACCTGATCGAGACGCTCGCCGAACGCATCGCCCAGGTCTGCCTCAAGCACGAAGGGGTCCGGGAGGTCGAGGTCTGCGTCCACAAGCCGGACGCGCCGATCACCGTCCCCTTCGACGATGTGACCGTCACCATCACCCGGAGCCGAGCATGACCGCGTTCTCCGCCGGGGGCCCCAGCGACCCGACCGTACAGCCGGTACCCGCCTCCGTCACCGAGAAGGTCGACGCCGCCGACACCACCCTGCACAACCCGCGGCCGGCGGTGATCTCCCTCGGCTCCAACCTCGGCAACCGTCTGGAGACCCTCCAGGGCGCCGTCGACGCCCTGGAGGACACCCCCGGCGTGCGCGTCAAGGCGGTCTCCCCCGTGTACGAGACGGAGCCGTGGGGCGTGGAGCCCGGGAGCCAGCCGTCGTACTTCAACGCCGTGGTGCTGCTGAAGACCACCCTGCCCCCGTCCTCGCTCCTGGAGCGCGCCCACGCGATCGAGGAGGCCTTCCGCCGGGTCCGGGACGAACGCTGGGGCCCGCGCACCCTCGACATCGACATCGTCGCCTACGCCGACGTCGTCTCCGACGACCCGCGGCTCACCCTGCCCCACCCGCGCGCCCACGAACGCGCCTTCGTCCTCGCCCCCTGGCACGATCTGGAGCCCGGCGCCCTGCTGCCCGGCCGCGGCGCGGTCGCCGACCTGCTCGACGCGGTCACCCGCGAGGGCGTCACGCCACGCGGCGACCTGGAACTCCGGCTCCCCGAGTAGTCGTTAAGGTCGAGACGACCGCAGCCCGGGCATCCGGGCATCCAGGGATCCGAAGGGACACCGTGAGAGAGCTGCGCATCAGGGTGCTGGCCGGAGTCTTCGTCGTCGCCGGAATCCTGTCCTGGGCGGGCGCCCGCCTGTGGAACTCGATCGGGACCCTCCCGAGCGTCCCCCTGGCCGCCCCCGTCGTGCTGGCGCTGATCGCCGTGGTCCTGCTGGCGACGGCGCTCTCACTGCGCGCCCGCCTCAGGGCCCAGCGCGAGCGCCGGCCCGGCGCCAAGGGCGTCGATCCTCTGATGGCCGCCCGCGCGGTCGTCTTCGGCCAGGCCAGCGCCCTGGTCGCCGCCCTGGTCGCGGGCATGTACGGCGGCACGGGCGTCTTCCTCCTGGAGTCCCTCGACATCCCGGCCCGCCGCGACCAGGCGATCTACGCCGGCTTCTCGGTCCTGGCCGGCATCGCGGTCATAGCGGCCGCCCTCTTCCTGGAGCGCGTCTGCAGGCTCCCGGAGGACGACGAGCACGACGGGGCGGGAGCGGCGCCCGCGGCCTGACGGTCCTCTTTCCCCCGGGCGCGGCGACCGCCGCCCGGCGGGAAGGGGACGAGGACCGCGGCGGACACCGCCGGCCGCCGGGTCAGCGCGCCAGTATCAGGCTCATCGCCTCGGCACGGGTCGTGGCGTCGCGGAGCTGGCCGCGCACGGCCGACGTCGTGGTCTTGGCGCCCGGCTTGCGGATCCCGCGCACCGACATGCACATGTGCTCGGCCTCGATGACCACGATCACGCCCCGGGCCTCGAGGATCCGCATCAGGGAGTCGGCTATCTGCGTGGTGAGCCGTTCCTGCACCTGCAGCCGGCGGGCGAACACCTCGACCAGCCGCGCCAGCTTCGACAGCCCCGTGATCTTGCCGGTCTCCGCCGGGATGTACCCGACGTGGGCCACGCCGTGGAACGGCAGCATGTGGTGCTCGCACAGGCTCACGATCTCGATGTCCTTGACCAGGACCATCTCGTCGTGGCCGAGGTCGAACGTCGTGGTCAGGACCTCCTCGGGCGTCTGCCCGAGTCCGGCCAGGAGTTCCCGATAGGCCCGTGCCACCCGCGCCGGGGTCTCCCGCAGGCCCTCGCGGTCGGGGTCCTCGCCGACCGCGATCAGCAGTTCGCGTACGGCGTTCTCGGCGCGCTTCTCGTCGAACTCGCCGATCGGCGCCTCGGCGTCCAGCGTCACGGGGTCGGTCATGTGCGGTGCCTCGTTCCTGTGTGTCTGACGTGCGGGCATACGGAGATGCCGCGTCCCCCAGGCTAGAACCTGGGGGACGCGGCATCCATTCCGGTCCCGGCGGGGCCGGCGGGAGAGCCCCGGTCAGCTCTCGGGGCGGTTCTCCGGGGCTCGCTCCGGCGCCGGGGAGGCCTCCGCCGTGGTGCTCTTGGCGGTGGTGATCGCCGGCGTCGCGCCGTTGGCGCCGTTCGTCAGGGCCAGCTCCTTCGGGGAGAGCACCGGCGGACGGGTGGACGGCGTGCGGCGCGAGGAACCGGTCCAGGCGGGCCGCGGCGGACGCTTGACGACCGGGGCGAAGATCTCGGCGATCTCCTCCTTGCCCAGGGTCTCCTTCTCCAGGAGGGCCAGGACGAGGTTGTCCAGGACGTCGCGGTTCTCGACCAGAATCTCCCAGGCCTCGTTGTGCGCGGTCTCGATGAGCTTCTTGACCTCTTCGTCGACGAGCGCCGCGACCTCTTCCGAGTAGTCGCGCTGGTGGGCCATCTCACGTCCGAGGAACGGCTCGGTGTTGTCGCCGCCGAACTTGATCGCGCCGAGCCGCTCGGTCATGCCGTACTGCGTGACCATCGCGCGGGCCAGGTTGGTGGCCTTCTCGATGTCGTTGGCGGCGCCCGTGGTCGGGTCGTGGAAGACGAGCTCCTCGGCCGCGCGGCCGCCCAGCATGTAGGCGAGCTGGTCCAGCATCTCGTTGCGCGTGGTCGAGTACTTGTCCTCGTCCGGCAGGACCATCGTGTAGCCGAGGGCGCGGCCGCGGGACAGGATCGTGATCTTGTGGACGGGGTCGGAGTTCGGCGAGGCCGCCGCGACCAGGGCGTGGCCGCCCTCGTGGTACGCAGTGATCTTCTTCTCCTTGTCCGACATGATCCGGGTCCGCTTCTGCGGGCCCGCGACGACGCGGTCGATCGCCTCGTCCAGCATCTTGTTGTCGATCAGCTTCTGGTCGCTGCGGGCCGTCAGCAGGGCGGCCTCGTTCAGGACGTTGGCGAGATCGGCACCGGTCATGCCGGGCGTACGGCGGGCGACGGCGGACAGGTCGACGTCGGGGGCGACCGGCTTGCCCTTCTGGTGGACCTTGAGGATCTCCAGCCGGCCCTGCATGTCGGGACGGTCGACGGCGATCTGACGGTCGAAGCGGCCGGGGCGCAGCAGGGCCGGGTCGAGGATGTCGGGCCGGTTGGTGGCGGCGATGAGGATCACGCCGCCCTTGACGTCGAAGCCGTCCATCTCGACGAGCAGCTGGTTCAGGGTCTGCTCGCGCTCGTCGTGACCACCGCCGAGGCCGGCGCCGCGGTGGCGGCCGACGGCGTCGATCTCGTCGACGAAGACGATCGCCGGGGCGTTGGCCTTGGCCTGCTCGAACAGGTCGCGGACCCGGGAGGCGCCGACACCGACGAACATCTCGACGAAGTCGGAACCGGAGATCGAGTAGAAGGGGACGCCGGCCTCGCCCGCGACGGCACGCGCGAGCAGGGTCTTGCCGGTGCCGGGCGGCCCGTACAGCAGGACACCCTTGGGGATCTTGGCGCCGACGGCCTGGAACTTGGCCGGCTCCTGGAGGAACTCCTTGATCTCCTGGAGCTCCTCGACGGCCTCGTCCGCGCCCGCGACGTCGGAGAACGTCGTCTTCGGGGTGTCCTTGGTGATGAGCTTCGCCTTGGACTTGCCGAAGTTCATGACGCGGGAGCCGCCGCCCTGCATCTGGTTCATCAGGAACAGGAAGACGACCACGATCAGGACGAAGGGCAGCAGGGAGAGCAGAATGCCGACGAACGGGTTCTGCTTGGACGGCGAGACGGTGTAGCCGTCCGGGATCTGCTTGTCCTGGTACTTGTTCTGCAGGGTGTTGGCGATGTCCACGCCCTGGTCGCCGATGTAGCTCGCCTGGATCTTCGAGCTGCCCTCGACCTTCTCACCGTCCTTGAGCTGGACCTTGATGGTCTGCTCGTCGCCGGTGGTCAGCTTGGCCGACTCGACCCTGTTCTGGTTGATCGCCTGGACGACCTGGCCCGTGTCCACCGTCTTGTAGCCGCCGGACGAGCCGACGACCTGCATCAACACGACCACGGCAAGGACGGCCAGCACGATCCACATGACCGGCCCACGGAAGTATCGCTTCACGTCCATCCATACGGAGCGGTGCCGCCCCGTCCCTCCTGCCATAGTGAGTTTGATAAAGGCTGTTCTTCGGACGGTACCCCAGCATTGTCACCTGAAGCCGCACAGGACGGCTGGCGATCCCGTCTACGCATGCTCCAACGGCGCAGAGCCCGCCAGGGTTCCCGATCTCCGCCGCGGAGCCCCGCCGCGGGGCTCAGCCGCCGTAGACGTGGGGCGCGAGCGTACCGACGAACGGCAGGTTGCGGTACTTCTCGGCGTAGTCGAGGCCGTAGCCGACGACGAACTCGTTGGGGATGTCGAACCCGACCCATTCCACGTCGATGGCGACCTTGGCGGCCTCGGGCTTGCGCAGCAGCGTGCACACCTTGAGGGAGGCGGGCTCGCGCGAGCCGAGGTTGGAGATCAGCCAGGACAGGGTCAGGCCGGAGTCGATGATGTCCTCGACGATGAGGACGTGCTTGCCCTTGATGTCGGTGTCGAGGTCCTTGAGGATCCGCACCACACCGGAGGACTGGGTGCCCGCCCCGTACGAGGATACGGCCATCCAGTCCATGGTGACGGGGGTGGACAGCGCCCGGGCGAGGTCGGCCATGACCATCACCGCGCCCTTGAGGACGCCGACCAGCAGCAGGTCCTCGCCCTCGTACTCCGCGTCGATCTTCGCGGCCAGCTCGGTCAGCTTGGCGTCGATCTCTTCCTTGGTGATGAGCACCTGCTGGAGGTCGGCACCCATGTCTTTCGCGTCCACCCGCATCACTTTCGGTCGTCCCGCATGTCGTGGCCCGTGCGCCTGGGGGACGTCCGCGCCGCTGCCGGCGGTGCCGGGCCCGGCGGCCCGCGCGCGTCCCGGTCGGCGGCGTGTCCCTTCGGCTCACTCGCGGCCGGTCCGGCGCCACGGCGGCCCGCTCGCGCGGGCCGGTGGGAGCGTCCGGAGTCAGCCTTGCCGAATCACCAGTCTGCCACCCTGCCGCCGGGCGACGACTCTGCCGGGGAGGTTGATGGCCCCCTGGCCGCGCCAGGCGGTGATCAGCCGGTCGACTTCCTCGATGTGCCGGGCGAAGAGCGAGCCGGCCGGGGCGCCGGCCTCGATGGCGGCGCGGCGCAGGACGCGGCGGCGCACGGCGGGCGGGAGGGCGCGGAGCTTGGCGCACTCCAGGAGACCGGCGGCGTCGCGGACGGTCTCCTCGGCCTGGCGGGCCCAGGTGTCGAGGGCGTCGGCGTCGTCGCGGGAGAGCTGGGCCGTACGGGCGAGGGCCTCGACGACGCCCTTGCCGAGGGCCTTCTCCAGGGCGGGCAGGCCCTCGTGGCGCAGGCGGGAGCGGGTGTACGCCGGGTCGCTGTTGTGGGGGTCGTCCCAGACGGGGAGGGACTGGGCCATGCAGGCCCTGCGGGCGGTCTGCCGGTCGAGCTGGAGGAAGGGGCGGCGGTACCGGCCGCCGGCCCCCGAGACCGCGGCCATGCCGGACAGGGAGCGGATGCCGGAGCCGCGGGCGAGGCCCAGCAGGACGGTCTCGGCCTGGTCGTCGCGGGTGTGGCCGAGCAGGACGGCGGCGGCGCCGTGGCGCACGGCCGCGGCGTCGAGCGCGGCGTAGCGGGCGTCGCGGGCGGCGGCCTCGGGGCCGCCGGAGCGGCCGACGGTCACCCGGACGGACTCGACGGGGTCGAGGCCGAGGTCGCGCAGGCGCTGGACGACCTCCTCGGCGCGCGCGCCGGAGCCGGCCTGCAGCTGGTGGTCGACGGTGACGCCGCCGGCGCGGACGCCGAGTCTGGGGGCCTCGAAGGCGAGGGCGGAGGCGAGCGCCATGGAGTCGGCCCCGCCGGAGCAGGCGACGAGCACGAGCGGGGAGGGGGGGCGCTCGTGCGGGGTCGGGGGGGTCTGGTCGGTGAGGATGTCGTGGAGGACGCGGCGGACCGCCAGGCGTATCGCCGCGACCGCGGGATGGGGACCCATGTCCGGTTCCCTTCATGAAGTTTTCAGGGATGTGAGCCCGAGGTTGGTCACTCAGAGTGTGTAGATGGTGACAGAAACGGGCCGTTCCCCGAGCATTGCACGCCTACCCATGCCTCACGGTCCCTCGGACGGGTGATTGAGGGGGCGTTCGCCTGCCGGCGACCGGATTCGCTTCACGACCTCTTCACGGCGTGCCCGGCTCGGGCCTGCGGTGCACCCGCGTGACCCAGTCCGCCGGTTTGGCGATCTCCGCCTTGGTGGGGAGGGTGTTGGGGGAGGTCCACACGCGGTTGAAGCCGTCCATCCCGACCTCGTCGACGACCGCGCGGACGAAGCGCTCGCCGTCGCGGTACTGCCGGAGCTTGGCGTCCAGGCCGAGCAGCTTGCGCAGGGCCAGGTCCAGCCGGGAGGCGCCCTTGGCGCGGCGCTGCTGGAACTTCTCGCGGATCTCCGCGACGGACGGCACGACGTCCGGGCCGACCCCGTCCATGACGTAGTCGGCGTGGCCCTCCAGGAGGGACATCACGGCGGTGAGGCGGCCGAGGATCTCCCGCTGGGCGGGCGTCTGCACCAGTTCGACCAGGGACCGCCCGCTGTCGCCCTCCTCGCCCTCGGGCCGGCCGCCGACGAGGGCCTGGGCCGCGTCCCGGAGGCGTTCCAGGACGGTCATGGGGTCGACGTCGGTCTCCGCCAGGAACGACTGGATCTCGCTCTGCAGGTGGTCGCGCAGCCAGGGCACGGCCGTGAACTGCGTGCGGTGGGTCTCCTCGTGCAGGCACACCCAGAGGCGGAAGTCGTGCGGTTCGACGTCGAGTTCGCGCTCGACGTGGACGACGTTGGGGGCGACGAGCAGCAGCCGGCCGCCGCCGTTCTCGCCGGCCGGCAGTTCCCGGGTGGCCGGGGCGAAGGTCTCGTACTGGCCGAGGACGCGGGAGGAGAGGAAGGACAGCAGCACGCCGAGCTCGACGCCGGTGACCTTGCCGCCGACGGCTCCGAGGACCGCGCCGCCGGGGGTGCTGCCGCGCCGCTGCTGCATCTTGTCGAGCAGCGGTTTGAGGATCTCCCGGAACCCGGCGACGTTGGCCCGGACCCAGCCCGGCCGGTCGACGACGAGGACCGGGGTGTCGTCGGCCTCGTCGGCGCCCAGCCGGGTGAAGCCCCGGACGTGCTCCTCGGAGGCTTTCGCGTGCCGGCGCAGCTCCGCGACGACGGCCCGGGCCTCGTCGCGGCTCACCTCGGGCCCCGGCCGCACCAGCCGGGTCGCGGTCGCGACCGCGAGATTCCAGTCGACCATCTCGGGACCACCGATGCTCGTCATGTGTCAACCGTACGTGAGCCCCGCCACTCGGGGCAGGCCGTGGGGCGGCGGGCGTCAGCGGCAGCCGCACGCCGCGAGGGCCGTCGCCGTCCGGTCCAGCGCGGCCTGGGCCGCCGCCGGGTCGGTCGTGTCCGACGCCAGGAAGGCGAAGGCCAGCAGCCGGCCGTCCTGGTCGACCACCGTGCCCGCCAGGGCGTTCACGCCCGTCAGCGTGCCCGTCTTCGCCCGGACGAGGCCGGCGGCGCCGTCGGTGTAGCGGCTGGTGAGGGTGCCGGTGAAGCCGGCGACGGGCAGGCCGGTGAGGACCGGGCGCAGGCCGGGGCGGGCCGGGTCGCCGGCCGTGGCCAGCAGGTGGGTGAGGAGGCCGGCGGTGAGCCGGTCGGCGCGGTCGAGGCCGCTGCCGTCGTGGAAGGCGGAGCCCGCCAGGGGGGCGCCGAGCTTCCTCAGCTGGGCGGCGACGGCGGTCGCGACGCCGTCGAAGTCGGCGCGCTCGCCCGCCGCCAGGGCCGTCTGGCGGGCGAGCGCCTCGGCGATGTCGTTGTCGCTGTGGGTCAGCATCCGCTCGACCAGGGCGGCCAGCGGCGGTGAGGAGACGGCGGCCAGGGGCCGCGCGCGGTCCGTGGCCTTGGAGGGGCCCGGGGCGGTCGTCCTGATGCCGTGGTCCGCCAGGAAGCCGGCGAAGGCGCGGGTGGCGGCCGCCGCCGGGTCGCTCAGGCGCGGGGCCGGGCCGCTGGTGGAGTCGTCGGTGCGGGCCTCGTCGGCCATCAGGGGGGTGAGGGGGGCGAGGTTGTCGTTGACCCCGATCGGGTGTTTCTGGGAGCCGGGGTAGAGGGTGGTGTCGTACGACAGGGTCGCCTCGCGCACGCCGCGCTTCTTCAGGGCCGCGGCGGTCCGGTCGGCCAGGGTGCGCAGGCTCGCGAGGCCGTCGGCGTCCTCGCGGGCGGTGAGGGTGGGGTCGCCGCCGCCGACCAGGACGAGTTCCCCGGTGTCGGGCTCCAGGACGGTGCGGGTGGTGAGGCGGTGGCCGGGGCCCAGCGCGGAGAGGGCGGCGACGGCGGTGGCGATCTTCGTGGTGGAGGCGGGGACCAGGGCCCGGCCGGCGTCGCGGCCGTACAGGCGCCTGCCGGTGGCGACGTCCACGACGGACGCGGCGCGGCGGGTGCCGAGCGCCGGATCCGCCAGGAGGGGGTCCAGGACGTCCGCGAGGGCCTTGTCGTCCGGCGCCGTCCGCACGGCGCCGGCGGCGCCGCCCAGGCCGGCCAGGACGGCGCCCGCGCTGGGGGCGGGCCGCGGCGCGCCGGCGGCGGTGCCCGGACCGTGATCTGCGCCACCCGTGCGCTCCAGGGCCGCGGCCCGGTCCGCCTCGGCCGTACGCTGGCCCGAGGAGTCCCAGGGGCCGGTGACGGTCACCAGGCCGGCGGCGAGCGCCAGCCCGGCGGTGGCGGCGCCCGCGGTGTACTGCCAGGTCCTCGGCCCGGTGATCCACGCAGGACGCGGTGCCATGGCCCGCGCCGACCGCGCGACCCGCGGCCGGGCGGCCGCCACGGCCCCCGCGACGCGCGGCCGTACGACCCCCACGGCCCGCGACAGCCCGGGTCGTACGGCGCTCGCGATCCGCGCCACATGCGGTCCCGCGGCCCGCCAAGGCCTCAGCTCCGGCACGACCACCAGCCCCTTTCGCGATCACACTCCTGCGTGAGGGACACTTAATCACCAGAACTATGTGCTGATCATGGAGGAGCCACCGGTGGAGTTCGACGTCACGATCGAGATCCCGAAGGGTTCGCGCAACAAGTACGAGGTGGACCACGAGACCGGTCGTATCCGCCTGGACCGCCGTCTCTTCACCTCGACCGCCTACCCGACCGACTACGGCTTCGTCGAGAACACCCTCGGCGAGGACGGTGACCCGCTGGACGCGCTGGTCATCCTCGACGAGCCGACGTTCCCGGGCTGCCTGATCCGCTGCCGCGCGATCGGCATGTTCCGCATGACGGACGAGGCCGGTGGCGACGACAAGCTGCTGTGCGTGCCGGCCACGGACCCGCGCGTGGAGCACCTGCGGGACATCCACCACGTGTCCGAGTTCGACCGCCTGGAGATCCAGCACTTCTTCGAGGTGTACAAGGACCTGGAGCCCGGCAAGTCGGTCGAGGGCGCCAACTGGGTGGGCCGCGTCGACGCCGAGGCCGAGATCGAGCGGTCCTACAAGCGCTTCAAGGAGCAGGGCGGCCACTGAGGTCCCGGCAGTACCCGCGGGCCGCACGCGTGCGCGTGCGGCCCGTTCGTTTCGTCTGCGCGCATACGGAGACCTACGGACGGTGTCGTACAGAGAGCACTACGCAGTGACGGACGTGGAGGACCGCAAGCCGCAGCCGGACGAGGCGAGAAGCGCCTTCCCGCCGATGCCGCCCGCCGGGGCGGCGGGGCAGGCGCCGGCCGACTCCGAGTCGTCGGCCACGTCCGAGTTCGCGATCCCGCGGGGCCTGGCCGCCCCCCGGACCGGCACGGAGTCCGAGACGACGTCGGAGTTCGCCCTGCCCAAGGGGCTCGACGCCCCGCAGCCGCCGCAGGCGGAGCCGGAGGGGTCGGCGTTCAGCCCGCCGAGCACGTACGGCGTCCGGCAGGCCCCGCCCGCCTTCACCCCGCCGAACGGCATACCGGCGGTCAGCCTGACCAAGGACGTGCCCTGGCAGGACCGGATGCGCACGATGCTGCGCATGCCGGTGGCCGAGCGGCCCGCGCCGGAGCCGGTGCAGCGCGCGGAGGAGGGCGGCCCGGCCGTCCCGCGCGTGCTCGACCTGACGCTGCGCATCGGCGAGCTGCTGCTCGCGGGCGGCGAGGGCGCGGAGGACGTGGAGGCGGCGATGTTCGCCGTCTGCCGCTCCTACGGGCTGGACCGCTGCGAGCCGACCGTCACCTTCACACTGCTGTCGATCTCCTACCAGCCGTCGCTGGTCGACGACCCGGTGACGGCGTCGCGGACCGTGCGCCGCCGGGGCACCGACTACACGCGCCTGGCGGCCGTGTTCCGGCTGGTGGACGACCTCAGCGACCCGGAGACGCAGATCTCCCTGGAGGAGGCCTACCGGCGGCTGGCGGAGATCCGCCGCAACCGGCACCCGTACCCCACCTGGGTGCTGACCTCGGCGAGCGGGCTGCTCGCGGGCGCGGCCTCCGTGCTGGTCGGCGGTGACCTGGTGGTGTTCGTCGCGGCGGCGCTCGGCGCGATGCTCGGCGACCGGCTGGCGTGGCTGTGCGCGGGGCGCGGGCTGCCGGAGTTCTACCAGTTCACGGTGGCCGCGATGCCGCCGGCCGGGCTCGGGGTCGCGCTGACGCTGGCGCACGTGGACGTGAAGGCGTCCGCGGTCATCACCGGCGGGCTGTTCGCGCTGCTGCCGGGGCGGGCCCTGGTGGCGGGCGTGCAGGACGGTCTGACCGGTTTCTACATCACCGCCTCCGCACGGCTGCTGGAGGTCCTGTACTTCTTCGTGGGCATCGTCACCGGCGTGCTGGTGGTGCTGTACTTCGGCGTGCAGCTGGGCGCCAAGCTCAACCCCGACGTGGCCCTCGGCGTCTCCGAGCGGCCGCTGTGGCAGATCGGCGCGTCGATGCTGCTGTCGCTGACCTTCGCGGTGCTGCTCCAGCAGGAGCGCTCGACCGTGCTGTGGGTGACCCTCAACGGCGGTGTCGCGTGGGTGGTGTACGGCGCCCTGCACTACGCCGGCGGTCTCTCGGCGGTGGCCTCCACGGCGGTGGCGGCGGGCCTGGTCGGGCTGTTCGGGCAGTTGCTGTCCCGGTACCGGTTCGCGTCCGCGCTGCCGTACACCACCGCGGCGATCGGGCCGCTGCTGCCCGGTTCGGCCACCTACTTCGGGCTGCTGGCGATCGCCCGGAGCGATGTCGACGCCGGGCTGGTGTCGCTGACGAAGGCCGTGGCGCTCGCCATGGCCATCGCCATCGGGGTGAACCTCGGGTCGGAGATCTCGCGGCTGTTCCTGCGGATCGGCTCCGCGGAGAAGCGCCGGGCCGCCAAGCGGACCCGGGGATTCTGACCCCGGGCGGCGGGCCCCGCCCGGGGGGAGCGGCTCAGTACCCCTGGTTGTAGGGGTGCTGCCGGTCCTGCTGCGGTCCGCCCTGCTGCGCGTCATGGGGCTGCTGCCCGCCGTAGCCCTGGCCCTGGCCCTGGCCCTGGTGGGGGTACTGGCCGTAGTGCTGCTGGCCGTAGCCGCCGCCCTGGTGGCCGTACGGCTGCTGGGGCTGGGGCTGGTACGGCTGCTGGGGCTGGTACGGCTGCTGCGGGGACTGCGGGTGGCCCTGGCCGCCGTAGCCCTGGTTGCCGTGGCCCTGGCCGCCGTAGCCCTGGTTTCCGTGGCCCTGGCCGCCGTAGCCCTGGTTTCCGTAGCCCTGGCCGCCGTACCCCTGGTTTCCGTAGCCCTGGCCGCCGTACCCCTGGTTTCCGTAGCCCTGGTCGCCGTACCCCTGGGCGGGGCCCTGCTGGGGCTGCTGGGCGGGGGTGACGCGGCGGAGCTGGGTCGTGGCGTCGTCCGTCACCGGGAGGCCGGGGTGGGCGGCGGGGGCCTCGGCCGCGGCCCGCTTCTTGCGGGAGCGCTCACGCAGGTACTCGACGATGATCGGGACCACGGAGACGAGGACGATCAGGATGAGGATCGCCTCGACATTGGTCTTGATGAACTCGATCTGGCCGAGCCAGTAACCGGCGACGGTGACGCCGGTGCCCCAGGCGATGCCGCCGATGACGTTGAACGTGAAGAACGTGCGGTACTTCATCCGGCCGGCGCCCGCCACGATGGGGGCGAAGGTGCGCACGATCGGCACGAAGCGGGCCAGGACGATCGCCTTGGGGCCGTACTTCTCCATGAACTCGTGGGCCTTCTCCAGGTTCTCCTGCTTGAAGAGCTTGGAGTCGGGCCGGCTGAAGAGCCTCGGGCCGAAGAACTTGCCGATCATGTAGCCGACCTGGTCGCCGAGGACGGCGGCGAGCACGATCAGCGTGCACACCAGCCACAGCGGCTGGCTGATGTAGTTCCCCTCGGCCACGAACAGGCCCGCCGTGAACAACAGGGAGTCGCCGGGCAGGAACGCGAAGAGCCCGGACTCCGCGAAGACGATCAGCAGGATGCCGGGCAGGCTGAAGGTCTCGATCAGGTAGTCCGGGCTCAGCCACTCGGGGCCGAGCGCAAGGGTGGTCACGGGATTGTGGCTCCTGCTGCTGGAGGGAGACGGGCTGGGACTGGCAGCCCAAACGTATCAACGCAGCCGTGGGGTTCCAGGTTCCACCCGCCTCCGGGGTGGTGCAGGGGGTGGCGTTGGCCGTGGCCCGGGGGTGGGACCCGGGCCACGGCCAACGCTCAGGAGGTGTGCCGGGCGGCGTTCGCGAGGATCGCGTCGCGCAGGTAGGCGGCGAAGCCCGGCCGGGCCTGGTCGAGGTTCCGCGTGAAACGCTCGTCCGAGACGTACATCTCGCCCAGGCAGGTGTGCATCTCGTACCCGCAGTCGTAGTGGTGGCGGGAGATGCCCTGCCGGTGCTCCTCGGCGGCGTCCATGGCCGCCTCGGAGTCGGCGGGCTCACCGGCCTCCATCAGGGCGACGAAGCGCCGGGTGAGCTCGTCGGTCTCGGCCTGGATGCGCTGCCAGTCCTCCTTCGTGTACGAGGCGGTCCGCTCCCGGGACTGACGGTAGGCGTCGGTGTCGCCCCAGCGTTCCTGCACCTCCTCCTCGTACTGGTCGGGGTCGAAGTCACCGAAGACCTCGAACTTCTCCTCGGGCGTGAGGTTGATACCCATACTGCGTGCCTCCATGGCGTGCTCCACGGCCGCCGCCATCTTCTGCAGCTTCTCGATCCGGGCGGTCAGCAGCTCGTGCTGCCGGCGCAGGTGCTCCCGCGGGTCCGCGGCCGGGTCGTCGAGCAGGACGGCGACCTCGTCGAGCGGGAAGCCGAGCTCCCGGTAGAACAGGATCTGCTGCAGCCGGTCGAGGTCGGCGTCGCTGTAGCGCCGGTGGCCCGCGTGACTGCGCTCGCTCGGGACGAGCAGGCCGATGTCGTCGTAGTGGTGCAGGGTGCGCACCGTGACGCCGGCGAAGCCCGCGACCTGTCCTACGGAGTAGCTCACTTCCGCTCCCTTCCTCGTGCACGGTCCACGGTGCTCCCTCACGCCACGTGAGGTGCAAGCCCGGCCGCCGCCTCCCCGCCCGCCGCGCGACGCCGTGCACGCGCGCCCGCCGCGCCGTGCGCCGTACGTCTTGCGCGCCCTCGACGGTGATCGTCGTGCCGGCCGCTGGAACCTCCTGCTAGTCGGACTCGACTGAACAGGCGGCGGTATCCCCGCTCCTCCCCCTGGTCACACTTGATCAATGCGCGTCCCCGGGATGCCGCTCCCCCGTCGCGTACGGGTTCTCCTCGCCCTCCGCGAGGACGCCGACGAACGGCTCGCCCTCCCCCGCGAACGTGTAGGCCCCGCCCTCGATGCGTCCGATCAGCCCCCGGGTCCACTCGGCCTCGGCGTCGGCCGTGTGGATCCAGAGGTTCATGATCTCGCCGATGTGGCCGAGCTGTCCGGGGCCGCCCTCGGGCACGTAGTGCTCGGTGACGGCCGAGCGCCACTGTTCGATCCGCCGGATCCGCTCCTTCAGGAGGGCCACCGCCTCGTCGCGCGGCAGGTCGACGATGAAGCCGATGGCCGCCGACTTGACGTCCGTCCGCTGGTCGTAGGAGGTGAGCGCCTCGCGGACCAGCCGGAGGTACTCCGCGGTGCCCCGCTCGGTGATCTCGTACTCCACGCGCGGCGGGCCGCCCGCGGTGGACGGGGCGCTCTCGTGCGCGTGCAGCAGCCCCTGCTTCGCCATCTGCTTCAGCGCGTGGTAGACGGAGCCGGGCTTGGCGTTGGACCACTCGTGCGCGCCCCAGTACTCCAGGTCGTTGCGCACCTGGTAGCCATGGGCCCGCCCGTGCTGGCGGACGGCGCCCAGCACCAGGAGACGGATCGCTGACATGCCGCCCAGCCTAGGTCCTGCCGTTCGGGCCCTTCCCGCGTCGCGGGGCCCGGCGGGCGCGTCCGCGGCGCGTCGTCACCCGCCGCGCTCCCCCGCCCGCGGCCGCGCGCACCGGATCCCGCTCGGGCCGGCCGGGGGGCGCGGCGCCTCCCGGCCCGGTCCGGAGGACGGGACCCGACGGCGGGCCGGATCAGCTCCGGGCGCCGGCCTGCTCCCGGGCCACCAGGTCCCAGGCGGTGGCGCCGTCCAGCGACTCGCGGACGATGTCGGCGTGGCCGGCGTGCCGGGCCGTCTCGCGGATCAGGTGCAGGCACAGCCAGCGCATCGAGACCCGGCCCTCGGGCGGGAACCAGGGCCGGTCGGGCAGCGGGAAGGTGTCGTCCAGGCTCGGCACCGAGCGGATGAACGCCTCCGTCCCCGCGGCGACCTCCGCCCAGTACGCCAGCTGGGAGGCGACGGTCTCGTCGCCCACCAGCCGGAAGCACTCCTGCCAGTTCGACTCGTCCCGCGCCACCGCCGGCTCCTCGCCCCTGGCCCGGGCGATCCAGCTCTGCTCGACCTCGGCGGCGTGCTTGACCAGCCCGGCCAGGGTGAGTTCGCTGGCGCTGGGGCGGGAGTTCGCCTGCTCCTCGGTCAGCCCGAGCACCGCCCGCCGGATGCCGCCGCGCTGCTCGGCCAGGAAGGACAGCAGCGCCCCGCGCTCGTCGCCGGGTGCCTCTACGGGAACGTGGGTGACCATGACCGGCCGCCTTTCGTCGGATCGCTCCGGGAAGAGAGGTCCTCTTCCCTGACGACGACGAAGCTACGGGCCGTATGGGCCAGTTCCTGTCCTAGACGGCCCGCCGGCGGCCGGGAGATCCGGAGAGACCCGGCACGCGGCGTCAGAAGGGGAACCTGCTCCGCCCGTGCTGCACCGAGATCCACTTCAGGGTGGTGAAGGCGTCCAGCATCGCGTCGCCGTTCAGCCGGCCGATGCCGGAGTGCTTCTCGCCGCCGAAGGGGACGATCGGCTCGTCGTGCACGGTGCCGTCGTTCACGTGGAACATGCCGGTGTCGATCCGCTGGGCGAACCGCACGCCCCGCTCGACGTCGCCGGTGTGCACGGCGCCGCTCAGGCCGTACGGGGTGTCGTTGACGATGCGCACGGCCTCCTCCTCGCCGTCGAACGGGACGAGGAAGGCGACCGGGCCGAAGACCTCCTGCCTCAGCAGGGCCGAGTCGGCGGGCAGGCCCGTCAGCACGGACGGCTCGACCAGGTTGTCGGTCCGCCCGCCGCGCAGCAGGGCCGTGGCGCCCTCGGCCAGGGCCTGCTCGACGACGCCCGAGACGGCGTCCGCCTGCTGGGAGTTGATCACCGGGCCGATGACGGTCTCCGGGTCGCGCGGGTCGCCGGCCTTCAGGCCCCGGACCTTGGCGACGAACTTCTCGGTGAACTCGTCGGCGACCGCGCGGTCCACCAGGACGCGGTTGGCGGCCATGCAGACCTGGCCCTGGTGGACGTAGCGGCTGAAGACCGCCGCGTCGACCGCGTAGTCGACGTCGGCGTCGTCGAGGACCACCAGCGCGCTGTTGCCGCCCAGTTCGAGGACCGAGCGCTTGAAGTGCGCGGCGCACACGGTGGCGACGTGGCGGCCGACCTTGTCGGAGCCGGTGAAGGAGATGACCTTGGGGACCGGGTGTTCGATGAAGGCGTCGCCGATCTCCGCGATGTCGGTGACGACGACGTTGAGCAGACCGCCCGGCAGGCCCGCCTCCTCGAAGATCCTCGCGACCAGGGTGCCGCCGACGACCGGGGTGTTCTGGTGCGGCTTGAGCACCACGCCGTTGCCCAGGGCGAGCGCCGGGGCGACCGACTTCAGCGACAGCAGGAAGGGGAAGTTGAACGGGCTGATCACGCCCACGACGCCGACGGGCACGCGGTAGACGCGGTTCTCCTTGCCGTCGGCCGGGGAGGGGATGATCCGGCCCTCGGGGCGCAGCGCCAGGTGGACCGCCTCGCGCAGGAACTCCTTGGCGAGGTGGAGCTCGAAGGCGGCCTTCAGGCGGGTGCCGCCCAGCTCGGCGATGATCGCCTCGGTGATCTCGGGCTCCCGCTCCTCGACCAGCCGCAGGGCCTTCTCGAAGACCGCGCGGCGGGCGTACGGATTGGTCGCCGCCCACTCCTTCTGGGCCCGGGCGGCCGCCCGGTACGCCTCGTCGACCTCGTCGACCGTGGCTATGGTGATCGACGCCAGCTTCTCGTCGTCGTACGGGTTGAAGTCGATGATGTCCCAGGAGCCGGTACCCGGGCGCCACTCACCGTCGATGTACTGCTGCGCCAGGTCGGTGAAGTAGGACGACGACATGTGATCCCTCAATCCGTTGCGGCCGAAGCAGGCCCGGTCCGATCGCCTTCACGGTCTGATCACACGTCATCGTACTTGTGTTTCAAGAGAGTTGGAGGAGACCACGGAGAAGGTCCCGGCTCTCCGACGGCCCCGGGCTGTCCTGCTGGAGCTCCTTCATCGCCCGCTCGTACTGGGCGACGTCCTCCGGCTTGTCCAGGTACAGGGCGCTGGTGAGCTGCTCCAGGTAGACGACGTCCGACAGGTCGGACTCGGGGAAGCTGAGGATGGTGAACGCGCCGGACTCGCCGGAGTGCCCGCCGAAGCCGAACGGCATGACCTGCAGCCGGACGTTGGGGCGCTCGGACATCTCGATCAGGTGCTGGAGCTGGCCGCGCATCACCTCGCGGCCGCCGTACGGGCGGCGCAGGGCGGCCTCGTCCAGGACGATGTGGAACTCGGGCGCGTTCTCGGCGACGAGGTACTTCTGCCGCTCCAGGCGCAGCGTCACGCGCTTTTCGACGTCGGCCTCGCTCGCGCCCTTCATGCCGCGCCGGACCACCGCGCGGGCGTACTCGGGGGTCTGCAGCAGCCCGTGCACGAACTGCACCTCGTACACCCGGATCAGCGAGGCCGCGCCCTCCAGGCCCACGTAGGTGGGGAACCAGCTGGGCAGCACGTCGGAGTAACTGTGCCACCAGCCCGCGACGTTGGCCTCCCGGGCGAGGGAGAGCAGGGAGGCGCGCTCCTGCTCGTCCGTGATGCCGTAGAGCGTCAGCAGGTCCTCGACGTCCCTGGTCTTGAAGCTCACCCGGCCCAGTTCCATCCGGCTGATCTTCGATTCCGAGGCGCGGATGGAGTACCCCGCCGCCTCGCGCGTGATCCCGCGTGCCTCACGCAGTCGCCTGAGTTGCGAGCCGAGCAGCATCCGCCGCACCACCGATCCGGGCTCTCCCGCGCTCACCTTCGCTGCCTCCCCAACGTCTCCAGGGGCCGAAGTCTGCCACTAAAGCACTCCGCGTTGTACTCGTCCGGTTACGGAAACGGGATCGATCCGGCGCGGGCACGGCGCGCGAGCGGCGCGACGGACGGGGAACGGCACGAAGAGGAAAAGAAAGTGACGGAAAAATTGGCCAAGAAGCGGTACGGGCAGGTCCATTTCGGTCAGCTGCACGTGCATCTGCTCTTGCATCCGCTGTACGCATCCGAAACCATGGTCCCGCACCACCGCTGCATCGCTTCGGCCGCGAACTCCCGGGAGTGCCTCGCATGGGGACGAATGGATCGACCATGCTCCAGCCGTTACGGCAGGGCCTTCCGCCCCTGGATCCCGCGGCCGTGTCCGACCTCGCCTCCTGCGCGCTGCCCGCCCGCCACGAAGCGGTGCGCGAGGCGCGCCGGTTCACACGCGGCACGCTCGGGCGGTGGGAGGTGGGCGACCGCTTCGACGACGTGTGCCTGGTGGTCTCGGAGCTGGTGACCAACGCGCTGCGGCACGCGCTGCCGGCGCCCGCGTCCCGGCTGCCGGAGCCGGGCCCGCTCGTGCGCCTGCACCTGATGCGCTGGACCGACCGGCTGGTGTGCGCGGTGCGCGACCCCAGCCACGACAGCCCGGTCGCCCGCGACCCGGACGACTGCTCGGCGGAGTCGGGGCGGGGCCTGTTCCTCGTGGACTCCTTCAGCGACGGCTGGGGCTGGCACCCGCTGGCGGGCACGCTGAACGGAAAGGTCGTCTGGGCGCTGTTCCGCCTGTGACGCCTGTGACGCTTCCCGGAACGAACCGCGGCGCCGTGGCGTGCCGCGGTTCTACGCGCGTCACGGCCCGGGGGCGACGGCCGTGCGGGCCGATCCGGCCCGCGCCGGGGCGGATCAGCCCGCGACCAGGTGGTCGAACTCGCCGTCCTTGACCCCGAGGAGCATGGCCTCGATCTCGGCGCGGGTGTAGACGAGCGCGGGCCCGTCGGGGAAGCGGGAGTTGCGGACGGCGACGTCCCCGCCGGGCAGGCGCGCGAACTCCACGCAGGAGCCCTGCGAGTTGCTGTGCCGGCTCTTCTGCCACGCCACGCCGTGCAGCTCGGTGGCGGCGATGCCGTTGTACACGCCGGACGCGCCATGGGCGTCGGACACGTCGTACACGTCGTGGTCCACAGGTCGCTCCCCGGTGATGCACTGGCCGGCGTGGCCATGGGTGCAGTGGTCAACTGGACCGGATCATAGCCTTGTTCACGTGCATATGCAGAAGCAGATGCACGTGCACGCGGGGTGGTCCTGCGGTTACGGACGACGGCGGCGGTCGCGGTGCGGCGGCGGCTCCGCCGGTCCGTGCCCCGAAGGCCGCGGGACATGCGCGCGTGCACTGGAGGAGACGCACGGCGGAGGCTTCCTGTTCCCCGTCCGGACGGAAAGGTGCCGGGGCGGCGGCCCCGGCCCGGTCAGCGGGTGGAGTAGGGCAGCAGGGCCATCTCCCGCGCGTTCTTGATCGCCTTGGCCAGCTGCCGCTGCTGCTGCGACGTCACGCGGGTGACGCGGCGGCTGCGGATCTTGCCCCGGTCGGAGATGAACTTCCGCAGCAGGTCGGTGTCCTTGTAGTCGATGTAGGTGATCCCGGCCCGGTCCAGCGGGTTGGGGCGGTTCTTGGCGGGCTTGCGCTCGGGCTTGCGGGGCATGCGGGGTCAGACCTCCAGGAGGGTGTCGAAGGCGTGCGGCAGGTGCCGCCAGGCGTCGCGCCCGGCGGCGTACTCGGCGTCGGTCAGCAGGCAGGACTCCAGCAGGCGCAGGAGTCCGTCGCGGTCCAGGCCGGGCGAGGTGAAGACCAGGTGCTGGCAGCGGTCGCCGTGCTCGGGGTGCCAGTCCAGCGCGGCGGCGGCACGGCGCACCGGCGGGACCATCTCCCAGGCCGCGTCCGGCAGGGCGGCCAGCCAGGGTCCGGCGCCCTCCACGCACAGGGCGCCGCCGGCCGCGTCCCAGTGCAGGAGCGTGTCGGGCTTGTCGGCGAGCCAGAACCGGCCCCGGCTGCGGGCGGCGGCGCAGGTCAGGTCCTCCAGGGCGGCGTAGAGCCGCTCGGGGTGGAAGGGGCGGCGGCGGCGCCAGACCAGGGTGGACACCCCGTGCGCGTCGGCCTCGGCGGGCAGCAGGGCGCAGGCGGGGTGCTGGGCCGCCGCCGCGGCCTCCACGTCGAAGCCGGCCAGCGCCTCCCGGGCCAGGGCCGAGGGCGCGCCCGCCGGGTCACCGGGGCCGATCGGGACCTGGCGGGCCGTCGGGTGCAGCTGCCTGAGCAGTTCGCGGTCCTCGTCGTCGGCCTCCGGGGAGTCGGCGACGGCGAGGACGGGGGCGTACTCCAGCTGCCGCGCGAAGGTGTCGGCGACGGTGCGCTGGTCGGTGGCCGCGGCGGCGAGACCGGCGTCGGCGAGGTCGTCGCCGTTGCCGAGGCAGGGCAGGACGAGCGCCGGGTCGACGGCGGTGATCACGCCGGTGACGGTGAGCCCGCCGGAGGTGATCACCTCGGCCATCGCCTTGGGCTCGACCGAGTCCCACAGCTCGACCACCGCCAGCCGGGTGCCGCCCGCGTCCCGGAGACGGACCAGTTCCGGCACCAGGTCCTCACGCAGGGCGCAGCAGGCGCAGTCGTTGACCAGGGGGGTCTCGCCGGCGGCGACGACGCCGCCGGCGTCCCTGACGGTCCGTACGACCGTGCCCGCGGCGGCCGTCGCCAGGTCGTGGTGGAGCACGACACTGCCGGGCACGTCGGCGAGCAGCCGCTCGACGGCCGCCCGGCGGGCGTCGGCGTGCAGTCCGCCGACGATCACGACGGGGAGTCCGGACACCGCGCTAGCTCCGCTTCCCGTACCGGCGCTCGAAGCGCTCCACCCGGCCGGCGGTGTCCAGGACGCGGGCCGTGCCGGTGTAGAAGGGGTGGCTGACGTTCGAGATCTCCACGTCGACGACCGGGTAGGTGTGGCCGTCCTCCCACTCGATGGTCTTGTCGCTCGTCATGGTCGAGCGGGTCAGGAAGGCGTGGTTCGCGGCGCGGTCGCGGAAGACGACGGGACCGTAGGCCGGGTGGATGCCCTTGCGCATGGTCAGCGCTCCTCTCGGAAGTCGACGTGGCGGCCGGCGACCGGGTCGTACTTGCGCAGGGTCAGGCGGTCCGGGTCGTTGCGGCGGTTCTTGCGGGTCACGTAGGTGTAGCCGGTCCCGGCCGTGGACCGGAGCTTGACGACCGGGCGGAGTTCGTTGCGTGCCATGCTGCTATCTTACTGAAAATGAATTCCATTTACACAGTCGTTCCGAGAGAGGTGCATCACCCGTGTCCGCGCACTGCATGCTGACCGGCGCCCGGCCCGGCTTCGGCAACGCGATCTCCCACTCGCACCGGCGGACCTCCCGCCGCTTCGACCCGAACATCCAGACCAAGCGGTACTGGCTGCCGAGCGAGGGCCGGTACGTGCGGCTGAAGCTGAGCGCCAGGGGGATCAAGACGGTCGACACGATCGGCGTCGAGGCGGCCGTGGCCCGGATCCGCGCCCGGGGGGTGCGGGTCTGATGGCCAAGAAGAGCAAGATCGCGAAGAACGGGAAGCGGCAGGAGACCGTCGCGCGGTACGCCGCCCGCCGGGCCGAGCTGAAGGAGATCATCCGGCGGCCCTCGTCGACGGAGGCCGAGCGGCTCGCCGCGCAGCGGGAGCTGCGCCGGCAGCCGCGGGACGCGAGCGCCACCCGCGTGCGCAACCGGGACCAGGTGGACGGGCGCCCGCGCGGCTACTTCCGGGCGTTCGGGCTGTCGCGGGTGAGCCTGCGGGAACAGGCGCACGCCGGATTCCTGCCGGGGGTCCGCAAGGCTTCCTGGTAGCCTGCCGCGGCCATGGCGCCGGCCGGCCGTCCGGCTACGGCCCGGGAGCTTCGCGGCGCCTTCGGTGACCACGGCGGGCCCCGTGCCGCCCCGCGCGGGACGGCACGGCCGCGGGCGCGGATCGCGGCGGCGGCCGGGCTGGCGGGCGCGCCGGCGCCGACCGCC
>NZ_BAAATK010000068.1:0-24639 GCF_039533365.1 Streptomyces glaucus
GCCGGTCCGCTCCCCCGCGGCCGGCGGGGCGGCCCGCTCGGCGGCGGAGGGCCCGGCCGGCGCGCTCGTGACGGCCGGCGGCTCGGCGTCCCGTGGGTCGGGCGTCCGAGCGTCGCCGGCTTCCGCGTCGCCGGTCTCCGCCGCGGCCCCGGGGGCCACGCGGTCGCCGTACTCGTCGAGGAGGTGGTCGGCGACCTCGCCCAGCGTCGGGTACTCGAAGAACAGCGTCGGCGCCAGCGACAGGCCGTAGCGCTCGTTGAGCCTGGTGGCGAACTCGGTGAGCGAGATGGAGTCGAATCCGTACTCGCTCATCTCCACCGCGCCGTCGATGTCGTCCTCGGGGACCTGCAGCAGCGTCGACACCTCGGTGATCAGCGAGCGCAGCAGTGCCGGGCGCCGTGCGGCGCGGTCCCGGGCGGGCGCCTCGGTCCGGGCGGCGGCCCGCCCGGCCGCGGCGGCGGGCCTCGGCGCGGCCAGCAGGGTCGCCTCGACGCGGGCGCGGTCGCCGTAGACCGCCATCACGTGGGGCAGCCCGGTGCCGTAGGCGTGGTACAGGGCGGCGATGCCCTGCCGGGCGGGCATCGGCAGCATGCCGGCCCGTTCGCGCAGTCCGCGCGCGGTGGCCTCGTCGACGCGCATGCCGCCGTCGGCCCACAGCGGCCAGCCGACCACGAGCGTCCGGCCGTGGCGTGCGCCGCGCGCCACCTCTTCGGCTCGGCGGGCGGCGTAGGCGTCCATGAAGGCGTTGGCGGCGGCGTAGTCGGCCTGGCCCGGGTTGCCGAACGCGGACAGCGAGGAGAACCCGATGAACCAGTCCAGCGGCAGGTCGGCGCTGGCCTCGTCGAGGTGGACGAGGCCGGCCACCTTGGCGGTGAACACCTCGCGCAGGTCCTCGGCGCTCTTCTGGGCGAGGTAGCCGTCGCGCAGCACGCCCGCGGTGTGCAGGATGCCGTCGAGGCGGCCGTGGGCGGCGACCGTCTCGCGGACGCAGGCGACGACGTCGTCGCGCCGGCCCACGTCCAGCGACCGGTAGTGCGCGTCCGCGCCCGAGGCCCGCAGCTCGCGCAGCAGTCCGGCCTGGCGCGGGCCCTCGGGCGAACGGCCGCAGAGCACCAGGACGGCGCCGGGGGCCCGGCGGGCGATCTCCCGCGCGAACAGGGCGCCGAGGCCGCCGGCCCCGCCGGTCACGAGGTAGACGCCGCCGGCCTTCCAGGGCTGTTCGGGGACGGTGTCCTCGATCGCCTCCCAGCGGGGCACCAGGCGGCGGCCCCCGGTGCGGCGCACGGTGCCGTCGGCAGCGCCGGCGGCTTCCTGCCGCAGCGCGGCGGCCAGGGCCTCGGCGTCGGCCGTGGGGTCCACCTCGATCAGCTGCGTGACCAGGCGGGGGTGTTCCTGCCGGGCGGAGCGCAGCATGCCGTCGAGGCCGGCGGTGAGCCGGTCGTCGCCCTGCGCGGGAACGGCGAGCTGCACCAGGACGTCGCCGTCGCGGGTGGCGGGGACCGTCTGCCGCAGGCGGGTCAGCAGTGCCTCGGCGCGGGCGGTGTAGCGCCCGGCCGCGTCGCCGGGCGCGGCGGGCAGGCCGGCGCAGGGGCGGTCGAGTGCGGCCGCGACGGCCGCCGGGTCGACCCGGTCGAGGCCGGCCAGCAGCACGTCGTGCCGGACGAACGGCCGCTCGGCGGGCTCCGGTTCGGCCTGCCGCCAGTCGACGCGCATCAGGACCAGGGAGGCGTCGTCGCCGGCGGGCCGCTCCTGCTCCCGCTGCCGGGCGTCGGGCGCGGGCAGGGTGCGGGCCTGGAAGCCGAGGAGGCGTACGCACACCCGGCCGGTGTCGTCGCACAGGTCGATGTCGACCCGGTGGACGGGGCCGCCGCGGTCGCCGGCCGCGGAACGGGCCACCGCCCAGCCGGCCGCGGGCGTCGGCGCGAGGACGTGGACCTCGTCGACCGCGAACGGCAGCGCGGCCGGCACGTCGTCGCCGTCGCCGGTCAGGGCCAGGCCCACGGTCGCCTGCACGGCGGCGTCGAGGACGGAGGGGTGCAGGGTCCAGCCGGCCGTCTCCCCCGCCGCCCGCGGCACGCGCACGCGGGCCACGGCGAGACCGGGGCCGGTGTCGAGGCGTTCCAGGCCGCGCAGGGCGGGGCCGTAGCCCATGCCCATGCGGTCGAACAGGCGGTAGCAGGCCTCGTGGTCCAGGCCGCGCGTGACGCAGCGGGCGCGCAGGGCGTCGATGTCCAGGCGCTCGGCGGCGGGCGCGGGGCCGCGCTCGATCCGGCCCTGACCGTGCGTCAGGCGCCCGTCGTCCCGGCGGGAGGCGACCTCGTAGGCGTGACCGCCTTCCGCACGGCGGCGCAGGACGGTCTCCACGGTGGTGGGCCGCTCGATCCGGGCGGGCCGCGACCAGACGACGTCGCGCAGCACCAGGCCGGTGGCCGGCAGGCCCTCGGCCCGGGCGGCGGCGCACGCCAGTTCCAGGTAGGCCACGCCCGGCAGCACCGGCACGCCCCGCACGCGGTGGTCGGCGAGGAAGAACTCGGCGCCGGTCAGCTCGGTGCGGCGGACGGAATCCGGGCCGTCCCCCGGGGCGGCGTGCCCGGCGAGCGGCGACGGCGGCGCCTCGGCGGCCGGGGCCGGGGGGCGTCCGGTGCTCGCGGGGGCCACCCAGTGGCGCTCGCCGCCGAAGGCGTAGCCCGGCAGCGGCACGATACGGAAGCCGCCGCCGGAGAACAGGTCCGCGAAGCGCGGCGTGGCGCCCCGGACGTAGGCCGGGGCCAGCTCGTCCAGCGCCTCGGGCCCGGCGTCGCCGCGCGCGGCCGCGGCGGCGGGGTCGCCGCGGCCGCGCCGGTCGGTGCTCTCCCCGGTGACCACGCCCTCGGCGTGGCCGTCGCGCAGCCAGGCGCGCAGCGCCGCGGTCAGCTGGGCGCGGCCGGTGGCGACGAGGGCGAGCCGGTGGGTGCAGTGGCGGCGGCCGGTGGCCAGGGTGTAGGCCACGTCGCCGAGGTCCAGGTCGTCGTGCGCCTCGACGTGCGCCAGGAACCGTTCGACCTGGGCGCGGCGCGCGGCCTCGCCCTGTCCGGACAGCACCAGCAGCCAGTGCGACCGCTCGGGGTGGCGCGGACCGCCCGGCGCGGGGGCCTCCTCGATCAGCACGTGGGCGTTGGTGCCGCTGGCGCCGAAGGAGCTGACGCCCGCCAGGCGCGGACCGGCGGCCGGCGCCGGCCAGGGCTCCAGCCCGGTGGGGACGCGGAAGGGGCTGCCCTCCAGCGTGATCGCCGGGTTGGCCTCGGCGAAGTGCAGGGACGGCGGGATCTGGCGGTGTTTCAGCGCGAGGAGCGCCTTGACGACGCCGGCGACGCCGGCGGCGAACTGGGTGTGGCCCAGGTTGGTCTTGATCGCGCCGAGCGCGCAGCCGCCCTCGGGGGCGTCGCCGAACGCCTGGCACAGTGCCTCGAACTCGATCGGGTCGCCCAGCGGGGTGCCGGTGCCGTGCGCCTCGATGAACTGGATGCGCGCCGGGTCCACGCCCGCCCGCTCGTACACGCCGCGCAGCAGCCGCTCCTGCGAGGTGGCGCTGGGCGCGGTGATGCCGTTGGTGGTGCCGTCCTGGTTGACGCCGGAGCCGCGGATGACGCCGTACACGTGGTCGCCGTCGCGCAGGGCGTCGGCGAGCCGCTTGAGGACGACGACGCCGGCGCCCTCACCGGGCACGAAGCCGTCGGCGCGGGAGTCGAAGGTGTGGCAGCGGCCGCTCGGCGAGAGCATGCCCGCGCGCGTGCCGTACTGGTACAGGCGGGGCGTGGACTGGACGAACACGCCGCCGGCCAGCGCCATCGAGGTGACGCCCAGGCGCAGGTCCTGGCAGGCGTGGTGGATGGCGACCAGGGAGCTGGAGCAGGCGGTGTCGATCGACTCGGCGGGGCCCTGGAGGTCCAGGAAGTAGGAGATGCGGGAGGCGATGACCGAGGCCATGTTGCCCCACATGGTCTGCGCGGGCGCGTCCTGGCCGATCAGTTCGTGGTAGTCGCCGGGGAAGGCGCCGACGTAGACGCCGCAGTCCCGGCCGTCGAGCCGCTCACCGGCGTAGCCGGCGTCCTCCAGGGCGTGCCAGCACTCCTCCAGGAAGATCCGCTGCTGCGGGTCGGTGTAGACGGCCTCCTTGCCGGAGATCCGGAAGAACCCGGCGTCGAAGCGGGCGATGTCGTCCAGGAAGCTGCCGTACTGCTGTCCGGCGTCCTCGCCCAGCACCCGCGTCAGGTCCCACCGGTCGGCCTCGGTGACCAGGTCGTCCCCGGCGGCCAGGTGCGCCCACAGGGTCCCGGCGTCGGGCGACTGGGCGTAGCGGGCGGCGATGCCGACGACGGCCACGGCGTCGTCGGCCGCGGGCACGGGGGAAGAGGCCGCCCGGGCGGGGGCCGGGGAGGGCGCCTCCGGGGCGGGGGCCGGGGAGGGCGGGACGGCCGGTGCTGGCGGGCCGGGGGGTGCCGTCCGTGCGGATACGGCCGTGCGGACGTCGGCCCGGTGCCGGGTGACGAGCAGGTCGGTCAGCCGGTCGAGGGTGCTGTGCTCGAAGAGGGCGGTCGTCGCCAGGTCGAGGCCGAAGGCGCGGTTGATCTCGCCGACGAGCTTGACGCCGAGGAGGGAGTCCACACCGAAGTCGCTGAAGGACGCCTGCGGGTCGATCTCCTCGGGCTCCATCATCAGCGCGCGGGAGACCTCGGCGAGCAGCCGGTCCGCGACGGCGTCCCGCAGTTCGTCCCCGTCCGGGGCCGCGACGGCGGGCGCCGGGGCGGCGTCCGGCGCGTCCGGTGCGGCCGGGGCAGCCGGGTCGGCCGTGCCGGAGCGCGGCGCCGAGGGCGCCCGGCCGGCCGGGGCGGAGCGCACCGGGCCGGCCTCGGCGACCAGCACCTGCTGGCCGAGGTCGTCGGCGTCCGCGGCGGGCTGGGTCACCGTGCCGAAGCCCTCCTCGCGCAGCACCCGGCGCCAGGTGCGCGGGTGCAGCGCCGGGCTGCCCGGCATGCGCAGTTCGTCGTCGCGGTAGAGCCACCAGCCCTCCAGCAGGCCGAAGGTGAGGTGGGCGAAGACGTGGTCGCCGCTGATCTCGTTGAGCAGCAGCACCCCGTCGTCGGCCAGCAGGGCCCGCACGTGCCGCACCGTGGTGCGGATGTCGGCGGTGGCGTGCAGCACGTTGGTGGCCACGGCGACGTCGTAGGAGCCGGGCGTCAGGCCCTGCTCCTCGGGCGGCCGGCCGACGTCGAAGGTCTGGTAGCGCAGGTAGGGGTTGTCCGGGCCGTAGGTCTCGCGGGCGTGCAGCAGGAACGCCTTGGACAGGTCGGTGTAGCGGTACTCCTCGACGTGCTCGGCGTAGGGCCGCAGCCGGGGGAAGAGCAGGGCGCTGGTGCCGCCGGTGCCGGCGCCGATCTCGATGATGCGCAGCCGGGCGCCGGGGTCGGCGGCGAGGCGCTCCTCGATCCGGGCCACCAGGGCGTCGCCGACGACGTGGTTGAAGTGGTCGGCGACCGCGTTGTTCCGGTACAGGTTCTCGACCTGGCCGAGCGAGCCGTCGGGGAACATCACGTCGGTGGCGGCGACCCGTCCGGAGAGGATGGCGGGCAGGGCGCGCAGCATGGCCGTGGCGAGGTCGGCCTGGGCGCGAAGGCCCTCGTCGTCCCGCCAGCCGGGCACGGCCCGCTCCCAGGCCCGCCAGGTGGCGGCGGGGTCCGGCACGCGGTCGGCGCGCAGCCGCCCGCCCTCCCGGCGCAGGCGCCCCTCGCGCTCCAGCCGGTCCGTGCTCGCCGTCAGCCAGCGCGCGAGCACGCCCTGCGCGCCGGTGCGGGCGACCGCCTCGTCCGGGGTGAACGGGACGCGCAGGTCGAGGCCCGAGGCGTCGAGCTGCACCTGGAGCAGGTCCAGGAGGAGGTCGTCCATCGCGGTCTGCCGCGGGTCGCGCTCCGGCCTGCGCCGCGCGGCGGGCGCGGGGCGCTGCGCGGGCCGGCGCGCCGGACGGCCGCGCCCGGCGTCGAGGTCCGGGCGGCGGGAGCCCTCCACCCAGTACCGCTTGCGCTGGAACGGGTAGGTCGGCAGCGGTGTGCGGCGCACGTCGCGCCCGGCGAACAGGGGCGCGAAGTCGACGGTGGCGCCGTCGAGGTAGCGGCTGCGGGCGTCCTCCAGGGCCGGGTCGCCGTGCCCGGTGGGCGGCGTGCCGCCGTCGCCCTCCAGCAGCCGGGCGAGCTCCTGGCAGTCGGAGGCGATGTAGGCCGCGCGGTGCGCGAAGTGCCGCCGGCCGAGCGCCAGGGTGTGGCTGACGTCGCCGGGCAGGAGGCCGGGAGTGCGGCGCAGGTGGGCCGCCAGGCCGGCGGTCAGCTCGCGCAGCGCCTCGGGCTGGGGCGCGGACAGCACGAACAGGTACGGCCGTCCGTCGGCCCGCCGCGCGGGCCGGGCGGGCGCGCTCTCGACGACCAGGTGGGCGTTGGTGCCGCTGAAGCCGAAGGAGCTGACCGCCGCCATGCGCCGGCCGTGGGCGTTGGGCTCCCAGCGGCGCAGTCCGGTGTTGACGTGGAAGGGGCTGTCGTCGAACCGGATGGCGGGGTTGGGCTCGTGGTGGTGCAGGGTCGGCGGGATCTGCTCGTGGCGCAGGGCCAGCACGACCTTCAGCAGGCCGGCCACGCCCGCCGCCGAGGTGGTGTGCCCGAGGTTGGTCTTGACCGAGCCGAGCGCGCAGGAGCGGGGGCCGCCGGCCGGGCCGAACGCCTTGCGCAGCGCCTCGAACTCGATCGGGTCGCCGAGCTGGGTGCCGGTGCCGTGCGCCTCGACGAGGCCGATGTCGGCGGGGTCGATGCCGAAGTCGCCGTGGACCTGGCGGATCAGCCGCTCCTGGGAGAGCGCGCTGGGGGCGGTGATGCCGTTGGTGGCGCCGTCCTGGTTGAGGCCGGAGCCGCGGATGACGGCGTGCACGTGGTCGCCGTCGGCCAGCGCGTCGGACAGCCGCCGCAGCACCACCACGCCCACGCCCTCGCCGGGCACGAAGCCGTCGGCGCGGGAGTCGAAGGTGTGGCAGCGGCCCGTCGGGGAGAGCATGCCGGCGCGGCCGGCGGCCAGGTGGGTCAGCGGCGTGGTCTGCACGCTGACGCCGCCGGCCACGGCGATGTCGGTCTCGCCGGTCCACAGGCCCTGGCAGGCCAGGTGGACGGCGACCAGCGAGCTGGAGCAGGCCGTGTCGACCGCGATCGCCGGGCCGTGCAGGTCCAGGTGGTAGGCGATGCGGGCGGGCACGATGGACGGCGCGTTGCCCCACACCGCCTGGGCGGGCGGCGCGTCGTCGAACCACTCGGTGTAGTCGCCGCCGGTGCAGCCGACGTAGACGCCGCCGCGCAGCGCGGCGAGGGAGGCGCCGACGTGGCCGGCGTTCTCCAGCGCGGTCCAGGCCTGCTCCAGGAAGAGGCGCTGCTGCGGGTCGGTGTAGGTGGCCTCCAGGCCGGTCATGTGGAAGAACCGGGCGTCGAAGCGGTCGATGCCGTCGAGGAAGCTGCCCGCCCGGCAGCTCAGTTCGTCCTCGCCGACGCCGGAGAGGTCCCAGCGCTCGATGGGGCCGACCAGGTCGTGGCCGGCGGCCAGGTGCTCCCACAGGGCGTCGAGGTCGGCGGAGCCCGCGAAGCGTCCGCTGACGCCGACGATGGCGATGGGCTCGCGGGTCGGGGGCCGGGCGGGACCGGCGAAGGCGGCCGGGACGGGGGCGTGGGGCGCGGGGGCCTGCGCGGGCGCGGCGGGTGCCGCGGCCGTCACCGGTGCCTCGGTCGACGACGGTGCCGCGGCCGGTGCCGGTGCCGGCAGGACCGGGTCGTGGCTCTGTTCGATGTGCGCGGCCAGCTGCCGCACGCTGCGGTGGTCGAAGATGACCGTGGTCATCAGGTCCAGGCCGAGCCGGTCGTTGACGCGCTGGATGAACTTCGCGCCGACGATGGAGTCCAGTCCGTAGTCGGCGAACGCCCGGTCGGTGTCGATCCGTTCGGCCGGCATGCGCAGGGCGTCGGCGAGTTCGCCGAGGACGACGTCCGCCACACGGGCCGCGGAGGCCGCCGCCGTCCCGGCGGGCGCCGGCGCGGGGGCCGCGGCCGGGGACGGGGCCGGGACGGCGGGGACCTCGACGGGTTCCGCCGCCGAGGCGGCCGCCCGCGCGTTGCCCCGCCCCGACGTGCCGTCGGTCGCGCGCGGCAGGCGGACGACGCCGTCGCTGACCGCGACCACGATCTGCTGGCCGAGGACCAGACCCGGGGCGGCCGGGTGCCGGATCCCGGTGAAGCCCTCCTGCGCGAGCACCGACCGCCAGCTCTCCGGGGACAGCGCCGGGCTGCCCGCGACGCGCAGTTCGGTGTCCTCGTGCCGCCACCAGCCGTCGAGCAGCCCGAAGGTGAGGTGGTTGACGAGGTAGAAGCCGCTGATCTCGTTGAGCGCCAACAAGCCGCCGCCGCGCAGCAGCGACTTGGCGTGCCGCAGGGTCGGCCGGACGTCGCTGGTCGCGTGGAGCACGTTGGCGGCGATCACGACGTCGTACTCGCCCGCGCCGAAGCCCTGTTCCTGGGGTGCCCGGCCGATGTCGAGGACGCGGTAGTCCAGTGCGGCGTACCGGCTGCCGAAGGTGTCCTGCGCGTTCTGCAGGAACGCCTGCGAGACGTCGGTGAAGCAGTACGTGTCCGGGCGCAGGCCCTCTCGTTCCAGGCGGTCCAGGACCGGCACGGTGGTGCCGCCGGTGCCGGCGCCGATCTCCAGGACGCGCAGCGGAGCCCGCGGGTCCAGGCGCCGGCGGGCCCCGAGGTGGGCGGCGACCTGGTCGGCGAGGACGGCGTTGAAGTACCCGGCGACCCGGTTGTCCCGGTAGACGCCTTCGACCAGGGCGAAGCTGCCGCCGGGGAAGAGCACGTCGGTGGCGGCGCGGCGGCCGAGCAGGATGTCGCCGAGCGCCGGGAGGGTCGTGCCGAGCAGGGCCAGCGGGGCACGCAGGTCGGGGTTGGCCTCGGCCCAGCCGGTGCCGGCGCGGGCGAGGCCGGCGCGGAGGGCGTCGGCGTCGGCGGCGCCGGGCGCGCCGGGCGCCCAGCGGCCCTCGGCGTCGATCAGTCCGTGCTCGGTCAGGGCGCGCAGGGTGGCGGTGAGCCAGGCGCCGAAGCGGGCGTCGACGCCGGTGCGCCGCGCCCAGCGGGCGGCGTCGCGCGGTTCGTCCAGGCCGATGCGGCGCAGTTCGGCGGCGAGGCAGCGGCACAGGTGGTCGTCGACGGCGCCGGGCACGGGTCCGGTGCCGTACGCGGCGAGCGCGGGCGGCAGCGGCAGGTCCGGGACGTCGTGGTGCGGGACCGGCCCGGCGGGCAGCGGGCTCAGCACCTCGTCCGCGAGGGCGCCCTCGACGGGCAGCGGGCGGCTGGTCCGCATGAAGCCGATCTGGTCCAGGGGACCGGCCAGCAGCCGTTCCAGGGCGGCCATGGCGGCCTGCGGGTCGATCGCCGCCACGCCCAGCGAGGCCAGCTCCCGCAGGTGCTCGGCGGGCGTGTTGCCCCAGTAGCCCCAGTTGACGACCTTCACCGGGCAGCCGAGCGCCCGCCGCAGCGCGGGCGCGCTCGCGTCCTCGATGGCGCAGGCCGCCGCGTAGTGCGCCTGGTGCGGGTTGCGGATCTGGCTGACCAGGGAGGACACCAGGAGGACGAAGTCCGGGCGGTGGCCGGCGAACACCTCGGCGAGGTGCCCGCACGGCGCGGCCTTGGCCGCGCGTACGGCGTCCAGTTCGGCTTCGTCCATCGCGGTCAGCGGGGTGTGCGTGAACACCATCGCCAGGTGCACGAGTCCGTCGACGCGGCCGTGGCGGCGCAGCACCTCGTCGCGCACGCGGGCCAGCGCGTCGCGGTCGGTGGCGTCGGCGGACAGGTACAGCGGGGTGCGGCCGTGCGCGCCGACGCGGGCGGCGGCCTCGCGGATCGCGGCGTCCTCGGTGCGGCGGCCGACCCACACCACGTGCGCGTCGTAACGCCGGAGAAGGTGTTCGCTCAGCCGGACACCGAGCTCGCCGGCGCCGCCGATCAGGATGTACACGCCGTCGCGGCGGAAGCCGGGGGCGTCCGGCGCGGCCGTCGCCGCGGTGGTGTCGACGGCGATGAGACGCCGCTGGAGCCACTGGCCGCCGCTGCGGGCGCAGGGGTGCGCGCGGTGGTCGGCCGGGAGGGCGAACAGCTCGCGCGGGTCGAGGGGACGGCCGTCGGCGAGGTCGGCCGCGCGGACCCGCCACTGCGGGCACTCCTTGGCCAGCCCGCCGAACAGGCCGTGCAGCCCGGCCTGTTCGGGGTCGACGTCCGCGGTGCCGGCGGGGTCGAAGGCGTGCCGGGTCAGCAGGGTGAGTTCCAGCGGGCGGTCGGCGGCGCCGGTCGCGAGCAGCGCCTTGACGAAGCGGAAGGCGTGGCGCAGCGCGTCGCCGTGCGCGCCGGCGCCGGGGTGGGCGCCGGAGGTGGCCGGGGTCGTCGGGAAGGCGGCCACCACGCGGTCGACGGGGCCGTACGAGGCCAGTTCGCGGCTCAGGTCGTCGATCGCGCGGTCGGCGGTGTGGAGGGTGAGCAGGCCCGGGTGCAGGCGGCGCAGGGCGTCGGCGTCCCGCGGGGACGGATTCACCGCGAGGACGCGCTCCGTCGTGCCGGGCCCGCCCGCGGCCCGGTCGGGGCGGACCGGCTCCCAGACGGGGGCGAGGGTGAGATGACCGGCGGGAAGGGCGGCGGGGGCGCCGGCCGCCGGGGCGGAGGTGCCGGCCGCCGGGGCGGGGGGCACCGGGGCGGGGGGCGCCGGGGTCGCCGGGGGTGCCGGTTCGCGGGCGGGGGCGGGCGCGGGCGGCGGGGCGGACGCGGGTGCCGTCCGCGGCAGCGCGTCGGTGAACCAGTACCTCTCGCGGGCGAACGGGTAGGTCGGCAGGCCCACCCGGCGCGGGGCCGGCCCGTCGCCGTACAGGCGGGTCCAGTCCACCGTGAGGCCGTGCGTCCACGCCTCGGCGAGGGGCGCGAGCTTGCCGCGGGCGGCCCAGCGGGCGACGGTGTCCTGGAAGTCGTCGTCGTCGGTGAACGCGGCGGCGGGTTCGCCGCGTCCGCCGCCGTCGCGCAGGTACGCCCCGGCGGGCAGTGCGGCGCCGTCGGCGCACGCGTCGAGCGCGGCCAGCAGGCCCGGCAGGGTGTCCGTCACCACGGCGAAGCGGGCGTCCATCGCCTCCCGGCCGACCTGGAGGGTGTAGGCGATGTCGGCGAGGTCGCCGTCGCTCCAGGCGCCGGAGCGCAGCGCGTCGGACAGCCGCCGCGCCGAGTCGCGCAGCCGGTCGGCGTCCTGGGCGGACAGCACCGCGACGACGGAACCGGTGCGCCGGGGGCCCGGGTCGGACATGACGTACTCCTCCACGACGAGGTGGGCGTTGGATCCGCCGGCGCCGAAGGCGGAGAGGGCGGCGAGCCGGGGCCGTCCCTCGGGGCGCGGCCACGGAGCGGCCTCGCGCTGCAGGACGAAGGGGGTGTCGGCGAAGTCGATGTGGGGGTTGGTGCGTTCGGCGTGCAGCGACGGCACGAGGCGGCCGTGCCGCATCTGGAGCAGGATCTTGGCCAGGCCCGCGATGCCCGCCGCGCTCTCCAGGTGGCCGATGTTCGACTTGGCGGAGCCGATGGCGCAGAAGGCCCGGTCGTCGGTGAACTCGGCGAAGGCGGACTTCAGGCCGGCGATCTCGATGGGGTCGCCCAGCGCGGTGCCGGTGCCGTGGGCCTCGACGTACTGGATGTCCCGCGGGTCGATGCCGGCCTGCCGCCAGGCGCTGCGGATCACCGCGGCCTGCGCGTGCGGGTTGGGCACGGTGAAGCCGTGGGTGCGGCCGCCGTGGTTGACGGCGGTGCCGCGGATCACGCCGAGGATGCGGTCGCCGTCGGCGACGGCGTCGGCGAGCGGGCGCAGCAGGACGGCGCCGACGCCCTCGCCGGGCACGTAGCCGTCGCCGCCCTCGCCGAAGCTGCGGCAGCGGCCGTCGCTGGAGGCGAACTGGCCCTGGCCGATCATCAGGTACTTGCTCGGGTGCACCGACACGTTGACGCCGCCGGCCAGCGCGACCGCGCACTCGCCGCTGCGGATCGCGGCGCACGCCAGGTGGACGGCGGTCAGCGCGGAGGCGCACATGGTGTCGACGGCGACGCTGGGACCGCTCGCGTCGAGGAAGTACGACACCTGGTTGGCGATGGACGCCAGGCTGCCGGGGACGACGACGTGCTCGCCGCGCGCGATGGCCTCCGCGCCGTGGAGCTGGTACTCGGTGTACATCGCGCCGACGAAGACGCCGATGTCCCCGGCGTCGCGGTGGACGCGGCGCCGGGCGGCCGAGCGCAGCGCGTCGCGCGTGTAGCCGGCGTCCTGCAGCGTCTCGTACGCGCACTGCAGGAACAGCCGCTCCTGCGGGTCCATGGTGGACGCGACGCTGGGCGCGATCCCGAAGAAGAGCGGGTCGAACTCGTCGACGCCGTCGATGAAGCCGCCCCACTTGCTGTAGGTCCGGCCGGGCACGCCGCGGCGCGGGTCGTAGAACCGGTCGTGGTCCCAGCGGTCGGCGGGGATCTCGGTGACGCTGTCCCGGCCGGCGAGCAGGTTCTCCCAGAAGGCGTCCAGGTCCCGGGCGCCGGGGTAGCGGCCGGCCATGCCGACGACGGCGATGGCCGTGCCGCGGTCGCCGTCGCCGGCGGCGGCAGCCGGTCGCCGGTCGGGGCCGGGGGACCGCTCCTCGGCGGAGGCAGCCCGTCCGGCTTCCGGTGCCGGCTGTGCCGCCGCCGGGGCGGCGGGTGCCGTGGGGCCGACGCCGACGAGTGCGGCGAGTTCGTCCGGCTGGGTGCGCACGAAGTGGTCCACCAGACCGTCGATGGTGCGCACCTCGAAGAACAGGGTGCTTCCGACATCGCGCAGGTGCGCGCGGACCGCTTCGGTGAGCTGCACGACGAGGATGGAGTCGATGCCGTAGCGCTCCAGGGGCACGTCCGCCTTGATGTCCGGCAGCGGCAGGCGCAGCGTGTCGGCGACGAGCCCGCGGAAGAAGGCGCGGGCCGGTTCGCGCAGTCGCGTCGCCAGGTCCTCACCCGGTGCGGGCACGGCCGCGGTCCCCCCGGGCGCGGCGGCGGGCGCGGCCGGAGCCGCCCCGGACGCGGGCGCGTCGGCGGGCCCGGGCCGGGCCGCCGTGGGGGCCGGCGCGTCCACCGCGGCGGCCGGCGCGTCCGCCGTGAGGGCCGGCGCGTCCGCCGGGGCGGGCCGGGCCGCCGGGGGCGTGACGCCCCGGAACGCGCAGACGCCGTCGGGGCGCGGCTGGCGGATCGCGCCGTCGCTCTCGGCGACGATCACCTGCTGGCCCAGGTCGTCGGCGCCCTCGGCGGCGACGAAGGCGCCCCGGAAGCCGAGTTCGCCGAGGAGGCGCCGCCAGGCGGCGGGGGTGAGGCCGGGCGAGCCGGCGATGCGCGGCGCCGGGTCGTCGTAGCGCCACCAGCCCTCCAGCAGCCCGAACGTCAGGTGGCTGAAGAAGACGTTGTCGCTCAGCTCGTTGAGGAGCAGCACGCCGTGCGGGCGCAGCGCGGCCTTGACGTTGCGCAGGGTGGTGCGGATGTTGCGGGTGGCGTGCAGCACGTTGGTGGCGACGACCACGTCGAAGTCGCCGGGCCGCACGGACTGGCCGGCGAGCGGCTGTTCGATGTTCAGCAGCCGCTCGTCGAGGTAGGGGGCGATGTCGCCGTACTCCCGGCGGGCGTGCAGCAGGAACGCCTTGGACAGGTCGGTGTAGCAGTACGTCTCGACGTGCTCGCTCCACTGCCGCAGCCGCCGGAAGACGACCGCGCTGGTGCCGCCGGTGCCGGCGCCGACCTCCAGGATCCGGATGCGCGCGGCCGGGTCGTCGGCGAGCCGGCGGCGCAGGTAGTCCACCAGGGTGTCGGCGAGGACGGCGTTGAAGTAGTCGGCGACCGGGTTGTTCTTGTAGACGGACTCGACCAGGCGCAGCGAGGAGTTGGGGAACATCACGTCGGTCGCCGGGCGGCGGCCGGTGAGGACGTCGGTCAGGGCGCGCAGCGTGGTGTCGACCAGGACGGCCTGGGCGCGCTTGGCGTCCTGGGTCTCCCAGACCGCGCGGGCGGCGTCCCAGTCCCGCCAGGCGGCGTCGAGGTCCACGGGGCCGGGGGCGGCCGCCGCGTAGCGGCCGTCGGCGTCGCGCCGCAGGTAGCCGGCCTCGGTCAGCACGTGCAGGGTGTGCGCCGTCCACCGGGCGTAGCCGGCGGTGATGCCGCCCGTCGCGCGCCACTCGTCGGCGGTGGCGGCGCGTGTGCCGTCGAACAGGCCGAGGGAGCGCAGCAGCGCCCAGGTGATGCGCAGCAGCGCGTCGTGCATGGAGCCGGCGTGTCCGTCGGCCTCGGCGCGCAGCCGCCCGATCTCCTCGCGCCGGTCGGGGCGACCGTCGCGCAGGGCGGCGATCAGGGACGGGGTGCGCACCGGGTGGTGTTCGACGGCGTCCTCGCCGTACAGGCCGTCGATGCTGCCCGGGTGCGTGGCCTTCAGCAGGGCGAGCTGCGGGTACGGCGAGGCGAGCAGGGTGTCGTAGGCGGCCATGCCCTCGTCGGGTTCGATCGAGGCGAGCCCGGCCTGTGCCATGCGGCGGCGGTAGTCGTCGCCGGTGACGATGCCGACGCCGGCCCAGTAGCCCCAGTTCATCACCTTGACCGGGCAGGGCAGGCGGTCGCGCAGGTACTCCGCCCAGGCGTCGGAGAAGGTGCAGCCGGCGGCGTAGTTGGCCTGCCCGGGCGCCTTGAAGAACGCCTGCATGGAGGAGAAGAACGCCACGAACCGCAGCGGCTGGTCGCCGAAGGCGTCGGCGAGGTTGACCGACACGTCGGCCTTGGCGGCGTACGTGGCGCGGAACCGGTCCTCGTCCATGCGGGCCAGGCTCTGGTCGCCGAGGACGATGGCGGTGTGCAGGACGGCGCGCACGGGGCCGTGCCGGCGGACGATCTCCTCGCAGGCGGCGCGCAGCGCGGCCGGGTCGGTGGCGTCCGCCTGCACGTAGTCGGGGCGCGGCCCGTGCCCGGCGAGCGCGGTGCGGCGGGCCTCGACGGTCTCGTCCAGGGGGCGGCGGCCGATCCAGACGACCCGGGCGCCGTGGCGGCGCATCACGTGCTCGGTCCACACCGTGCCGATGCCTCCGGCGCCGCCGATGGCCACGACCACGTCGCCGGGCCGCAGCTGCTCCTCGCCGGGCGTGGGCGCGGGCGCGGTGAGTTCGAGCAGGCGCTGGCGGTACCACTCGCCGTCCCGGTGGGCGAGCGTCTCGCCGCGCGGGTCGGCGGGCAGGGCCAGCACCTCGTCCCAGGGGACGGCGGCGTCGGCGCCGATGTCGGCCACCCGGACCCGCCAGTGCGGGTACTCCTTGGCGACGGTGCCGAACAGGCCGTGCACGCCGGCGTGCGCCGGGTCGACGGCACGGTCGCCGGCCAGCCGGCGTGCCTGCCGGGTGATCACGGTCAGGCCGAGTTCGCGGGCGTCGGCTCCGTCCGCGAGGAGCGCCTTGACGAGGCGGAACGCGGTCAGGACGGCGTCGGTGCCGCTGCCGGGCCGGGTGGCGCGCTCCGGGGCCAGCCACACGGCGTGCTCGACGCCGGACGGCAGCAGCGCGGCGAGCCGCTGCGGCGAGTCGGCGTCGCGCGGGTCCAGGACGGTGGCGTCCGGGTAGCGGCGGCGCAGCTCGGCCCGCTCCTCGGCGGTGCCGCCGAGGACGGCCAGGCGCGTCGCGGGCGCGGGCCAGCGGGGCGCGGCGCCGGCCGGCAGGGCGTCCCAGACGGGGACGAGCAGGCAGGCCTCGGGCGTCCCGGGCCCGGGGTCCGGCTGCCCGGGCGCGGGGTGCGGGACCCCGGGGGCGGTCCGCACGGGCTCGGACGCCGGTGCGGTGCCAGGGGCGGCGTCCGGTGCGGTGCGGTGGCGGGAGGAGTAGCCGCGCAGACTGACGCGGAGGCGTCCTTCGTCGTCGTACACGTCGATGTCCGCTTTCTGCACGCCGCGCCGCGCGGACGGGGCGTAGCCGTCGCTGTGCCGCAGATGGGCCCACATGCGGTCGGTGGTCGGGCCGAGGATGTCGAGGGAGTCGAGCGCGAACGGCAGGGCGGGGGCGCCGGCGTGGTCGGCCAGGGCGCCGGTGCGGTCGCCGTACAGGCCGACGACCGCCTGGATCGCGGCGTCGAGCATCGCCGGGTGCAGCGCGTACGACGTGTCGCCGGCGGCTTCGGGCAGCACCAGCCGGGCCAGCACCTCGCCGTCGCCGACGGCGAGGGAGTCCAGGGCGCGCAGGCGCTCCCCGTGCCGGATGCCGACGGCGCCGAGGGCGGCGTAGCACTGCTCGCGGGTCAGGGTGTGCCGGTCGCAGCGGGCCCGGAGTTCCTCGGGCCGGATCCGGCCGGCCGACGGTGCGGCGGGGGTGGCGATCCGGCCCTGGGCGTGCACCTCGCGCGGCGCGGCGCCGGCCCGCCGGACGCGGAAACCGGTGCGGTCGGCGTCGAGTTCGACGCGCAGTTCGGCCGACCGGGCGCCCGGTCCGTCGGCGTCCGGTGCGAAGGGGGCCGGCCAGACCACGTCGCGCAGGCCGAGCGGCGCGAAGGTCTCCCCCGACACCGCGCGGCGCACGGCCTCCAGGGAGACCACGGCGGGCAGGACCGGGCGACCGCCGACGTGGTGGTCGGCCAGGAAGAACTCGGTGCCGGTGAGCGGCCACCGGTACGCGTCGGGCGCGGTGGCCCGCTCGCCGTCGGGCCGGGCCTCGTCGGCCCAGTAGCGGTCGCGTTCGAACGGGTACGTCGGCAGCGGCACCACCCGGCGGGCGCCGGCCGGGAAGTGGTCGGCGAACCGGTCGACGCGGCCCTCGACGTAGGCGCGGGCCAGCTCCCGCGGGGTGGGCCGCGTCGCGGGGGCGGCGGCCGGGGCGGCCTGCGCGGAGACCTCGCCCTGGTGGACGGCCGGGCCGCCGGTGCCGGCGAGCCAGGACCGGAGGTGTGCGGCGAGGGCCGGCAGGTCGGCGGCGAGGACGGCCAGGCGGTGGGCGAAGTGCCGTCGGCCGGCGGCGAGGGTGTGGGCGACCGCGCCGGCCGGCAGGGCGGGCGCGGCGCCGAGGTGGTCGGCCAGGCGCCGCGCCGCCTGGCGCAGGGCCTCGGGGGTGCGGGCGGACAGCAGGAAGGCGTGCTCGGTGCCGTCCTCGTCGGTGTGCGCGGGCTGTGCGTACTCCTCCAGGACGACGTGCGCGTTGGTGCCGCTGGCGCCGAACGAGCTGACGGCGGCGCGGCGCGGCCCGTGGTCCGGCCGCGGCCACGGGCGCAGCCGGGTGTCGACGCGGAACGGGCTGCCCTGCAGGGCGATCGCCGGGTTGCCGCGGGTGAAGTGCAGGGTGGGCGGCAGCTGCCGGTGGTGCAGCGCGAGCAGCGCCTTGATGACGCCGGCGACGCCCGCGGCGAACTGGGTGTGGCCGAGGTTGGTCTTGATCGAGCCGAGCGAGCAGCTTCCCTCGGGGGCGCCTTCGAACGCCCGGCGCAGGGCGCGGAACTCGATGGGGTCGCCGAGCGGGGTGCCGGTGCCGTGGGCCTCGACGAGCTGGATGCCGCCGGGGGTGATGCCGCACTCCTCGTGCACGGTGCGCAGCAGCCGCTCCTGCGAGACGGCGCTGGGCGCGGTGATGCCGTTGGTGGTGCCGTCCTGGTTGACGCCGGAGCCGCGGATCAGGCCGTAGACGTGGTCGCCGTCGCGTTCGGCGTCGGAGAGCCGTTTGAGGACGACGACGCCGGCGCCCTCGCCGGGCACGAAGCCGTCGGCGTCGGCGTCGAAGCTGCGGCAGCGTCCGCTCGGGGAGAGCATGCCGGCGCGGTCGGCGGAGACGTACAGGCGGGGGGTGGTCTGGATGAACACGCCGCCCGCCAGGGCCATGTCGGCGGCGCCCGCCCGGAGGTCGCGGCAGGCCAGGTGGAGGGCGACCAGGGAGCTGGAGCAGGAGGTGTCGACGCTGAGGGCGGGCCCGGTCAGGTCGAGGTGGTAGGCGATGCGGGAGGCCACCACCGAGCCCATGGTGCCCCACAGGGCCTGGGCGGGGGCCCGCTCGCCCAGGTGCTCGTGGTAGTCGCCGGCGTAGCAGCCGACGTAGACGCCGCAGGTGCGGGAGGTGAGGCGTTCACCGGTGTAGCCGGCGTCCTCCAGGGCGTTCCAGCACTCCTCCAGGAAGATCCGCTGCTGCGGGTCCATGGCGGCGGCCTCGACGCCGGAGATCCCGAAGAACACCGGGTCGAAGCGGTCGATGCCGTCGACGAAGCTGCCGGCGCGGCAGGACACGCCGGGTGCCTCGCGGTCGAGGTCCCAGCGGGTGACCGGGCCGACCAGGTCGTCCCCGGCGGCGATGTGGCGCCACAGGGCCCGCGGGTCGGGCGCGTCGGCGAAGCGGGCGGCCAGGCCGACGACGGCGATGGGTTCGTCGGCGGGCAGGGGGCGCGGGCGGGGCGTCCCGGCGGCCGGCGATGCGGCGGCGGCCTCCGACGCCCCGGGGGCGGCGGGGGCGGCCGGGGTGCGCAGGGTGTCGCCGTAGGTCCGCACGATGAACGTGTGCAGCCGCTCCACCGAGCCGTGGTCGAAGAGGTCGGTGGTCTCCAGGCCGGTGCCCAGCGTCTCGTTGAGCGTCTGCACCACGTTGACGCCGAGGATGGAGTCGAGCCCGAGGTCGGCGAAGGGCCGGCGCCGGTCGATCTCGTCGGCCGGCATCTGGAGGGCGTCGCCGACCGTGGCCAGGACGATGCGTTCGATCTCGCGGGCGTCGGCGCCGGGGGCGGGGGCGGGCGCCGCGGGCGCGGGGGTCTCGCGGGCCGTCCCGGGGGCGGGGGCGGCCGCGGCCGCGGGGTCGGCGAGGGAGGCGGCCGTGTCGAACCAGTACCGGGGCCCGGCGAACGGGTACGTCGGCAGGTGCAGGCGCGCCGGGGTGCGGTCGCCGTCGTGCAGCCGGGTCCAGTCGAGCGGCATGCCCTTGGCCCAGAAGGCGGCCAGCCGCAGCCACTCGCCGCGGGCGGCCCACTGGTCGGCGAGCCCGCGGACCTCGGGTGTGTCCGCCAGTGCCGCCCGGGTCTCCCGGGTGGTGCGCACGCGGCCGCGGCCCCAGGGGCCGTCGGCGTCCGGGTCGGCGAGGTAGGCGGCCAGCTGGGCGCGCCACTCCTCGGCGCGCGCCGCGACGAAGCACAGCCGCTCGTCCATCTCCTCGCGGCCGGTCTGCAGCGTGAAGGCGACGGCGCCGAGGTCGACGGGCGCACCGGCGCCGTCCAGCCACGCCGCCATCTGCTCGACGCGGGCGCGCAGCGCCTGCGGGGTGCGGGCGGACAGCGGCAGCAGGAAGGGGCCGGACGAGGGGGGCGGGGCGGGGCGGCCGGCGGGGGCCCGGTACTCGGCGAGGACGACGTGCGCGTTGGCCCCGCCCGCGCCGAAGGAGGACACGCCCGCCACGCGGGGCCGGCCGTCGGCGGGGGCCGGCCAGGGTGCCCGCCGGGTCTGCACCGTGAACGGGGTCGCGGCGAAGTCGATCTCCGGGTTGGGCGGTTCGGCGTGCAGGCTCGGCACCAGCTCGCCGTGTTCGAGCTGGAGGACCGCCTTGGTGAGACCGGCGATGCCGGCGGCGGCCTCCAGGTGGCCGATGTTCGACTTCACCGTGCCCAGGGCGCACGACGGGCGGTCCGCGCTGTCCGGCAGGCCCTCGGTGAACGCCTGCGTGAGGCCGTCGATCTCCACCGGGTCGCCGAGCCGGGTGCCGGTGCCGTGCGCCTCGACGTACCCGACCTGGTCGGGGGTCACGCCCGCGCGTTCCAGGGCCTCGCGCACCAGGGCGGCCTGGGCGCGCGGGTTGGGCACGGTGTAGCCGTTGCTGCGGCCGCCGTGGTTGACGCTGGAGCCGAGGATGACCGCGCGCACCGGGTCGCCGTCGGCCTCCGCCCGGGACAGCGGCTTGAGCAGGACGGCGCCGACTCCCTCGCCGGGCACGAAGCCGTCGCCGCCCGCGCCGAAGCTGCGGCAGCGGTCGCCGGAGGCGAGCATCCGCGAGCGGCACAGGTCGACGTAGGTCGAGGGGTGCAGGTACAGGTTGACGCCGCCCGCGATGGCCAGTTCGCAGGCGCCGCGCCGCAGTTGCTCGCACGCCTCGTGGACGGCGGTCAGGGACGCCGAGCACATCGTGTCGACCGGCATGCTCGGGCCGCGCAGGTCCAGGAGGTAGGACACGCGGTTGGCGAGGGAGGCGAAGGAGGTCCGGGGGGCCGGCGGCACGTCGCCGTCCGGCGCGGCGGGGCGGTGCCGGTCGAAGCCGGTCTTGGTGACGCCCGCGAACACGCCCACCCGGGAGCCGTGCTGCTCGGCGAGGCGCCGGGGCGTGTACCCGGCGTCCTCCAGCACGGCCCAGGCGCACTCGATGAACAGCCGTTCCTGCGGGTCCATGTCGGCGGCGGTGCGCGGCGCGATGCCGAAGAACGCGGCGTCGAACCGGGCGAAGTCGTCCAGGAACGCGCCCCATTTGCTGTAGCTGGCGCCCTGCCGTACGGCGCGCCGGGCGTCCGGCTCGAAGAAGCCGTCCAGCGGCCAGCGCTCGGCGGGGATCTCGCGCACGCTGTCGCGTCCGGCCCGCAGGTTGCGCCAGAACGCGGCGAGGTCGGGGGCGTCGGGGTAGCGGCCGCTCAGTCCGATGACGGCGATCGGCTCGTCGGCCGGCCGGGGGCGGGCGGTCACGGCGGCCCGCGGAGCGGCCGCGGGGGCGGGGGGCGCGGCGGACGCCGCCGGCGCGGCCGGGGCGGGGGGCCGTACGGCCGTGTCCGTGGCCCGGTCCGTGGCCGCGGGCGCGTCCGGGGCGGCCGGAGCCGGTGCGGCGGCGGGCGCGGCCGGTGCGCCGTCGAGCCAGCGCCGGCAGCCCTCCGGGTGGTGGTCGGCCAGGTGGTGGGCGAGTTCCCGCAGGGTGGGGTGCTGGTACAGCAGCGACTTGGGCAGGGCGCCGAACCACTGCTCCAGGTGCCGGTTGAGCCGGGTGACGGCGAGCGAGTCGATGCCGTAGCCGTCCAGCGGCGCGTCGGCGTCGAGCCGGGCGGCGTCCAGGCGCAGCGTGGTGGCGAGGAGTTCCTTGACCTTGGCCAGCACGCCGGCGCGCAGCGCGGCGGCGGACGGCGCCGCCGGCGTGCCGGGCTGCGGGATCCCTGCTGCGGAGGGCTGCTCCGTACGGGCCTGCGGCCCGGTCCCCCGCCGGTCGGCGACCAGCACGTGCGGCGCGTCCAGCCGCACCGCCTCGTGCAGGGCGGCCAGCGCGGTGGCCGTGTCGAGGGGGTGGCCGAAGCGCTCGGCGAGTGCGGGCAGGTCGTCGGCGGGGACGCTCATGCCGCCCTCGCGCCACAGCGGCCAGGCGAGGGACAGGCTCCGGCCGTGCCGCAGTCCGGACGCGACGAGGTGGCTGCGGTGGGACAGGTAGGCGTCCAGGAAGCCGTTGGCGGCGGCGTAGTCGGCCTGCCCGGCGTTGCCGAGGCTGCCGCAGCCGGAGGAGAAGGCGATGAGGAAGTCGAGCGGGAGGTGGCTGCTGGCCTCGTCGAGGTGGACCAGGCCGGCCACCTTGGGCGCCAGCACCTCGTGCAGTTCCTGGTGGCTCTTGCGCAGGACGTAGCCGTCGCGCAGCAGCCCGGCCGCGTGGACGATGCCGTCGAGGCGCCCGTGCCGCCGTACGACGCCGTCGACCGTCTCGGCGACCGCGGCGGCGTCGGTGACGTCGGCCCGGACGTACTCGGCGGCGGCGAGTCCGCGCCGGTCCACGCCGTCGGGCGCGCGGCGCCCGCACACCACGAGGCGGGCCTCGGGGGCGTGCCGGGCGAGGTCGGCGGCGAGCAGCCGGCCGATGCCGCCCGCGCCGCCGGTGACCAGGTACACGCCGTCGGGGCGCCAGAGCCGCGCCTCGGCCGCCGGGAGCTCCGCGGCGGGCCGCCACCGCGGCAGCTGCCGGTGCCCGTCGTGGTAGCGCACGTGCGCGTCCGCGGCGTCCTGCTCGGCCCGGAGGATCCCGGCCAGGTCCTCGGCGGCGGGCCACGGGGCGAACTCGACGAGCTGCACGGCCAGCGCCGGCTCCTCCAGGGCGGCGCTGCGCAGCATGCCGAGCAGGCCGGCGTAACCGTGGGGGCGGCGCTCGGGGCAGACCACCTGGACGACGCGCCGTTCCCGGTGCGGCTGCCCGAGCAGGCGCTGCAGTTCGCCGAGGAGCCGGGTGGCGGCCCGTCGGTAGGTCGCGGCCGGTCCGTCACCGGCGCTGTCCACCCGGGCGAGGGACACTCCGGGCAGGTGGCGGCGGACGGCGGCCTCGTGGGCGTCGTCGGCGTCGCACAGCACGATCAGGCGCCGGGCGGGCGCGGCGGCCGGGGTCCGGTCGCCGAGGGGCTGCCCGTGCCAGTGCGGCGTCAGCAGGAGGTCCCGGGGCGCGGGACGCTGCGGTGCGGAGGGTGTGGTGTCCATGGGGGGCTTTCGTGCGAGAGGGGGAAGGCTCGGCTCCGGGAGGGGGCGCTCGACGGTCATGGCGGGCTCCGTCAGAATCTGCTCAGGGCGTCCGGCCCGGCGCGGTCGTCGAGCACCGCGTCGAGTGCCGCCGCGTAGGCGTCGGCGTCGAACGGGGGCGGGGCGTCCGGGGCGGGCGGCCGGGGCCGGCCGGCGTCCGGGGCGGGGTGCGGCGGGGCGGCGTCCGGGGCGGGCACCCAGTACCGCTCCCGTGCGAAGGGGTGGCCGGGCAGGCGCAGGGTGCGTCGCCGTCCGGCGGGGTGCAGGGGCCGCCAGTCGACGGTCTCGCCCCGGCACCAGGCGGCCGTGACGGCGTCCAGACGGCGTTCGCGCAGCGCCTGCGCGATCCCGGGCGCGGGCACCGGGTCGCGTTGCACGCCGGTCCCGCGGGAGCGGCGCAGGCTGCCGGTGCTGACGTGGGCGGGCGGGGCGCCGTCGGCGAACCGGTGCAGCACGGCGCTCACCTCGTCGATCCCGCGGGCGACGAAGGCGAGCCGCTCCTCCAGGGCGGCGCGGCCGAGTTGCAGGGTGAACGCCAGGTCGGCCGGGTCCGGTGCGCGGCCCTCGCGGCGGGCCCGGTCGAGGTGGTCGGCGAGCTGCCGGGCCGAGGTGCGCAGCCGCTCCGGGTCGCGGGCGGACAGGACGAACGCCTGCGGCTCGGGCGGGGCGGGCGGAAGGACCGGCGGGGCGGGCGGCTCCTCCAGGACGACGTGGGCGTTGGCGCCGCCGAATCCGAAGCTGCTGACGGCGGCGCGCAGCGGCCAGGGCCGGCCCTCGGCGTCCACGCGCCGCCGCCAGGGCCGCAGTTCGCGCACGACCTCGAAGTCGCCGTCGTCCAGCGGGAGCAGCGGGTTGAGGTCGGCGCAGTGCAGGGTGGGCGGCAGTTCGCCGTGCCGCATGGCGAGCAGCACCTTCAGCACGCCGGCGAGGCCGGCCGCGGCCTCCAGGTGGCCGATGTTGGTCTTCACCGAGCCGAGCGCGCACGCCGGGTTGCGCGGGCCGTCCGCGCGCCGCGCGCCGCGGGCTTCGCGCAGGGCGCGGTGGGCCCGGTGGAGCGCTTCGATCTCCACCGGGTCGCCGAGCCGGGTGCCGGTGCCGTGGGTCTCGACGTAGCCGATGCTGTCGGGGTCGATGCCGCGCATGGCGTCCTGGATGAGGGCGGTCTGCGCCGCCCCGTTGGGCGCGGTGAGCGACTGGGCGCGCCCGCCGTGGTTCTCGGCGCTGCCGATGACGACGCCCCAGATGGCGTCGCCGTCGCGGCGTGCCTGCTCCAGCGGCTTGAGCAGCACCGCGGCGACGCCCTCGCCGCGCACGTAGCCGTCGGCCCGGTCGGAGAAGGTCTTGCAGCGGCCGTCGGGGCTGAGCATGCCGGACATCTGCGTGGACACGAACGTGTCGACGCTGAGCAGCAGGTTGACCCCGCCGGCGATGGCCATCTCGCAGCGTCCGCTGCGGATGCTCTCCACGGCGCGGTGCAGGGCGACCAGCGAGCTGGAGCAGGCGGTGTCGACCGGCTCGCTGGGGCCGTGCACGTCGAGCAGGAACGAGATCCGGTTGGCCAGCATCGAGTGGGCGTTGCCGGTGGCGGTGTAGCCGTCGGGGGCGACCTGGGAGGCGTTGAGCAGCTGGTGGTAGTCGTAGCCGGACACGCCGAAGAACACGCCGGTGTTCCCGGGCAGCCGGGCGGGCGCGTAGCCGCCGTTCTCCAGCGCGGCCCACACGGTCTCCAGGGCGAGGCGCTGCTGGGGGTCCATCAGCTCGGCCTCCAGCCGGGACAGGTGGAAGAAGTCCGCGTCGAACCGGTCGACCCCGTCCAGCTGTCCCGCCCACTTCGGGAAGTCCGACCGCCGGACGACGTCGGCGTAGGGCCCGTCGAAGCGGTCCCCGGGATAGGGGCGGACCAGGTCGGCGCCCTCGCGCAGCTTCGCCCAGAACGTGTCCAGGTCGTCCGCGCCGGGGAAGCGCCCCGCCGCTCCGACGCCGGCGACCGCGCCGGCCGGGGCCACCGCCCCGCCGCCCGCCCGGCCCCCGCGGCGCCCGCCGGCAGCGCGGCGGCCCCGG
>NZ_BAAATK010000069.1:0-24569 GCF_039533365.1 Streptomyces glaucus
CCGCGAACTGCCCGACTTCACCTGGGAACGCACCGACCGCGTGGACGCCCTGCGCACCGCGGCGGGGCTCTGAACCGCCTCCGCTCCCCCACCCCCCGCGTCCCGGCGCTCCGGGGCGCGGGGCACAGGACCGGGAGGAGCGCCAGGGCGCAAGGCCGGGCAGCGGCACGGCGGGTTCCGGCCCCCTGCCTCAGCGGCTTCCGGGCGCCGGGCGCACGCCGTCCGCGTGCCGCGGCGACACGGCTTCCGGCCCGGCCCGGCCCGGCTCGGTTCGGCTCGGTTCGGCTCGGGGCAGGACGCCCGCCGGAGGGAGCACGGTGTCCCGCAGACGGGCCGTGTCCCGGCCCGGGAGCGCGCCGAACCGGCGACGGCACTCCCGGCTGGACCGCGACGGGCTGTCACAGCCGACGCGCCGGCCGGCTCCGGTGACGGCGGCCGGGTGGGCGGGGAACCGGCTCGGCCGGACCCGGAAAACGCTCACTTCCGCCTTCCCGTAAGCAGGTGCGTCCCGGCCCTGGTCGCCTGCGGGCGGATTCCGGAGATTTCCGATCGTGTGCGGATGCGGCGACCACCACGTTGCTACGGTCCGTTGACCACGCCGGTGACCGGGCGCCTGCCGAAAAGGGGCCCCGGAACCGGCGGACGGGAAAAGTCGAACGTGAAATTCCTCCCGGAAGCAGGAGATCTGACTGATGAGTACGGGAATGCGCCGGCCGGTCACGGCGGCGGTGACGCTGACCATGGCGGGCACCCTGGGCTTGGGCCTGATGACGCCGGGGGCGTCCGCCGCCGGCAACGGGCCCTGCTACGACGGACGGTGCCAGATCACCGTGTCCGCGCCCAAGAGCATCAAGGTCGACAGCCGCAGGTTCGGATTCGGGAAGCTGGAGATCACCCACGTCAGTTCCCGGGCCGTGGCGATGTCGGCCACCTCGGGTGGAGTACGCCTGAGCGGCAGCACCAGTCCGGGCGGCACCGTCAAGCTCAACAACCTGAAGATCTGGGTGAAATCGGTCTCCGGCCGCAAGGCCAAGCTCCAGTTGTTCCCCACGTCCCGCTGAGCCTGCCGGCGAACCCCGGCCGCGTCCGTCCCGTGCCGGGGTTCGCCGTGCGGCGGCCGCCGGTGCCCCGGCCTCCAGGGCGTGTCGCGGAAGCGGGCGCCGGGCTCGCGCTGTCCATGAAATTCCTGGGCGGCCAAGGACGTTGATCACGTCATGACCCAAGGACCAGCTCCTCGTCCACTGTCCGACGAAGCCCTCTCCCACCTGCTCGGCAGGCAGCGGTTCGGCACGCTCGCCACCGTCGGGCGCAGTGGCCACCCCCACCTGACCACCATGCTGTACAGCTGGGACGCCGGAGCCCGCATCGCGCGGTTCTCGACGAGAGCCGACCGGATCAAGGTCGGGCATCTGCGGCGCAACCCGCGCGCGGCGCTGCACGTGCAGGGCGGCGACGTGTGGTCGTTCGCCGTCGCCGAGGGCGAGGCCGAGGTCTCCGGCATGACGACGGTTCCTGGTGACGCGGTGGGGCGGGAACTGCTCGACATCGTTTCGAAGGCCGCGAAACCCGAGGACGAGAAGGGGTTCCTGGAGCAGCTGGTCGCCGAGCGCCGGGTGGTCGTCCGGCTGAGGGTGGACCGGCTGTACGGGACGGCGCTCGATGTCGAGGGTCAGGACATGTCGGGGCCGTACTGACCACAGCCACTAGCCGAGCGCGCCTTCGCTCACCTGCATCGGTCCCGTCGCCTGCGGATCCGCCGGGAGATCCACGACGACCTCCACGAAGGGTTCCTCCCTGCCGGGTGCGCGCTGCTCTGCCGGCGACGCTTGAAGACAGCTGCCGATCGCTAGTTCTTCTGCAGGGTGCGGGTGACACCCGCGATGACGGCGGTCGTCAGCATCCAGCCGAAGGCGATCAGCAGGTAGGCCAGCCACTGGAGGCCGTGATCCGGCCAGTACCAGGCCGTGCGCTGACCCAGACCACCGATGGGGATCAACAGGTCGAGTGTGTAGACGAGGGGCTGGAACGGGGCGCCCTCGCCTCGTTTGACCGGGGTGGGGGAGTGAGTGCCGAAGGACAGCGTGCCCAGCAGGGTCAGTGCGAGGAGCCAGACGCCGGCCAGCCAGGGGCGGTAGCCATAGCCGACGGTCAGGTCGAGCAGGTACCCCCACACACGCGCGGCCGGGGGCAGAGTTCGACGCCGATGGCGCTGTTTGGCCAGGAGTACGCGGCGGGCGTCGTCGTCGTGGCCGGCCTTCCGGTACCAGCTCGCCAACTGCTCATAGGGCTGGGGGTTGTAGCCCGGGCCGCGCCGTATCCACGCCACTCGGCGGGCCACGGAGTCCCGCCGCCCCACCGCCTCCCGTCGCTCACCCGCCTCGTCCACCTTGATGGAGCCGTAGACGAAGCCGTCCAGCTCCACGACGTCCGGCCAGCTGTGGTCGCTGTCGTGGAGGTAGGACACCTGCGCGCCCCGCAGGTCCACGGTGCCGGACGGCGGCCGGGCGAGGGTGAGGTCGAAGTCGGCGGCCTGCATCAGCAGGGCGGCCAATGCCGGGCCGTGGCCGTCGGGCGGCCCGTTCAGGACGGCTCCTTCAAAGGTCAGGCTGTCCGAGATCCGGGCGCCCCGCAGCCGTACGGTCCCGTTCGCGGTGAACCCGCCGGAGAAGTCGAGCGTCGAGGCCACGGCGTTGTCCAGGGCGAGCGCCACCCCGCGCCGGCCTGGGCGCTCCAGTAGTGCGCCCCGCATGTGCAGTCCGCCCGGCAGCTGCGCCCCCATGAGACGAACTTCGCCGTGCGCGACGAATCCGTCGACGCAGTAGACGCCGCCCTCCGCGACCAGGCCGCCGGCGGACACCGCCCATTCCCCGGGTGCGTCGATCCGGGCGCCGCTGAGGTTCACGGCGCCGCTCACGTGGGCGTTGATGAGCGACAGGGCGGTGACCCTGCGGTGGAAGGGCGAGGCGGAGCCGCTTTGCAGACGAGAGCATCGCAGGTCGAGGCGCCCCTCGATACGGATCAGGCCGGCTTCCACGCCCGGTACCCGGCTGCCCACGATGGCGATCGACCGGGCCGAGGCCCCGAAGAGGTTCACGCCCTCCTCGAACCAGCAGTCCTCGAGCCGGAAAGCGTGAGCGATCTGCGCGCCGGCCAGGTCGAGGTGCCCGGATATCCGCGCCCCGTCGAGCCTCAGGTACGGGACCGCGCCGGACTGCGCGGTGTTCGCGCCCTGGAGGAGCGCCACGATCACGGCGGCCCGGACCGTCCGTCCGGGGCCCCACTGCCCGCCCTCGTCGACACGGTCGTCCTCGGGCACACCCGTGCGCAGATCCACGCGGCGTCCCTCGGGAAACGCATCCCACAGCTCACGTTCGGGTGAAGTCAACTCGTCGTATGAGAGCACCCATGCAGGGTAGTGATCTTCCTCCGTACTCGGCTTGCCGGATCGCGGGCCGGTTCAGGAGCCGCGGTGCGGCCTGCGCGGGAAGGCCGGGTGCGGGTTCGGCCCGCGCGACACGCTGTCGGCGGCGCCCGGCGGCCGATGCCCGATCGGGCATGAACCGCCCGGGGTCGGCACCGGAATCGGTGTCGTCCCCGGGCGGGTGTCGCCCGGGCAGCCGGGCCGGGGCCCTGCTACAGCGCGTCGCGGGACCGCACGAAGTCGGCGAAGCGGTCGAGTGCCTCGTCGATGCCCTGCGGTCCCGGGCCGCTGCAGGACAGGCGCAGACAGCGCAGCGGCCCGGCGGCGGCGCCGGTGTCCACCGCCGTGGCGTCGTGGAAATGGTGCAGCGGCGTCCACAGCACGCGGTGGTCGCGCGCCGAGCGTTCCAGCGCCTCGTCGGTGACGTCGAACGGCACCGTGACGACGACGAAGAAGCCGCCCTCGGGACTGTTCCAGCTCACCCCCGACGAGACGGGGAAGCGGCGGGCGAGCCCGTCGAGGATCCGGCCGAGGGGATCACGGCACGGCCCCTCGCGGCTCCGCCGGGCGCGGGGTGAGGGACGGAAGCGGCCGGGCGCACGGTCACAGCGGCCGAGCGCCCGCGCGTGGCCGCTCGCTCATCGCAGCGCCACCGTCACCTCGCCCGTTCCCTCCGCGCTCGCGCCGCCGGCGACGCGCACGGTGAAGGGCCGGTCGAAGCCGTCCGCGGTGACGCGCAGGAGGTCGCCCTCGCGCCGGACGCGGAACACGGCGGCCTGCGCGCCGGTCGGGTCGGGCACGCTCACCTGGCTGGTGTGGTCGAGCGAGGCCGACGGGTGGACGAGCAGGGTCGGACGGTCCAGCCAGTCGCCGTCGGGCCGCCGGGTGTCGGTGGCCAGCGGCAGGACGGCGCCCTCGCGGACGTACAGCGGAAGGCTGTCGTAGCCGTGCCGCTCGGTGCGCCACACGGGGCCGGTGACCTGCTCGCCGCTGAGGAGGTGGGTCCAGGTGCCCTCGGGGAGGTACACCTCCACCTCGCCGTCCTCGCTGAACACCGGGGCGACCAGCAGGTCGGGGCCGAGCATGTACTGGCGGTCGAGCGGGCGGCACGCCGGGTCGTGCGGGAACTCCAGGAGCATGGGCCGCATCACCGGGACGCCGGTGCGGTGGGCCTCGACGGCGGCGCCGTACAGGTAGGGCATGAGGCGGTGCTTGAGCAGGGTGAACCGTCGGGCGACGTCGACGGCCTCCTCGCCGAACTCCCACGGCACCCGGTAGGACGACGAACCGTGCAGACGGCTGTGCGAGGACAGCATGCCGAAGGCCAGCCAGCGCTTGAAGACCGCGGGGTCGGGCGTGCCCTCGAAGCCTCCGATGTCGTGGCTCCAGAAGCCGAAGCCGCTCAGCGACAGGGACAGGCCGCCCCGGAGCGACTCGGCCATGGCCTCGAAGGAGGACCAGCAGTCGCCGCCCCAGTGCACGGGGTACTGCTGGCCGCCCGCGGTGGCGGAGCGGGCGAAGAGCACGGCCTCGCCCCGCCCCCGCTCCCTCTCCAGGAGTTCGAACACGGTCTGGTTGTACAGGTGGGTGTAGTAGTTGTGCATCCGCTCCGGATCGGAGCCGTCGTGCCAGACGACGTCGGTCGGGATGCGCTCGCCGAAGTCCGTCTTGAAGCAGTCGACGCCCTGGTCCAGCAGCGGCTTCAGCTTCGCCTGGAACCACGCGCGGGCGTCGGGGCTGGTGAAGTCGACCAGTCCCATGCCGGCCTGCCACAGGTCCCACTGCCACACGTCGCCGTTCGGCCGGCGCACCAGGTGCCCGAGGGCGGCGGCCTCGTCGAACAGCGGGGACTTCTGCGCGATGTACGGGTTGATCCACGCGCTGACCCTCAGCCCCTTGTCCTTCAGCCGGGCGAGCATTCCCTCCGGGTCGGGGAAGACCTCGGGGTCCCACTCGAAGTCGCACCACTGGTACTCGCGCATCCAGAAGCAGTCGAAGTGGAAGACGGACAGCGGGATGCCGCGCTCGGCCATGCCGTCGACGAACGACATCACGGTCGCCTCGTCGTAGTCCGTGGTGAAGGACGTGGTCAGCCACAGGCCGAAGGACCAGGCGGGCGGCAGGGCCGGGCGGCCGGTGAGGGCGGTGTAGCGGGTGAGGACGTCCTTGGGGGTGGGGCCGGCGACGACGTAGTACTCCATCGTCTGGTCCTCGACGCTGAACTGCACCTGCCCGACGGACTCGGAGCCGACCTCGAAGGAGACCGCGCCGGGGTGGTTGACGAAGACGCCGTAGCCGCGCGAGGACAGGTAGAAGGGGATGTTCTTGTAGGCCTGCTCGCTGCTGGTGCCGCCGTCGGCCTGCCAGATGTCGACGACCTGGCCGTTCTTGACGAACGGGGTGAAACGCTCACCGAGGCCGTAGATCTGCTCGCCGACGCCGAGCGCGAGCTGGGCGAGGACGTGGTGCGCGCCGTCGTCGGTGGTGGCGAAGGCGGTGCCCTTGCGGCCGGCCCGGGTCAGCTCCCGTCCGTCCGCTCCGTGGAAGGTCAGGGCCCACGGGGCGGCCCGGTCCAGGCGTACGGTCAGCGGGCCGCTGGTCAGCCGGGTGACGGCGCCGTCCTGGTGCACCTCGCCCGCACCGCCGGGCTCGGCCGTGAGGGTGAAGTCCGGTCCCGGACGCAGCTTGCCGGCGTGATGGGTGACCCGCACGCCGATGACGCCCTCGGCGGGCGAGAAGCAGTCGACGGTGAGGAGCGGCGCGTTGAGCGTGTCCCCTCTGCGCGTCACCTTCTGCACGGCGGCATAGGTGGTGAAGCGCTTCGATTCAACGCGTACATCACGCACCTCGGTGGCGTACGCGATCTGGACGCCGTCACGAATGCGCCAGAACCCGTTGGTGAACTTCATGGTCTTCCTCGGGGGGAGCGGGACTGTTCGGCGGGGACTGCGGAGGCTGTCGCCCGGGGATTTGATCGTACACAAAACAAATCACGCCTACGGGGCGTCAAGTACGGCAACACACCCCGCGAGCTGGCCTTATGCCCGGAAAGACACTGCGTGCCACTTCGCAGCGCAATCAGTCCGACACGCTCACGGGTCTAGCGCGACGTCAGGGATTGACGTATTAGTCATCGAAGCAAACAAAGGGACCGGCGACGACGCCGGGCGACACGACAGCAAGGGCCGCAGTATGTCGAAGCGCTTCAACTCGACCTCGCACGACCGAGTCACCACCGGCCCGTGGACCGATGACGCCCGCTGAGCCGTCCCGTATCTCCCCCTCCTATGCAAGGGCACCCACCGTGACAGCACCCACTCCGGCTGCCGCGCGCCGCGGACGCTCCCGCAGAGCCGTGGCACCGCTCGCCGCCGTCTCCGTCCTGGCCGTCGGGGCGGCCCTGACCGGATGCGCTCAGCAGCGCGACAACGACGTCTACACCGTGATGAACTCCTCGACGGACGAGACCTACCACCGCTGGGACGCTCAGGCCATGGCCCGCTGCGGCAAGCAGCTCGGCGTCACCATCGAGCAGCAGAGCGTCCCGGCCGCGCAGGTGATGACGAAGGCGCTGCGCATGGCGTCCTCGAAGTCGCTGCCCGACATCGTCCAGTTCGACGCCTCCGAGATGCCGACGTTCGCCGAGGCGGGCGGCCTGGTCGACCTCGAGGCCCTCGGTCTGAGCACCCGGGACATACCCGAGGGCATCGTCGACTTCGGTTCCTACGAGGGGACGTACTACGGTGCGGCCCGGTCCGTGAACACCCTGGCGCTGTTCTACAACAAGGACATCCTCGACCAGGCCGGCGTGGCGGTCCCCACCACCTGGGACGAGCTGCGGGAAGCGGCGAAGAAGCTCACCCGGGGCAAGCGGTACGGGCTGGCGCTCAGCGCGGGCGGCGCGGAGGACGGCGTCTTCCAGTTCACGCCCTTCATGTGGTCCAACGGCGGTGACGAGACCCGGCTGGACAGCCCGCGGGTGGTCGAGGCGCTCGACTACTGGAAGGCCCTGCTGGCGGACGGCTCGCTGTCGAAGTCGACGGTCAACTGGACCCAGGCGGACGTCAACGACCAGTTCATGGCCGGCAACGCGGCGATGATGATCAACGGTCCGTGGCAGGTGGAGACGCTCAACACCAAGAAGTCGCTGCGCTGGGGCATCGCGCAGATCCCGGTGCCGGAGGCGGGTGCGGAATCGGTCGGCCCGCTGGGCGGCGCCGTGCTCACCGTGCCCAACACCGGCGACGAGGAGCGGGAGAGAACGGCCGGCCGGATCGTCGCCTGCCTGTCCAGCGAGAAGGAGCAGCTGACCTACGCGCTCAACAGCTGGATGGTCCCCGCCAACGCCAAGGCCGCCGCCGTGTGGCGCGAGCGGGTGCCCGAACTGGACGCGCTCGCCGACCAGGTGGCCGCCGCCCGGTCCCGCACCGCCAAGCTCGGCGCCGGCTGGTCGGGCGTGTCGCTCGCCCTGCAGAGCGCCTTCCAGTCCGCCCTGACCGGCCAGTCCAGCGAGGCCGCTCTGAAGCGCGCGCAGCAGCGGGCCACGAGCGGGAACTGAGGTACGCGACCATGACCACGTCCACCGTCACCGCTCAGGCGCCCGCGAAGGCGTCCGGGAAGGCCGCCGCGCCCGGCCCGGACCGGCTGCGCCGCCGCCGCAGGCTGGCCCAGTGGGGGTTCGTCGCCCCCGCCGTCGTCTTCATGCTGCTGTTCTTCGGCTACCCGCTCGTCCGCAACGTCGTGATGAGCTTCCAGCACTACACCCCGGAGACCTTCTTCACCGGCGAGGCCCCCTTCAACGGGGCCGACAACTGGTCGAACGTCTTCCAGGACGCCCTGTTCAGCAAGGCGCTGTGGCACACCCTGGTGTTCACCGCCGGCTCGCTGCTCGGGCAGTTCTGCATCGGCCTCGCGCTCGCGGTGTTCTTCACCCGCAGGTTCCCCCTGGGCGGCGTGCTGCGGTCGCTGATCCTGCTGCCCTGGCTGGTGCCCATGGTGGTGTCCGGCATCGTGTGGCGCCGCATCCTCGACCAGGACACGGGCGTGCTGAACTCCTTCCTGGACGCGCTCGGCCTCGGCGGCCACACCCCGTGGCTGACCAGCCCGGGCATGGCCCTGCTGTCGGTGATCCTGGTCAACATCTGGATCGGCATCCCGTTCAACATGGTCATCCTCTACGGCGGTCTGCAGGAGATCCCGAAGGAGCTGTACGAGGCGGCCTCCCTGGACGGCGCCTCGGCCTGGCGGACCTTCCGCTCCATCACCCTGCCGATGCTCAGACCGGTCATCACCGTCGTCCTCGTCCTGGGCTTCATGTCGACGGTGAAGATCCTCGACCTGATCCTCGCGCTCACCGACGGCGGCCCGGCCGACGCCACCCAGACCCTGGGCACGCTGACCTACCAGAACTCCTTCGTCCAGCTGGACTTCGGTGCGGGCGCGGTCGTCGGCAACGTACTCATCCTTGTCTCCGCGGTGTTCGCGGTGCTCTACCTGCGGGCCAACCGCACCGAGGGGAAGTGACGTCCGTGGCCTCTCCCACGCCCACGACATCCAGGCGCCGCTGGGGTTCCACCCTCGCCGGCGCGCTCATCCTGTGCGTGATGCTCTTCCCGCTGTACTGGATGCTCAACACCGCCCTCCAGCCCGCCTCGGGCCTGCTCCAGGTCGACCCGGTGCCCGGCAGCCTGGACCTGTCCGGCTTCTCCAAGGCCCTCGACGACCAGGGCGGCCACCTGCTGACCTCGCTGGTCGTCTCGCTCGGCGCGGTCGCCATCTGCCTGGCGATCGCCGCTCCGGCGGCCTACGGGCTGGCCCGGTTCGGCCTGCGCGGCTCGCGGACGATCGTGTTCGGCACACTGATCACCCAGATGGTGCCGGGCATCGTCATCGCCAACGCGCTCTACAACTCGTACGTCGACCTCGGCCTCGTCAACTCCTACTTCGGCCTGATGCTGGCGGACGCCTCCCTCGGCATCCCGTTCTCGATCGTGCTGATGCGGTCCTTCATGGTGTCGATCCCCGGTGAGGTGATCGAGGCGGCGCAGATGGACGGCGCCGGGCCGGTGCGGACGTTCGTGCGGGTGGTGCTGCCGATGAGCCGCAACGCGCTGATCACGTCGGGCCTGTTCGCCTTCCTGTTCTCGTGGAGCGACTTCATGTTCGCGCTCACCCTGAACACCACCGACGACGTCAAGCCGGTCACGCTCGGCATCTACCAGTACATCGGCGCGCACGTCGGCGACTGGGGCTCGGTGATGGCCGCGTCCGTCCTGTCCGCGGTGCCCGCGGCGATCCTGCTCGTCCTCGCCCAGAAGTACATCGCCGCCGGCATCACCGGCGGATCCGTCAAGTGACACCCACTCCGGAAACGAGTTCCCCCACATGAGCGACTTCCCCAGCTTCCCGCCCGGCTTCGTCTTCGGCGCCGCGACCGCCTCGTACCAGATCGAGGGCGCGGCGCGGGAGGACGGCCGCGGTCCGTCGATCTGGGACACCTACAGCCACACCCCGGGCCTGGTGGCCGACGGCGACACCGGTGATGTCGCCTGCGACCACTACCACCGCTATCCGCAGGACGTGGCCCTGCTGCGGGAGCTGGGCGTGGGATCGTACCGGTTCTCGATCGCCTGGCCGCGCATCGTGCCGGACGGCGCCGGCCCGGTGAACCCCAAGGGGCTGGACTTCTACTCCCGGCTGGTCGACGAACTGCTCTCGGCCGGCATCGAGCCCGCCGCCACGCTCTACCACTGGGACCTCCCGCAGGCGCTGGAGGACCGGGGCGGCTGGCGGACGCGGGAGACGGCGGAGCGGTTCGCCGAGTACACGGCCGTCGTCGCCGAGCACCTGAGCGACCGCGTGCCGCGCTGGATCACCCTCAACGAGCCCTGGTGCAGTGCCTTCCTCGGCTATTCCGTCGGCCGGCACGCGCCGGGTGCCCGCGAGGGCCGGGGCGCGCTGGCCGCGGCCCACCACCTGCTGGTCGGCCACGGCCTGGCCGTACAGGCGCTGCGCGCGGCCGGGGCACGCGAGGTGGGCATCACCCTCAACCTCGACCGCAACCTGCCGGCCACCGACTCCGCCGCCGACCTGGCGGCCGTCGTCCGCGCGGACACCCAGCACAACCTGGTGTGGACCGAACCGCTCCTGGCGGGCCGCTACCCGGCCACGGAGGAGGAGACCTGGGGCGAACTGATCACCGGACAGGACTTCCGGCGCGACGGCGACCTGGAGCTGATCTCCCAGCCGCTGGACTTCCTCGGGATCAACTACTACCGGCCGATCGTCGTCGCCGACGCCCCGTACCGCGAGGACGACCCGGCGCGGCGGGTGGCCACGGACAACCGCTACCAGGAGGTGCGGTTGTCCGGGGTGCGGCACACCGCCATGGACTGGCCGGTCGTCCCCGGCTCCTTCACCGAGCTGCTGGTGGAGCTGAAGGACCGGTACGGGGACGCGCTGCCGCCGGTCTTCATCACGGAGAACGGCTCCGCGGAGGACGACGAGGCGGGCCCCGGGGGAACGGTCGACGACGTGGACCGCGTGGCCTACCTGCGTGATCACCTCACCGCGTTGCGGGCCGCGATGGACGCCGGCGTGGAGGTGCGCGGCTATTACGTGTGGTCGCTGCTGGACAACTTCGAGTGGGCGTTCGGCTACGCCAAACGCTTCGGGATCGTCCGGGTCGATTACGCCACCCAGCGGCGCATTCCGAAGGCCAGCTACCACTGGTACAAGGCGATGATCGCCGCACAGCGCGGCTGACGAGGTCCCGGGAGGGCCCGGTTCTCCCGGGAAGGGGGCGGGCGGTGGGCCGTCGACCGGCCCGCCCCCGGCCCCGCGGCGCCTACCGCCCGGCCGTGCTCGCTGTCCGCCGCGGCCCGCTCCCGCCGCGCTCGCCGTACGCCGCCGGATCGGCGAGCACTTCTCTGACGACGACACCGGCCGAGCCCCGTGCCGCGTCGCTCAGCGGGGAGGCCGGCCGCAGCCGGGACCGGTCCCGGTCCCACAGTCCGGACACCACCCTGCGTGCGAGTTCGCGGCCGACAGCGGGAGCGAGCCATTCGCTCAGCTCCCGGTAGACACCGCCGAGCATCACCACGTCCGGGTCGAAGAGGTTGACCGCGCCCGACACCGCCACTCCCAGCTGCCGTCCGGCCCGTTCCATCGCCGCCAGCGCCGAGGGATCCCGCTCCCGCGCCCGCCGCCGCAGTTCGGCGACGCCCGGCGCGCCCGCGTCCGCGCCGAGGCCGGCCGTGCTCAGCAGGGCGGCCTGTCCGGCGTACTGCTCCAGGCAGCCCCGGGCCCCGCAGCGGCACGGCCGCCCGTCCGGATCGACCACCATGTGCCCGATCTCGCCGGCGAATCCATGGGCGCCGCGCAGCAGTTCCCCCTTGAGCACCAGGGCGCCGCCGATGCCGACCTCGCCGCTCAGGTACAGGAAACTCCGCGCGCCCTCGGTTCCGGCCCCGTACCACAGCTCCGCCAGCGCGGCCGCGTTGGCCTCGTTGTCGGAGCTGACCGGGAGGGCCCGCAGGGGCCGCAGCGCCAGCAGCGCCTGGGCGAAGACCCCCTCGACGGCGACCCGGTTCCAGCCGAGATTGGGTGCCTGGCGGACGGTGCCGCCGGTGACCAGACCCGGTACCGCGACATGGGCGCCGACCGGCTCCAGGCCCTGTCCGGCGGCCGAGTCGAGCGCGCGCGCCGTCAGCCGTGCCGCACGCGCCAGTACCCGCGACGGCTGCATCCCACGGCTGTCGAAGTCCTCCACCAGCCTGACGCGGTCGGTGCCCGCGAGATCGACGACGCAGACGGCGATGTGACCGACGTTGATCTCCACGCCCACCCCGGCCGGACCGGTCCGGGCCACTTTGAGGACCGTGCCCGGCCGGCCGGCCTGGCCGCTGCTCGTCTTGCCCCACTCGGTGATGAAGCCGTACCCCAGCAGCTGCTCGACGAGGGAGGAAACCGCGGCCCGGGTGAGACCGACACGCGCGGCGATCCCGGCCCTGGTCACCTCACCCGTGCCGTGCACCGTCCGCAGCACCAGACTCAGGTTGTGCCGTCTGACGGTGGCCTTGTCCGCCTTCGCCCCCAGCGGAATCACATTGTTCTTCATCGTGGGGTCGAGCGTAGCGACGGCGCCGGCGGGACGACCGCGCCGGTCCGCGCCCAGGGCGCGGACGCCCGGCGCGAGGGGTTCCCGGCCGCCGTGGAACCGAGCCGGAGAGCGGGTCGAGCGGGAACACGTGCCGGGGACGCGTCGCCGACGCGACCGGGCGGCGCAGCAGGCGGCAGAGCGGGTCCCGGTCGTCGAGTGCGCCTGGTCCGGTCGTTCCTCCCCGTCGTGGTCCCCCTGCGCGCGGACCGGTACAGCGCGGCGATGCGGCGCGGTGCCGGCAGGCCGGGGGCGTCACACCTGGAGCGCTCCGGTCCGGCGTCCACCGGTCACATCCGCAGCACGGCGGGAAGGTGTCTGCGCGAGCTCACTCCGGCCTTGGCGAAGACGCGCGAGAGGTGGCTGGCGACCGTCCGGTGGGTCAGTCCGAGCCGCCATCCGATGCCCTGGTTGCTCAGCCCCTCCGCGGCCAGCCGGGCGACCTCGGCCTCACGCGGCGTCAGCCCCAGCTCCGTCGCGGCCCGGCGCGGGTACGGCGCCGGGGGCGCCTCCCCGGCCGCCAGCAGTTCGGAGTCCGCCCGCCGCACCCACACGTCCGCGCCGATCGACGCGAAGGCGTCACGGGCCCGCTGCAGCTGTTCCCGCGCCTCCCGCACCCGCCGTCGCCGCCGCAGCCACTCCCCGAACGCCAGCCGCGTACGGGCCCGCTCGTACCGCAGTGCCCGGGACCCCGGCACGGCCAGCGCCCGGGCGAACGACTCCTCCGGGTCGCCGCCGTCGCCCAGCAGCGCCCGCGACCGGGCCAGCAGATGCTCCAGCGGCGCCGACCGCAGCAGCCGGTCGGCCTCGGCCGTCCGCCGCACGTGGTCCCGTACGTCGTCCCCCCGGCCGGAGGCGACCGCGGCCGCGACCAGATCGCCCAGCGCCCAGGCCGCCACCACCGGGTGTCGTGCGTCGCCGTCGGGGTCCGACAGCATCCGCAGTTCCTCGTACGCGTCCTCCGGCCTGCCGAGCGAGAGCGCCATCAGCCCTCTCGCCCAGCGGGCACGGGCCGCCACCGTGGAAAGACGGCGCGGCAGGGCGAAGGACAGGATGCCGTCCGTGAGCGCCCGGTGCCCCTCCTCCGCGCCCTCCCAGGCCCGCACCTGCGCCACACCGCACCGGAAGGCCGCCGAGGCGCGCGGATCGTCCGCCGCGCGAGCCCAGCGCTCGCCGGTGTCCGCGTCCCGCAGCACGCCCGCCCGGTCACCCAGGTGGCAGTGCGCGATCTGCAGATGCGCCAGGACCGTCCGGGCGGTGCCGAAGTGTCCGAGGCCGGTCAGCGACGTGAGCACGGCGCCGCCCAGGTGCTCGGCGGTGAGCGGGTCGTCCAGCACCGTCGCCAGGAAGACCAGCGCCGCGTCCCGGGGCGGATCGAGCGGGAACCGCCCCTGCCGTGCGGCGGCGCCGGCCGTCGCGAGCAGCGCCCGGCCCCGGCCGGCGTCGGCTCTCCGGTCGGCCCAGTACAGCGCGGACATCAGGAGAGGACACTGTTCGCGCTGCGGGTTCTCCCGGGCCAGGGTCTCCAGCCGGGAACGCAGTGCCTTCGCCGCGGGCAGTCCGCTGAAGCCGGGGGCGAGGACGGCGGCCAGGGACAGGAACGGCGGCGGCCACGGCGAGGCCGGCCCGTCGGCGGACCGCAGGAGCAGATCGAGCGCGTGGGCCGGGTCCCCGTCACTCCGGTAGGCCAGGTACGCGTCCAGCGCGGCGACGGCCGCGGCGGTGGCGGGGTCCCGTTCGCAGGACTCGGAAGGCAGGGCGGTGACGCGTGACATGAGCCGCCGCAGTTCCTCCGGCTGATCGCGCACCTGGGCCGCCCGTGCGGCGCCGACCAGTCTGCGCGCCCGGTCCGCCGGTCGGGGGCTGAGGTCGGCGGCCAGTTCGTGGACCGCGGAGGCCTCGGCGAGTCGCTGCGGCACGCCTTCCTCCAGTTCCCTCGCCGTGGCCTCGTCCGGGCCGGCGGAGGCGGCGGCCCGGTGCAGCGCCCGCTGGTAGGCGCTCATCCCGTCCAGCCCGGCCAGCGCCAGGTGCGCTCGCCGCCGCTGGGCGGAGGAGGCGTCCCAGTGCACCGCCGAGCGCAGCAGCGGATGGGCGAAGCGGACCTTGCCGGCCTCCCGCAGGAGCAGCCCGCGCGCCTCGGCCGCCTCCGGCGCGTGGTCCGCCGTTCCCATGGTCCCGGCGGCCTCGCGCAGCAGATCCGGACGGTCGGTTCGCGCCACCGCGGCCAGCAGCAGGAAGGCGCGCACCGATTCCGGTACGCCGTCCAGGAGCTGGATCACCTGTGCGTGCAGGGCGTCGCCGAGCGGCAGCCGCGCGGCGAGCAGCACGTCGGCCGAGGGGGCGGAGCGCTGAAGGAGCCGCGAGACGGACACCAGCCCGGCCGGATTGCCCTCGGTCTCGCGCACGACGCGTTCGGTCAGCAGGGGCGGCAGAGCCCGGCCGTGCCGGCGCAGCAGCCGTTCGCCGTCGGCCCTGGCGAGCGGGCCGAGGACGAGATCCGGCGCGGGATCCGGCGTGCGCCGTGCGCTGCGGCGTGGCGCCGGGCGGCTCGCCAGGAGCAGCGCGACGGGATTCCGGCGGGCGTCGTGACAGGCCTCGAGCAGTGCGTCGAGCGAGAGCGCGTCGAACCACTGCGCGTCGTCCAGGGTCACCAGCAGGGGCCGCTCGGTGGTGTGCCGGCCGAGCGCCTCGGCCGTGACGCCCGCCGCGCTCGGGCCGCCGACGGGGGCGGCGGGGACCGGCAGCAGCTGGGCGAGGCCGGCGCCGGGCAGATCCGACTCGGTGCGGTGTCCCCGGATCCGCAGGACGGCGAAACCTGCGGTCCGGGCGGTCCGGTGGGCCTCCTCCAGCAGCGCCGACTTGCCGATGCCCAGCTCACCGTGGACCGTCATGACGCCGCCCGACGCACGTGCCCGGTCCAGGAAGTCCTTCACCGCCCGGAGTTCGGTGCCGCGACCGATCAGGGAAGCCGGCGGCGCTCCGCCGTCCGTCTTCACCGCGGATCACCGCCGCGGCGCAGGGCGTGCCGGAGTTCCCCGGGCGAGCCGGCGCCCGGCCGGGGGAACGTCTCGTACCGGTGCGAGGCGGCCGTCCGCGGCGGGACCGGCGGTCTGTCCGCGATCTCCCGGCCGGGCGGTTCGGAGGCGGCCGGTCGTACGATGCGCCGTTCGTGTGCCGGCACCGTGGTGTCCGCGCCGGTGCCGGACCGGGCCGGCCCGGGCGGGGGCACCCCGGTCGCCCGCGGCACCTGCCCGCCGGCGTCGGCCGTCGGGGCGGCCGCCCGGCGCGGCAGCGCGCTCCTGCCGCCGCCCTCGCCCCGGCCGGCCGGCGCGGTTCCCCGGTGCGCCGAGGCCCCGGCCGGGGCCGTGCGCGTGGGGACGCGGTTCCGGCCGCGCAGCCGTACCGCCGTCCGCGGCAGGCCCTCCTGCGCGGGCCTCACGGCACTGCCGGTGAACGCGACTGGCGTCATGTCGGCCTCCTGGGGCGCGAGACGATCGTCCCGTCCGTCCCGTACGCGCGGCCGCACATCGCGGTCGCGCCGTCGGTCGGGGCCGGCGGGGACGAGGGACGGGAGGCGTCTCAACCTAGGCGGCGAGGCCGGTAAGCACCCTAGGTAATTCGACCGTGATCCCTCTTGAGTTCCGCGCCGGCCGCGGACCGGGTGCCCGTTCTGCCGAGGTCGCGCACCGGCCGGTCCCGGTGTCCGCGCGTCGCCCGGAGCCGCCTCGGACATCTCACGCGCCGAGGCTTTCCCGGCCGGCCCGAAGGCGGCCTCCACCGGAAACGGACGTGACGCCCTCCGGCGAGGCGGCAGGCCCCGGGGGGAAGGTGTCGTGCCTGAACCCTCGGCGGCTGTGAACCGTGCCGCGGATCAGCCGGGCGTGGCCGCGAGGGCGGCGGCGAGCTGCGACCGCCGGTTGATGCCCAGCTTGGCGTAGGCGTTGTACAGGTGCGCGCCGACGGTGCGGTGGGAGAGATACAGCTGGTCGGCTATCTGCTTGTTCGTGTACCCCTGGCCGGCCATCTGGGCGACGTGCAGTTCCTGGGCGGTGAGCACGGTGCTGGCGTCGAAGGTCCGGGGTGTCCGTGCGGGCTGGACGCTGCCGGCAGCGCTCAGCTCCCGTGCCGTTCGTCGCGCGAGCGGCGCCGTGTGGTGCGCCTCGAAGACGTGCAGCGCCGCGGAGAGGTGGCCGCGTGCCTCCACGATGTGGCGCTCCCGCCGGAGCCACTCGCCGAACAGCAGCCGGGTCTTGGCCAGGTCGAGGAAGGCCGTGGTCCGCTCACCGCGCCGGATCGCCCGCTCGAAGTGGGCTCGTGCGTCGCCGCTCGACGCCAGCAGGGCCCGCGCCCGTTCGACCAGCATCGCGAGATGGTCGGAGTCGCCGGAGACGAGGGCGGCCGTCGCCATGCCGAGCCAGTCCTCCACCACCTCCGGCCGGCCGGCCCGCACGGCCGCGTCGGCGAGGTCGCCGCCGGCCCAGAGGCCGATGGGCGGGTGCTCGATGCTCCTCAGCAGGTGGACGACCGCGTCCTCGGGGCGGCTCTCGTTCGCCGCCATCTGGGCCGACGCCCAGGATGCGATGGCGGCCACCCTGGCGAACGGGTCCGGTCCGGACAGTTCGGCACAGGTTTCCAGAGCAGCGGTCGCGAGTTCGTGTTCGCCGCGCCATGCGCGGGCGCGTGCGATGTTCGCCGCGGCGATGGCTCCGACCACCGACAGATCGAGGTCGAAGCTGAGGCGCAGTGCCTGCTCGCAGTCGGCGAGGCCGGCGGCGAGCGCTTTGGCGGTCATCCGTACCGTGCCACGCCCGGCGAGGGCCACCGTCTCGTCGCTCGTGCGTGCCGATCGGTGGAACATGTCGATCTCGGCGCTCCAGATGCGTTCGGCGCCTTCGAGGTCGTGGGCGTCCTCGAAGGCGAACGCGAGGCAGTTCAGCAGGGTCGCGTCCGTCTCGCGCACCTGCCGCTGGAAGACCGACAACGCCTCCTCGACCGACATGATCCGGTTCGCCGAGCCGATCAGGGACAGGCCGATGCTCTGCAGCAGCCGCTGTCGCTCGGTGACGGCGATGCCGGGTCGCCGGAGTTCGTCGGCCACGGCCGCCGTGATCTCGGCGGAGAAGTTCTGACGGGTGTAGCTGCGCACCGCCGCCCAGGTGAGGACCTCCACCCGGTCGTCCGGATTGCTGAGGGTCCGCGACAGCGCGATGAGTTCGTCACCGCCCCGGTCCGGAAGCGTCGTGACGGTGCCGGCGAGCATCCATTCGGTGCGGGCGAACTGCATCACCGATGCCTCGTCGTCGGCGGCGGGGTCCGCCTCGGCGAGCAGGGCGCCGGCGTCGGCCGTCGCGCCCGCTTGCCGCGCGGCTTCGGCCGCCATCACCGTGCGGCGCGCCCGCTCCCTCGCGGCCGGGGTCAGCGCGACCGAGCGTCGCCAGGCGGCGGCCGCTTCGGTCCGCGCGCCCCGTCGGCCGATCGCCACGGCGAGTTCTTCCAGCTCGGCGGCGACCTTCTCGTCCCAGCCGGTGACTGCCGCGGCCCGGTGCTGCACAGCGCGTGCGGCGTCGACGACGACCGCCGCCAGTTCGGTGTGCACGCGGGACCGGGCGTCGGAGTCGGCGTTGTCGTACACCGCCGAACCCACCAGGGGGTGACGGAACCTGTAGGTGCCGCCGCTGAGCGCGATCAGCCCGAAGCTCTCGGCCGGCGCGAAGTCTCCCGGGTCCAGGCCCAGGTTGCGGGCCGCGGCGAGCACTTCCCAGCTGCTCGCGTCCTGCCCGGCGGCGGCGACGAGGAGGGCGCGCTGCGTCGCCCGTGGCAGCAGGGCGACCTCGGCCAGGAACGAGTCCTCCAGGCGTTTGCCCATCGGGATGCGGCCGCGCTCGGCGGAGGGCGCACCTTCGACCCACGAGGGGCTGACCGCCCATTCGGTCAGGGCGAGCGGGTTGCCCATGGCGCGCTCGACCAGGCGGTGCCGTTGCGGCATCGTCAGGTCGGGCGCGTGCAGGGCGATCAGTTCCAGCGCGTCTTCCTGGCCGAGCGGTGTCAGCGGCACGTGGTGCTTGAAGCGTGGGCTCCGGTCGGGGTAGATGCGATCGGTTCGGCTGGTGGCCAGGAGCAGCACCGGCATGACGCTCATGCGGGCCGCGAGGAAGGTGACGATGTCGGCTGTCGACAGGTCGAGCCAGTGCAGGTCCTCGACCAGCACCACGAGGGGACCTCGCGCTGCCGCTTCCTCCAGCAGCCCGAAGGCGGCGAGCCCCGTGATGAGCCGGTCGGCCGGTTCTCCTTCGGCCCCGAACGCCACGTCCAGGGCCGTCCGCTGGCGCGGCGACAGCGTGTCCATGCGGCCGAGGAGGGGCAGCAACAGCTCGTGCAGCCCTTCGAAACCGGCCGCCCCCGCGCCGCGGAGGCCGTGACAGGACAGGACCTGGAAGCCCGACGACGACGCGGCGTCGACGACCGCGGAGACGAGGCTGCTTTTCCCTATCCCCGCTTCGCCGGACACCAGCGCCGAGGACCCGCGTCCTTCTCGTGCCGCCTCGACAAGGGCGGCCAGCTGTTCGAATTGCGGTTTCCGCCCGATCACGCGCACGTACCTACTTCTCAGGACTCCGCCGTGGGGCGGCCCGCACTCACCGACCACCAGCGCTGCCGGATCACAGCAGCTCCCCACCCTGCTCCTAATGCTTAATACCCGGGAGTGTAGGGGACGCCGACGGCAACGGCACCCCCCGATCGATCCGGCCGGTGTGCGACGTGCGCGGGACGCGCTGACCGGGGTCCTCGTGCGCCCCGGGGCGAGCGGGCGCGGCCCCCCGGCGCGGCTGCTCGGCGACCGACCGGCACCCGCCCATGCGGTCTCGGCGCGGCCGCGGCGCCGGGCCACGTGACCGTCCCCCGACGTACCACCGGACAGCCACGCCCCCCGCACGACGTGACGACGCCTCTCCACGCTCCCGCAGTCTGCGGTTTCCGGCCGCGGCCCGGCGGACTCCTCATGCTCGCCGCCGGTCGGCCCGTCCCGCCCGCGTCGGCACCGGTCCGCTGCCCCCGTCCCGCACCGCGGCCTCGGTCGGGTCGAAATCCTCGGCCACCTGACCGATCGGGCGGTCACCGCGTCAGCGCAGCCGAAGGGTCACAGGGTCCTCCCGATCCCCGCCGGTGAGCAGTCCGGGTACAACCCTCGCGGCCCGTCGCGGGTCAGAGACTCCGCGATGAGGCGAGGGCCTTCGCACAACCGGGCCGCAGGAATGGCATACGATGCGCGCGGCCCTCATAAAGATCACGTAAGAGGATGTACACGTCATGAAAACCCTTGCTCCGTACCGTTCCCTTCGCGGCATATCCGCCGTCGTCGCCCTGCTCGCGATCGGCGCGGTGGGATGCTCGGACATCTCCGACGCCGTCGACGGCGCCAAGGACGGCGCGAAGAAGGTGGCCCGCCAGCGCTCGGTGTTCTCGCTGGACCTCGGCGACTGCTACAACCCGAACGGCAAGGCCGAGGGGACGGCGTACGCCGTCGAGATCGTGCCCTGCGACGAGGCCCACCAGGGCCAGGTCGTCGGCGAGTTCGCGATCGACGAGGGCAAGGAGTACCCCGGCGACGACGAGGTCTCGGCGATCGCGGACGAGCGCTGCCCGGTCGAGGCGCAGAAGTACGCCCCGGACACCTGGGCGCTCCCCCAGGGCGTCAGCCTCCTCTACTACACCCCGACCAAGGAGAGCTGGGCGACGGGTGACCGCGCGGTGAGCTGCACCTACACCGCGGAGAAGGGCACCTTCAGCGGCTCGCTGAACACCGCGAAGTCCCTCAAGCCCGAGCAGACCACGTATCTCGAGGGGTCGAACGCGGTCTACGAGGCCCTGTGGGCGAACCAGCCCGAGAAGGACACCGTCGAGGACGACCTGCCCGGCTACAAGGCGCAGGCCAAGGCCGTCGCGGCTGCCCTCGACGCACACGTCGAGGGCCTGGGCGGCATCGAGGGCACCGAGGTCGGCAAGCTCCGCGCGACGCTGACGAAGGCGGCCGGGAACTGGAAGAAGGCCGCGAACGCCGCCGACGCCGACACGTTCTACACCGCCTACGACCCGGCGTTCACCGGCATCGACCCGAACAAGTCGGTCGCCGCTCGCAAGGAACTGGGCCTGGCCACCACCGTCCCGGCCGACGAGGCCGAGGTCTGGGCGGGCTGACGCTCCGTCGGACCGGGTGCCGTGCGATGTCGTGATCGACCGGCTGCTCGCAGGAGGCCCTCGAGCCGGATCGTCGAAGCGCGCGGTCCCAGACCCGCGAGGCGGCCCCCGGGTGTCTCGTCGAAGCGGGTGGCGCGGGCGCGTCGCTCCTCCCACCGGTCGACCGGGGGTTCGACGGTGGCGCGTTCCTTGTGGAGGCCGGTGTCGCGGATGGCGGGCCGCCCGCCCCGGCGGCCTCTCTTCCTGCGGTGGGCGGCCTGGCCCTTCCTCCGCGGGATGACCGCCTCGATGTGACGTTCTCGCAGGTGGGCGTGGTTGGCGCGGGACGAGGACGCCTTGTCCGCGGCGACCGCGCCCGGCCGGGCGCGGGGCCGGCGGCCGGCAGGCGGCGCGAACCTCGTTCGGCACGGGAACGAACCGCGGACTGCCCGCGGCCGGGACGAACGCCCGCGGCCGGCGTCGGCGGCCGGCCACGCGGCGCACTCCTGTGGCGTCCTCCGCCGCTGCCCGCCGGTCCTGGATCGCCGGATCACGCCCTCGGACTGCTGCCGCAGCCGCTCGGGGTACGCGGTCAGGGGTGGGCGGGGGTGGCGTCGAAGAGAGGGTCGAGCGGGTCGCCCTCGTATCCGACGACGAGACAGTCCGTGGCCACCGGCCCCTGGGAGAGCTCCACGAGCCGGGCCACGACGGTCGCCTCGGATGGCAGGTCAGCCGGATCGAGACCGAGCGCCCGGGCCGCACGCTCGCGTCGCCGGTCGATGTCGGGCGTGTGCTCCCGGTGGTCGTCGGCGACCGCCTGGAGCTCTCGAGCCGTCCGGCCGGGAGCGTCCCGCCACCACGGCGCCACGAGACACAGCCGCACCAACTCCCGCAAACCGATCGCGAGCGGGCCGGCCGCGCCGTCGAGACTCACGTACACCACCGGACGTTCTTCGCCGCCCTCGCCGACGAAGCAGAACGCGTCCCCCGATCCCGCCCTCGCGAACTGCTCCAGCCGGGCGCCGGAGGCAAGCCGGACCCCGTCCTCCAACTGGTGGGAGGCCGGGTCCGTCGCGTCGAGGTCCGCGACTCCGGCGAAGAACGCGACGACGTCCTCGTCGCTTCCGAGGAGGGGCAGCAATTGCTTCGGCGCGGCGGGGTGGGCGGGGGCGTCAGGTCCGGCCGGTGCGTTCGATCCGTTCACCCGGCCACCGTATCCCGGGCCCCCGGCACCGGCCGGGCAGGCCGTCAGCCGCTGTCAGCGGATCGGCCCGGCTCCTGAAGAGGCTGCTCGGGACACATCCCCGATGAACCCGGGGTCTTTCGGGAATCCTTCCGGAAGACGGCGGCGAGCCGGGTCGGTCCCGGCGGCCGTCCCCCCGACCGGCTCGGTCAGCTCCTGACGGTGATCAGCGGACCGGAGCCGAGAGCGGACAGCAGATGTCCAGCGGTCCGGGCGGCGACCGGACGGGATCCGTTCGATCGGCCGCAGGCGCGGCGCTGCCGGCAGGACCTGGGCGGGAGAGCCTGTGCGACGCGAGGTCAGGTCGCGCCGCACAGGCCGTCAGGAGGTCAGCTCGACCGTGCGCGGCCGGTCCGAGGGACTGCGCAGGATTCCGGCCGCCGCGGCGGCGGCCGCGCAGAACAGGGCGGGAAGCAGGAAGGTGTGGTTGAGGGGCATGAGGTGAGTCATCCAGCCGATGACCGCGGGACCTGCGAGCATGCCGATGTAACCGAGGCCGGCGACCCGGGAGACATTGGTGCCGGCGGCTGCCGGGTCGGCGTGTCCGGCGGCGCTGAACAGCTGGGGAACGCAGCCGGACAGGCCCAGGCCGAACAGCGCCCAGCCCGCGAGCGCCGCCCAGATCCAGGGCGAGAGGGCCACCAGCGTGATGCCGACGGCGGCCAGGGCCGAGCCGTACCGCAGGACGGCGACCGGCCCGAACCGTGCGGAGACCCGGTCCGCCAGGAGCCTGCCGACGGTCATCGTCGCCGCGAAGGCCCCGTAGGCGAAGGCGGCGGTGCTCTCCGGCGCGCCCAGGACGGTCTTGAGGTGCAGGACGCTCCAGTCGTTGGCGGCCCCCTCGCACAGCATGATCAGCAGCGCCAGGACAGCCAGGAGCCAGATCCGCGGGGGAACAGCGCGGTTCTGCGCCTCGGGCTCGCCATCGGCATCCGCCTCCGGGGTGGCCGGCGCGGCGGGCAGGAGGCCGCGAGCCGATGTCAGGGCGACGATGACGCCGACGCCTGCGGCCGTGGTCAGCGTCGTGGCCGGGCCCCAGCCGATGTCGATGGCTGCGGCCCCGGCCAGGGCGGCCAGGACACCGCCGACGGAGAACGTGGCGTGGAAGGCCGACATGACGGGCCGCTGGTATGCCTTCTCCACCTGCACGGCGTGCGCGTTCATGCTGACGTCGAGGGTCCCGTTTCCGAAACCGAAGACCAGCAGGGCCGCTCCGAGAGCCCACGGCTCCCGGGCGAGACCGGGCAGCACCAGGGTCACGCTGCACAGGACGCCGGCCAGGGGAACGACGGTCCGCGTGCCGAGCCGGTCCGACAGCCGGCCGCCGAACTGCATGCCGGCGAAGGCCCCGACGCCCAGCAGAACGAGGAACCCTCCCAGGGCTGCGTGCCCGATGCCCACCTGGTCCTCGATGGCGGGGATCTGCACCACCCACATGCCCAGCAAGGTGCCGTTGAGGACGAAATAGACGAATGTCACAGCACGGGCCGGACGCAGCGCTCTCTCCATGGCGGACACCATAACGAACATGACATCTGTTTACTAGCCAGCCTTTCGAACATCTCATGTGTTCGATGAGTGTGGTGTTGAATCGAGGTATGAGCACTGCGGAACGCCACCGTCTGATCGCCCAAGCCGTCCAGGACGCGGGAGCGGCCACGGTCGCCGAACTCGCCGGCCTGACGGGCGCCTCGGAGATGACCATCCGCCGCGATCTCGACCACCTGGCCGCGCAGGGTGTCCTGGAGCGGTTCCGCGGCGGCGCCCGCACCCTGCTCCTGCGCGGAGACGAACCCCCCTTCGCGCTGCGCGCCCATGAGGCCGTCGACGCCAAGCGGCGGATCGCCGCCGAGGTGGCCTCGCTCATCACCGACGGCGAGACGGTCCTGCTGGACAGCGGTACGACCTGTCTGGAAGTGGCGCGCCTGCTGCGCGGACGGCAGGTCACCGTGATGCCGTTGTCGCTGCAGGCCATCGCCGTCCTCGGCGACGCCCCCGAACCGACCTCACTCCTGGTCCCGGGGGGCCGGCCCCGTACCGGCGAGGGGGCACTCACCGGGCCCCTCACCCTCGCCTCCTTGTCGGCGCTGCGCTTCGACACCGCCGTCCTGGGCTGTTGCGGCTTGTCCGCCGCCGACGGCGTGACCGCCTACGACCTGGACGAAGCAGCGGTGAAGAAGGCGGCCATCGCCTCGGCGCGCCGCATCATCGCCGCCGCCGACGGCACCAAACTCGGCCGCACCGCCCACGCCTACGTCGGCCCCTCCACGCTCGTGCACATCCTTGTCACCGACACCTCCGCACCCGCCCACGAGACCGCTGCTCTCGAAAGCAGCGGCACCACCCTCAAGACCGTCTGAGACGTCCGAGGCTTTCCCGCCACCGGCACCGCGAGCTGCCCGGTTCCGGCGGCCGTCCAGGCGCTGCCCGAGTCTCTGAGCGATCGCCGTCCGCAGCGACGAACGGCATCGCACCACCGGGGGTGAGGTTTCCAGCCCGGCGCCGCGGGCGGTGCGGGCCGCGCGCAGCGCGTACCGGACGAAGCGGCGCGAGAGCGGCGCCTTCGCGGTGTA
>NZ_BAAATK010000070.1:0-23421 GCF_039533365.1 Streptomyces glaucus
CTCGCTGGGACCCGCGAGTGCCTGGGCACGAATCTCGTGCAGTTCGGCCACCCGCCCGCGCGCGTCCGTCGGCTCACCCGGCGCCTCATCCAAAACGGTCATGTAGCGACCTTACGAAGTCACGCGCGGAAAGCGAGCCGTCGACTCCGTACAGTCTCCGGCGCGTTTTCCTGGTAGCCCTGAACATAACCACAACGACATGCAGTCGTTTCGACTGCTCGGAGGTATGCGGCTTGTAGGGGCCGGACAAAGCCGCGGGGCGAGAGTCATCTCACAACGGCGGGCGGCGCGTTCCGCCCCCGGAGTGACGCGGAGCCCGAGCCGGCGTCCCGTCGCGGGGATCCCGGCCGAGCCGCCCCCGTCCGGCCGCGCGCGCCGGACGGCCCCGGGCGCTCCCCGGCGGGCCGCCCATGCGGAGCGGTCCGCCCCCGCAGAGCGTAGCCGTACGGCCCCGGCGGCGGCCCGCCGGGCCGCGCCCGCACCACGCCCCGGCCCTCGCGCGCGCCCACGCCCTCGCGCGCGCTCCGGGCGGCGCTCTTCGCGGGCCGCCGTCGGCACTCGGGGCGGCCGGTCTCCCGGGCGAGGGCCCCGAGGACGCGGCCCCCGCCACCCGGCCGCCCCGGCCGCCCCGGCCGCCCCGGCCGCCCCGGCCGCCCCGGTCAAAGAGGTTGAACATTGAACGGAATGGAGCTACAGTCGAGCTCGTTGGACTGGTTGAACGTTCAACTTCTTCGATCAGAGGAGCACATCATGGGCATCTTCGGCCGCAAGGACACCGCCACCACCACCGTCCCCGCCCCGGTCAGCCCGGACCTGGCCGCGCTGAGCGGCGACTACGCCATCGACCCGGCCCACTCCACGCTGGGCTTCACCGCCCGCCACGCCATGGTCACCAACGTCAAGGGCAAGTTCCTCGACTTCAGCGGCGAGCTGCACCTCGACGGCAGCGACCCGTCCCGGTCCACGGCCTCCCTCGACATCACGATGGACAGCATCGACACGGGGTCCGTCGACCGCGACGGCCACCTCAGGAGCGCGGACTTCTTCCGGACGGACGTGTTCCCGACCATGACCTTCCGCTCCACCGCGGCACAGGCCCTGGGCGGCGACGACTACCGCATCACCGGCGACCTGACCATCCTCGGCACCACCCGGCCGGTCACCATCGACCTGGAGTTCAACGGCGCCGCCAAGGACCCCTTCGGCAACGAGCGCGTCGGCTTCGAGGGCAAGGCGGAGATCCTGCGCTCGGACTGGGGCCTGACCTGGAACGCGGCCCTGGAGACCGGCGGCGTCCTGGTGTCCGACAGGATCAAGCTGAACTTCGACATCTCGGCGATCAGGAAGGCCTGACGGCCCCGCCCCGACGCCGCCCCACGAGCGCGCCCGCCTTCCGGCTCCCCCGTCCGGGAAGGCGGGCGCTCGGCGTGTCCCGCCGAGACCGGGTCCCGCACGGCCCCCGCGGAGGGCGTCCGCTCCCCTGCGGACCCGGGTAATGCCGTGGCTGCGGTTCCCCTGCCTCTGGTTGGATGCTCGGCGTGACACCCGTGGATTCCGACGATCGCCGTGCACTGCTGAACCGACTCGAGCGGTACTACGACACGGTCCCCCGCTCCGGTGCCCGGGCCGAGGACTTCGGGCCGCTGACCCTGTTCGTACGGGAGGGGGAGGGCTGGCCCCTCTATGCCCGTCCGACCCCGGGACGGTCCGGCGCCGTGCGGGCGGACGACGTGAACCGGGTCCGTTCCCGGCAGCGTGAACTGGGCGTCCCGGAGAGCTTCGAGTGGGTGGCCGAGACCACGCCCGCCCTGCGGGCCGCGGCCGAGCAGGCCGGGCTCACCGTGCACGAGCACCCCTTGATGGTGCTCGGACCGGACGTCCCGGCCCCCGCCGTGCCCGAGGCGGCCGGGGGCGCGGTGGTGCGCGTCATCGCGCCGGACGATCCCGTACTGCCGAGCGCGCTGGCCGTCCCCCACCTGGCTTTCGCCGAGCCGGGCACCGGGGTCGGCGCCGCCGGCCTCGCGGAACTGAACCAGGCGGTGCGCGACCGTGCCGGTGACGGATCGGTGGAACAGGTGACGGCACGCATGGCGGCCGGCCTGACGTGCGTCGCCGCCGCGGTGGCCGACGGCACGGCACTGTGCGCCGGCCAGCACCAGCCGGTCGGCGCGATCAGCGAGATCGTCGGTGTGGGAACTTTGCCGGCCGCGCGCCGTCGCGGTCTGGCGCGGGCGGTGACCGCCGCGCTGGTGGCCGACGCGCGGTCACGGGGCGTCGAGACGGTTTTCCTGTCCGCGGGCGACGACGACGTCGCCCGGGTCTACGCCCGGCTCGGTTTCCGCTCCGTGGCCACGGCGCTGATCGCCGAGCCCTCCGAGTAGCGGCTGACACCGTCCCCGCCCGCGCCCTCCCCGGCCGTGTCGCCCGTCGAGGAGAGCCGCGGGGCGGGGTCAGAACCCGCCGCCGAAGTCGCCGCCGCCCCCGCCGAAGTCGCCGCCGCCACCGAAGTCCCCGCCGCCGAAGCCGCCCGTGAAGTCGCCGGTGTCGAAGTCGGCGCCGGAGACGTCGCCGCCCTCGTAGCCGCCGAAGTCGCCGTAACCGGCGCCGTAGTCGGCCGCGTAGGCGGGGGTGGCCATCATGCTGCCGAGCATCGTGCCGACGAGCAGGCCGGGCAGGAGACCGCCGCCGAAGTAGCCGCCGGCCCAGGGGCCGTAGGCGGGTCCGGCCTCCCAGTACGGGCGGCGGCCGTACTCGGTGTCCACCTCGCGGACCGCCGGGTCGCGGCCCTCGGCCAGCCGGGTCCGGTCGGCGGCGCAGACCGGGACCTCCCGCGCCGCGCCGCCCGGCGGCGTCCACCGGGCGTCGGCGACCGACGGACCGTGGCGGGGGTCGAAGAAGCAGGGCGGGCGGCGTTCGGGCAGCGGCCTGCCCGCGCGGCGGGCGGCGAGCCGGGCGAGCGCGAAGCGGCCGTCCTCCACGGTCTCGGTGACGGCCCGGACGTCCTCCGGTTTCGCCGTCGCCGCCATCAGTTCCTTGGCCCGCTCGTAGGCGTCCAGGGCCCGTTCGTAGTCGGCGCGCATCGCGTCGTCGGCGCCCGGTTCCGCCGGGTGGAAGTCCAGGCGGTCCAGTTCCTCGCCGAAGGCGGTGATGTCCTCGTCGACCACCACCCGCAGCTTCTCCAGGGCGGCCCGCTGCTCCTGCTCGTGCCGACGCCGGTTGCGCCGGACCAGGGCGTACGCGCCGGCACCGCCCGCCGCCAGGACCGCGCCGGTGGTGATCAGCGCGGTGGTCGACACGTCGCCGCCCGCGCCGTCGCGCCAGCCGTTCGGCGCGGAGCCGCCCACGCTGCGCAGCGCGTCGTCGACGAAGTCGTTCAGCTGGGCCTTGGGGTCGCCCGCGCCCTGGACGGCCGTGACCAGGTTGTCCACGCCCTGGCGGCTGAGCACGCTGCTGTCGGCGCGGGCGTCGAACTCGTCGCCCAGGCGGACGCCGTACAGGCCGGTGACGCCGGTTTCGGTGCGCAGGTTCCGGAAGAGGTCCTGCGTGGGGTAGTCGGCCGGCAGGACGGCCACGAAGACGGGCTTGTCCGCGTCCCTGATCTTGTCGGAGAGCGCGTCGGCGTCGGCCTCCGACAGGATGTCGGTCGCGGCCGGGTCGACGTAGACGGGGTCCTCGCGCAGTTCCTGGGCGATCACGGAGAGGTCGGTGGCCGCGTGTGCCCCCGGCACACCGGCCGTCAGCGCCGCCAGGACGGCGGCGACCGGCACGATCAGCAGGCGTATCCAGGTACGCGTCCATGCGACCTTCATACGTTCGAAGCTACCTGAACCGGAACAGAAACGGACATCGGCCCCGGCGGGGACTTTCCCGGCCGGGGCCGACGTCCGTACCGTGCGGCTCAGGCGGCCCGGTAGGCCTGCGTCAGCTTCTGCACCGCCGCGCCGTAGCGGCCGGTCAGCAGCAGGTGGTCCGCGTCGGCGAAGGGCTTGGCCACCGCCTCGGTGATCCGGTCCGCCGCCTCGTGCTGGACGATCAGCCGCGCCTTGGCGACCAGGGCCCGGCCGGTCTCCTCCGCGCCCGCCCGTTCGGCGGCGGCCGCCGCGGCGCCGAGCGCCTTCAGGGTCGCCGCGCCGCCCTGCGGGACCTTCGTCAGGGTGGTCAGGCCCCAGCCGTAGGGGAACTGCGGGTCGTAGGAGGAGTCGCCCACGTTGATCGGCAGCTGCGCCTCCGACTTCGGCCAGGTCACCGGGAGCTGCCCGGTGAACGGCCGCCGCCCGTAGAGCACGTCGGCGACGCCGTCGCCCTCGGTGCCCGGCAGCCAGGACGCCACCAGCGCGTCGATCGCGCCGAGCCGGTCACCGATCAGCTGCGGGCGTCCGGAGACGACCAGCACCGCGCACGTCATCGCGGCGCACACCTTGTCCACGGCCGCCCGGTCGGCGGCGGACAGCTCCAGGTCGTGGCCGTTGCCGACGTCGCCGGCGCCCTCGGCGTACGGGGTCTCGCCGACGACGACCACGCCGACGTCGTGGCCCCGGGTCGGGGCCGAGGCGTCCTCGGAGTACGTCAGGTCCGGGGAGTGCTTGCGCATCGCCTCCAGGACGGTCGTGCCCGGGGTGATGTCGCCGGACGCGCCCTGCCAGGTGATGGTCCAGCCGCCGCTCTGGTTGCCGATGTCGTCGGCGTTGGACCCGGCGACGTACACCTTCTGGTGCTTCTTCAGCGGCAGCGCCCCGCCGGCGTTCTTCAGCAGCACCTGCGACTCGGCCGCCGCCTCGCGGGCCACCGCCCGGTGCGCGGCGGAGCCGATGTCCGCGGCGCCGGAGGTGTCGGCGTACGGCCGCTCGAAGAGGCCCAGCCTGAACTTCTGGGTGAGGATGCGGGAGACGGCGTCGTCGATCCGCCGCTCGTCGATCCGGCCCGCCCGCACCTCGTCGACGAGCGTGGTGCGGAAGTCCCGGTAGGCGTACGGGACCATGATCATGTCGAGGCCCGCGTTGACGGAGGTGCGGACGTCGGAGGCGTAGTCGCCGGGGAGCTGGTCGATGGCCTGCCAGTCGCTGATGACGAAGCCGTCGAAGCCCATGCGGTCCTTGAGCACGCCGTCGAGCATGTCGGCGCGGGCGTGCATCTTCACCGGGCCCCGGCCGTCGCCGATCAGGTCGAGGGAGGAGAAGGAGGGCATGACCGTGCCGACGCCGCGGTCGACCGCCGTCCGGTACGGGGCCAGGTGCACGGCCTCCAGCTCCTGCCGGGTGACCCTGGTGACGCCCTGGTCGATGGTGTAGGTGCCGGTGGTGGAGGAGCCGTACGCGGTGCCGCCGTCGCCGACGAAGTGCTTGGCGGTGGCGAGGACCTTGTCGGCGCGGTCCAGGTCCCGTCCGTCGGCCCGGCCCTGGAGGCCCTGGACGACGGTCGCCATGGCGTCGACCAGGGCCGGGTCCTCGCCGAACGACTCGTAGGTGCGGCCCCAGCGGTCGTCGCGGGCCACGCACAGGCAGGGCGCGAAGTCCCAGGGGACGCCGGTGGCGCGGACCTCGGCGGCGGTCACCGCCGCCGTCTCCTGCGCGAGCCGGGGATCGCGGGTGGCTCCGAGGCCGATGTTGTGCGGCATGATCGTCGCGCCGGCCACGTTGTTGTGGCCGTGCACCGCGTCCACGCCGTAGATCAGCGGGATCTGCAGGCGGGTCGCCCGGGTCCGGAGCTGGAAGGAGTCGATCATCTTCGCCCACGCCTCGGGCGTGTTGGGCGTCGGGGCGGAGCCGCCGCCGGACAGCAGCGAGCCGAGGTCGTAGGCCGCGATGTCACCGGGGGCGGTGAGCGCGCCCCGCTCGGCCTGGGTCATCTGGCCGGCCTTCTCCTCCAGGGACATCCGGGCCAGGAGATCGGCGACACGCCGCTTCACGGGGAGCCGGCCGTCCAGGTACGGCAGCCCGTGCGCGTCGACGACCACCTGGGGGGTCTCGGCCGGTGCCTTGGCGCCGGCGACCGTGAGCCTCAGCGGGATCGTCTCGGCCGTCTCGGCGGAGCGGTCCTTCAGGGTGGGGACGCGCAGGGTGCGGCTGGTGCCGGAGGCGGTGCCCGCGGGGAAGGTGACCTCGCCGCGGACCGGGGTGTAGTCCCGGCCCGCGGCGGCGGTGCCGCCCGCGGTCTCGTAGGCGACGGTGACCGGGTCGGCGAGGGGGGCGGAGCCGGTGGTGCCGACGGTGACCTCGACGGACGCCGTGCCGCCCTCGTCGACCGGGTACACGGCGGAGCCGGTGGTGACGAAGGTCCGCAGGGACGGGTCGGCGCGGCCGTACAGCTCCACGCCGTCCATGGCGAAGGCGCCCTTGGCGCCGGCCGGCAGCGTGACCGCGTAGCCCCACATCGCGGTCAGACCGAGGACGTGGTCGATGCCGCCGACGGGCTGGTGGTCCGTGCGGTAGGCGAAGTCGGTGAAGGGGAGCTCGATCCGCTTCCAGCCGGTGAAGTCGTCGGTGAAGGAGGTGGTCCACAGCTCGGACGACCCGCCGTCGGCGCCGCCGTCCTTGATCTCGAAGGCGATCTTCCTGCCGTTGTTCTCGCCGTGCCACCAGAAGCGGACGCCCCGGTGGGCGGACCAGTCGCGGGGCGGCCCGGCGGAGGCGAACTCGTGGCTGAAGCCGCCGTAGCCGCTGATGTCGTAGGTGCCGGAGAGGACCTTGTCCCCCTCCGGGGCGTCGTCGCGGGCGGCCAGCGCGAGAGCGGGCGGGTCGTCGGTGTCGGAGCCCCAGGTGAACAGGCCCTCGGCGGGCGGGCCGGCGAAGGGCACCTCGCCCTCGAAGCGGTCGACCGGGACGGGGGCGGGGTCGTCGGCCACGGCCGCGCGGGCCGAGGCCAGCGGGAGCAGTCCGGCGAGGAGGGTGGCGCAGGCGAGCAGGGCGGTTCTTCGCATGGAACGTCCTTCGCTGACTCTCGTAATTCGCTCACGACTTAGCTCACGGCGTGAGTCAACTGGGCCTCCGGTGCGTCGTCAAGAGTCCGCGCCAGGACCGGTGCGGCAGCAACGACCGTTCGTATGTGGGGCGTTGCTCGTTCAAGCAATGAACGCGCGGACCCTTGACGGGGGTACGAAGTCGTCATTTACTCACGGCTCGCACGCCTTCCCCCCACCCCCGTCAGAAGGGCGGCGCTCCATGAGGAGACCCCTGCACGCGGTACGGCTGCTGCTCGCCGGGCTGCTGACCACCGCCGGGCTGAGCGCGCTGGGCACGGCGCCGGCGCACGCGGCCGGCGAACCGGTGACCGCCTGGCTGACCACCACCGACGACGCCGCCGGCCGCCATGTCGTGCGCGGCCTGCAGCGGCAGACGCCGTTCGCCTTCCAGGCCGGCGCCGCCGGCGGCGGCGAGAACATCACCGTCGACGAGAACACCCGCTACCAGACCTTCACCGGCGGCGGCGCGTCCTTCACGGACACCGCGGCCTGGCTGATGAACAGCAGCGGCGCGCTGTCCCCGGCCACCCGGGACGAGACCATGCGCAAGCTGTTCTCGCCGACGGACGGCATCGGCCTGTCGTTCCTGCGCAACCCGATGGGCGCCTCCGACCTCGCCCGCTTCGGCTACACGTACGACGACGTGCCGGCCGGGCAGACCGACCCCGACCTGTCGGAGTTCTCCCTCGCGCACGACCTGGCGGACGTGGTGCCGCTGACCCGGCAGGCCCGGCAGCTCAACCCGGCGCTGACCGTGATGGCCTCGCCGTGGACCGCGCCGGCCTGGATGAAGGACAGCGGGCAGCTCAACGGGGGCTGGCTGAAGGCGGAGCACTACGGCACGTACGCCGCGTACTTCGTCAAGTACCTGCAGGGCTACCGGGACCAGGGCATCCCCGTCGCGTACGTCACCGCGCAGAACGAGCCGACGTGCTGCGCGGGCTACCCGTCGATGAGCTGGAACGCCTCCGGGCTCGCCTACTTCACCAAGAACGAGCTGCTGCCCAGGCTGCGGGCGGCGGGCCTTTCCACCAAGGTGCTGGCGCACGACTGGAACTGGGACACCTACGACGCCTACGCGGCGCAGACGGTGGACGACGCGGCGATCCGCTCGCACCCGAACTTCGGGGGGATCGCCTGGCACGGCTACGGCGGCGACGTGACCCAGCAGACGGCCGTGCACGACCGGTACCCGCAGCTGGACGCCTTCGGCACCGAGCACTCCGGCGGCACCTGGATCGCCGACCAGCAGCGCGAGGACATGATGAACATCATCGACTACACCCGCAACTGGGCGAAGTCGGTGACGAAGTGGTCCCTCGCGGTGGACCAGGACCGGGGGCCGCACAACGGCGGCTGCGGCACGTGCAGCGGACTGATCACCGTGCACAACGGGGACGCGCGGCACGGGCAGGTCGACTACACCGTCGAGTACTACACGATGGGCCACCTGACGAAGTTCGTCCGGCCGGGCGCCCAGCGGATCGCGTCCACGGCCTCGGCGACGGTGCCCAACGTGGCCTGGCGCAACCCGGACGGCTCCAAGGCCCTGATCGCGTACAACGGCTCCACCGCGGCGCGCACGGTGACGATCGGCTGGGGCGACCAGCACGCCACCTACTCGCTGCCGGGCAGGACGTCGGCGACCTTCACCTGGTCGGGCACCCAGTCGGGCGACGGCGCCCGGTCGGGCTCCTTCGTCGGCCTCGCCGGCAAGTGCCTGGACGTGGCGGGCGGCTCGGCCGCCGACGGCACCCCGGTCCAGCTGTACGACTGCAACGGCTCGGCCGCCCAGCGCTGGACCGTGCAGGCGGACGGCTCGATCCGCGCCCTCGGCAAGTGCCTGGACGTCACCTCCGGCTCGACGGCCGACGGGGCGAAGGTACAGCTGTACGAATGCAACGGCACGGGCGCGCAGGCCTGGACGTACGACGCGGCGACGAACGACGTGGTGAACCCGGCCGCGGACAAGTGCCTGGACGTGACGGACAACTCCGCGGCGAACGGCGCCCGCGCGCAGATCTGGAGCTGCACGGGCGCCGCCAACCAGAAGTGGAGGCTGCAGTGAGCCCGGCGGGCCCGGCCTACTCGGCCGGCTCCACCCCCGCCCGCAGCAGCCCGTAGGTGTAGGCGTCCTCCAGGGCCTGCCAGGAGGCCGCGATCACGTTGTCCGCGACGCCCACCGTCGACCACTCCCCCGCCCCGTCGGAGGTGGAGATCAGGACGCGGGTCGTGGACTGGGTGCCGTGCTTGCCCTCCAGGATGCGGACCTTGTAGTCGACCAGCTCCAGCTTGGCGAGCTGCGGGTAGATCTTCTCCAGCGCGACGCGCAGGGCGCGGTCCAGGGCGTTGACCGGGCCGTTGCCCTCCGCCGTCGCGACGATGCGCTCGCCCTTGGCCCACAGCTTGACGGTGGCCTCGTTGGCGTGGGTGCCGTCGGGGCGGTCCTCGACGATCGCGCGCCAGGACTCCACCCGGAAGTACGTCAGCGGCCCGCCCGCGGCCTCCGCGCGCAGCAGGAGTTCGAAGGAGGCGTCGGCGGCCTCGTAGGTGTAGCCCTTGAGCTCGCGCTCCTTGACCCGCTCCACGACCCGGCCGACCAGCTCGCGGTCGCCGCCGAGGTCGATGCCGAGCTCCTTGCCCTTGAGCTCGACGGAGGCGCGGCCCGCCATGTCGGAGACCAGCATCCGCATGGTGTTGCCGACCAGCTCGGGGTCGATGTGCTGGTACAGGTCCGGGTCGACCTTGATCGCGGAGGCGTGCAGGCCCGCCTTGTGCGCGAAGGCGGAGACGCCGACGTAGGGCTGGTGGGTGGAGGGGGTGAGGTTGACGACCTCGGCGATGGCGTGCGAGATGCGGGTCGTCTCGCGCAGCCGGCCCTCCGGCAGGACCTTCTTGCCGTACTTCAGCTCCAGGGCCGCGACGACCGGGAAGAGGTTGGCGTTGCCGACGCGCTCGCCGTAGCCGTTGGCCGTGCACTGCACGTGGGTGGCGCCCGCGTCGACGGCGGCGAGGGTGTTGGCGACCGCGCAGCCGGTGTCGTCCTGGGCGTGGATGCCGAGCCGGGCGCCGGTGTCGGCGAGGACGGTGGCGACGACCGCCTGGATCTGCGCGGGGAGCATGCCGCCGTTGGTGTCGCACAGCACGACCACGTCCGCGCCGGCCTCGGCGGCGGTCCGTACGACGGCCTTGGCGTACTCGGGGTTCGCGCGGTAGCCGTCGAAGAAGTGCTCGCAGTCGACGAACACCCGGCGGCCCTGGGAGCGCAGGTGGGAGACCGTGTCGCGGACCATCTCCAGGTTCTCGTCCAGGGTGGTGCGCAGGGCGAGTTCGACGTGCCGGTCGTGTGCCTTGGCGACCAGGGTGATCACCGGGGCGCCCGCTTCCAGGAGCGCCCTGACCTGCGGGTCCTCGGCGGCGGTGGTGCCGGCGCGGCGGGTGGAGCCGAAGGCCACGAGCTGGGCGTGCCGGAAGTCGATCTCCTGCCGGGCGCGGGCGAAGAACTCGGTGTCCCGCGGGTTCGCGCCGGGCCAGCCGCCCTCGATGAAGCCCACGCCGTAGTCGTCCAGGTGCCGCGCGATGGCCAGTTTGTCCGCCACGGTGAGGTTGATGCCCTCACGCTGGGCGCCGTCGCGCAGGGTGGTGTCGAAGACGTGGAACGAGTCGTCGAGCTCGCTGGTTTCCGTCATGGTCTGAAGGCTCCTGTACTGGATCTCGGTCTACCGGAATGACCGGTTCCACCGTCCCCCCATCCTCCCGCGCGCTCTCCTCCCGGCTGCAGGTGGGCCAGGAAAACGAAAAACCTCTCGCGGGTGCGAGAGGTCTGCGCGCGGGTCGAGGACGACGGTGGCCGCCCGTACCTGGTCGTACGTGGCGGTCACTGCGGACCGGCGCGCCTGCTGCCAATAATGATGGCGAACGAGAGCACGGGGGCAGTCTGGCACAACCCGCCCCGGTGCTCACCGTGCGTCTCAGTATGCGAACTCCGGGTCAGGCGTCCGCGTACAGGGCGTCCGCCAGGAACTCCCGTACGTGGCCGAGGACACGCGCCCGGTCCGTGCCGCGCAGGCCGATCGCCACGTGGAGGGAGAAGCCGTCCAGGAGGGCCCGCAGCCGGGCGGCGAAGCGGTCGGGGTCGACGGGGCGGAACTCACCGCGCGAGACGCCCTCCGCCAGCAGGGCGGCCAGGTCGCGGTGCCAGGCGCCCTCGATGGCGGCCTGCCGGTCGCGGGCGTCGTCGCCGGCGTTCTGCGAGCGGTTCCACACCTCCAGCCACAGCGTCCAGTGCGGGTCGCGGTGGCCGTCGGGGACGTACAGGCCGACGTAGGCGTCGAGGCGTTCGCGGGCGGTCCCGGGCCGGGCGAGCAGCCGGCCGCGCTCGGCGCCGAGGCGGCCCTCGCTCCACTCCAGGGTCTGTAGCAGCAGTTCGTCCTTGGAGTGGAAGTAGTACAGCAGGTGGCCGCTGCTCATGCCGACCTCGCGGCCGAGCGCCGCCATGGTGAGCCGCTCCAGACCGCGCTCGGCGATCATCTCCATGGCGGCGGCGAGGACCTGCTCGCGCGGCGGCGCGTTGCGGCGCGCACCGGCCATCCGGACTCCTAGATCTTGGGCTGCTGCTGGGTGACGCAGTGGATGCCTCCGCCACCGGCAAAGATCGTACGGGCGTCCACCAGGGTGACCGTCCGGCCGGGGAAGAGACGGCGGAAGAGGTCCGCCGCGATCTCGTCGCGCGGGTCGTCGAAGCCGCACAGGACGACGCCGCCGTTGCAGAGGTAGTGGTTGACGTACGAGTAGTCGGCCCAGTGGCCGCCGGCCTCCAGGACGGTCGGGGCGGGCACCTCGACGACCTCCAGGCGGCGGCCCCGCGCGTCCGTCTGCGCCCGCAGGATCCCGATGACCTCCCGGGTCACCTCGTGGTCGGGGTGGGCCGGGTCGGGCTGGTGGTGGGCGACGACGACGCCGGGGCGGGCGAAGGCGGCGACGATGTCGACGTGGCCGAGGGTGCCGTAGCCGTGCGGGGGGTAGTCGGCGGTCAGGCCGCGCGGCAGCCAGACGGCCTTGCGGGTGCCGAGGTGGGCGTGGATCTCCGCCTCCACCCGCTCCTTCGTCCAGCCGGGGTTGCGTTCGGGGCCGAGCTGCACGGTCTCGGTCAGCAGGACGGTCCCCTCGCCGTCGACGTGGAACCCGCCGCCCTCGTTGACCAGCGCCGAGGTGTAGGTGCGCGCTCCCGCGAGGTCCGCGACGCAGGCGGCGGCCTTCGCGTCGCGCTCCCAGCGGGCCCACCCCTGGGCGCCCCAGCCGTTGAACGTCCAGTCCACGGCGGCCAGTTCCCGCCCGTCGGTGAGGAACGTGGGGCCGATGTCGCGCATCCAGGCGTCGTCCAGCTCCCGTTCGACGGTCTCGACGCCCGCGCCCAGCAGGGCGCGGGCCTGCGCCGACTGTCCGGGGCCGCACACCACCGTGACCGGTTCGAAGCGGCGGACCGCGAGGGCGACGGCCGCCCAGGCGCGGCGCGCGGCGGCCAGGTCCTCGCCGTCGCCGAAGGTGGGGTTGGGTCCCGGCCACGCCATCCAGGTGCGCTCGTGCGGGGCCCACTCGGCGGGCATGCGGAAGCCGTCGGCGGCGGGTGTGGTCATGTCGCGGGTCCTTGGCGGGTCAGAGGAAGTACAGGCGGTTGAGGGAGACCGAGTCGGCGGGCCCGGAGCGGACCGGGTCGCCGTCGAGGGTGACCAGGCCGGTGCGCCGGTCGACGTCGACGCTGCCGGTACGGGTGTTCCGGCACAGGTCGGCCGGTCCGATGCCGCGCGTGCCGCGCACCGCGACCCGGCGGCGGCGGGTCGGCAGCCGGTCGCCGCCCCGGTCGAGGGCGGCGCGGGCGACGAAGGCCACCGAGAGGTCGGCCGGGGTGGCCCCGTGCGCGCCGAACTGCGGCCCGAGCACCAGGGGCTGGCAGGTGTCGGTGGCCGCGTTCGGGTCGCCGGTCACGCCGTACGCCGGGAAGCCGGACTTGAGCACGAGCTGCGGCTTGGCGCCGAAGAACTCCGGCCGCCACAGCACGATGTCGGCCAGCTTGCCGACCTCGATGGAGCCGATCTCGTGCGCGAGGCCGTGCGCGAGGGCGGGGTTGATCGTCAGCTTGGCGATGTAGCGCAGGACGCGCTCGTTGTCGTGGTCCTCGGGGGCGCCGAACTCGGCCTTCATCTTCCCGGCCATCGCGAACGTGCGGCGGACCGTCTCGCCCGCGCGGCCCATGCCCTGCGCGTCGGAGGAGGTGATGCCGATGGCGCCCAGGTCGTGCAGCACGTCCTCGGCGCCCATGGTGCCGGCGCGGATGCGGTCGCGGGCCAGGGCGGCGTCGCCCGGCAGGCGGGGCTTGAGGCCGTGGACGGAGACGATCATGCCGTGGTGCTCGGCGACGGCGTCCCGGCCGAAGGGCAGGGTGGGGTTGGTCGAGGAGCCGATGACGTTCGGCACGCCGGCCATCTTCAGCACGTCGGGCACGTGTCCGCCGCCGCAGCCCTCGATGTGGAAGGCGTGGACGGTGCGGCCCTCCAGCACGCGCAGGGTGTCCTCGACGGACAGGCACTCGTTCAGCCCGTCGCTGTGCAGGGCGACCTGGACGTCGTGCTCCTCGGCCACCCGCAACGCCGTGTCCAGGGCGCGGGCGTGGGCGCCCATGTCCTCGTGCACCTTGAAGCCGGACGCGCCGCCCTCGGCCAGCGCCTCGACCAGCGGAGCCTCGTCCGAGGACGAACCCCGGGCCAGGAAGCCGATGTTGACCGGCCAGGCGTCGAACGCGCCGAAGGCGTGCCGCAGCGCCCAGGGCGAGTTGACGCCGACGCCCCACACCGGCCCGAACTCCTGCCCGATGATCGTGGTCACGCCGGACGCCAGCGAGGCCTCCATGACGCGCGGCGACAGCAGGTGGACGTGCGTGTCGACGGCCCCGGCGGTGGCGATGAGGCCCTCGCCGGACACGATCGAGGTGCCGGTGCCGACCACGACGTCGACCCCGTCGAGGGTGTCGGGGTTCCCGGCCCGCCCGATCGCGTGGATCCGGCCCTCCCGGATGCCGACGGACGCCTTCCGGACGCCCTGCACGGCGTCGATCACGACGACGTTGCTGATCACGACGTCGCAGGTCTCCCGGACGGCCGCCGCCTTCAGGTGCAGCCCGTCGCGCGCGGTCTTGCCGAAGCCGGCCAGGAACTCGTCGCCGTACCGCTGGGAGTCGGACTCGACCCGGATCACCAGCCCGGAGTCGCCGAGCCGGACGCGGTCGCCGGCCCGCGGGCCGTGCACCGAGGCGTACTCGTACGGGTCCATCTCACGCTCCCCGGTATCCGCACGCCGCGGCCCTGCGCAGGGCCTCCTCCCGCGCCCCCGGCGCGTCCAGCGGCCCGTCGACGAGCCCGGCGAACCCGATGGCGACCCGGTCGCCCCCGATCGGCACGAGCCCGACCTCGACGCGCTCGCCCGGCCCGAAGCGCACCGACGACCCGGCGGGCACGGCCAGCCGCATCCCGTAGGCCGCCCCGCGGTCGAAGTCGAGCCGCGGGTTGGCCTCGAAGAAGTGGAAGTGCGAGGTGACCGAGACCGGCACGGTCGCGGTGTTGGTGACCGCCAGCCGCACCGCCGCCTCCGGTGCGCGGTGCCCGGGTCCCGGCAGCAGGGCGCCCGGCGCCCGGTCCCGCAGCCCGCCGCCGATCGGGTCGGGGACGACCGCGAGCCGCGAGCCGTCGTCGAAGACGGCCTCGACCTGCACCTCGGTGACCACGTCCGCGACACCCGGCAGCACGTCGTCCGGGCCGAGCACCGAGCGGGCGCGCTCGATCGCCTCGGCGAGCCGGGCGCCGTCCCGGGCCGCCTCGCAGACCGTGTCCGCGACGAGCGCGGTCGCCTCCGGCACGTTCAGCCGCAGGCCCCGGGCCCGGCGGGCGCGGGCCAGTTCGGCGGCCCCGAAGAGCAGCAGCCGGTCCCGTTCCGTGGGGGTCAGCCTCATGGCGCGGGCACCTCCTCACCTTCCCGATTAGATCGCCACTCTAAATGCGCAGCGCTTGCCGCGGAAGGGCTGCAAGGGGCCGAGTCGACAACTTTTTGAGCGGTGCTCAAAAAGCGGCGGAGTCCGGGAAAGCGGCGGGGCCGCCGCGGAGGCGAGTCCGCGGCGGCCCCGGGGGGTGCGCTCGGGCGTCAGGCGAGCGTGTGCATCCAGCCGTGCGTGTCCTCGGCCGTGCCGCGCTGGATGTCCAGGAGAGCCTGGCGGAGCCGGAGGGTGACCTCGCCCGGCTCGCCGCCCGACTGCCGCCACTCGGCGCCGGCCCGCTTGACCGTGCCGACCGGGGTGATCACGGCGGCCGTACCGCAGGCGAAGACCTCGGTCAGGGTGCCGTTCTCGGAGTCGCGCTGCCACTGGTCGACGGAGACGCGCCCCTCCTCCGCCTCGTAGCCGAGGTCGCGGGCGACGGTGAGCAGGGAGTCGCGGGTGACGCCCTCCAGGATCGAGCCGGTCAGCGACGGCGTGACGATCCTGTCGCCGTAGACGAAGTACAGGTTCATGCCGCCGAGTTCCTCGACCCACTTGTGCTCGACGGCGTCGAGGTAGCAGACCTGGTCGCAGCCCTTGGCGGCGGCCTCGGCCTGGGCGAGGAGGGACGCGGCGTAGTTGCCGCCGGTCTTGGCGTCGCCCATGCCGCCCGGCACCGCGCGGACGCGGTCCTCGGAGACCCAGATGGAGACCGGCTTGACGCCGCCCGGGAAGTAGGCGCCGGCCGGGGAGGCGATGACCAGGAACAGGTACTCGCTCGCGGGCCGGACGCCGAGGCCCACCTCGGTCGCGATCATGAACGGGCGCAGGTACAGGGACTCCTCCCCGCCGTGCGCCGGCACCCACGCGCTGTCCTGCTTGACCAGCGCGTGGCACGCCTCGACGAACGTCTCGACCGGCAGCTCGGGCATGGCCAGGCGGCGCGCGGAGGCCTGGAAACGCCTGGCGTTCATCTCCGGGCGGAAGGTGGCGACGGAGCCGTCGGGCCGGCGGTAGGCCTTCAGCCCTTCGAAGATCTCCTGCGCGTAGTGCAGGACCATGGTGGCGGGGTCCAGGGAGAGCGGCGCGTACGGGACGAGCTGGCCGTCGTGCCAGCCGCGCCCCTCCGTCCACTTGATCGTCACCATGTGGTCGGTGAAGTGGCGGCCGAAGCCGGGGTTGGCCAGGATCGCCTCGCGCTCGGCGGCGGAGAGCGGGCTGGCGGAGGGCTTGAGCTCGATCGTGGGCGTCGTCATGGGTAGCTGTCCTTCACCGGTTGTAGTGACGGGCCGCGCTCACGCCTGTACTGCCAGTGGCCAGTGTTAGGACGTCCGAGCATTCCCTCATTCCGCGGCTCCGTGTCCGATTATCGCAAGCGGGATCCACGGAAGACATCGGCGTGCGGGCGGCCCAGGGATCGATGGTGGCACCCGGCGCAGGCATGGGGAAGCCGCCGGGCGTCGTGCGGACCCGGCGGCTTCGAAAGCCCTTCGGCAGACTTCGAGAAGCGCGGCGGGTCAGCCGGCTACTCGTACGGCGAGCGCGTCGCCGATCTCCGAGGTGCTGCGGGCGGGCTTCCCGGCCCGCTCCCCGAGGTCGGCGGCGACCGCCTCCTCGATCCGGGCCGCCTCGGCCTCGTGGCCGAGGTGGCGCAGCAGCAGGGCGACGGACAGGACCGTGGCGGTGGGGTCGGCCTTGCCCTGGCCGGCGATGTCCGGGGCCGAGCCGTGGACCGGCTCGAACATGGACGGGAACTCGCGGCTCGGGTTGATGTTGCCGGAGGCCGCGACGCCGATGCCGCCGGAGACGGCCGCGGCGAGGTCGGTGATGATGTCGCCGAAGAGGTTGTCGGTGACGATCACGTCGAACCGCTCGGGCTGGGTGACCAGGTAGATGGTGGCCGCGTCGACGTGGATGTACTCGGTGGTGACCTCGGGGTACTCCTCGGCCACCCGGTCGAAGACGCTCGTCCACAGGTGGCCCGCGAAGGTCAGCACGTTGTTCTTGTGGACCAGCGTGAGCTTCTTGCGGGGGCGTGCCTGGGCGCGGGCGAAGGCGTCGCGGACCACGCGCTCGACACCGTAGGCCGTGTTGACGGAGACCTCGGTGGCGACCTCGTGCGGCGTGCCCTTGCGGATGGTGCCGCCGTTGCCGGTGTACGGGCCCTCGGTGCCCTCGCGGACCACGACGAAGTCGATCTCGGGCTGTCCCGCCAGCGGGGTGGCCACCCCCGGGAGCAGCTTGCTCGGCCGCAGGTTGACGTGGTGGTCGAAGGCGAAGCGGAGCTTGAGCAGGAAGCCGCGCTCCAGGACGCCGGACGGCACGGACGGGTCGCCGATCGCGCCGAGCAGGATGGCGTCGTGCTGCTTGAGGGCGTCGAGGTCGGCGTCGGTGAGGGTCTCGCCGGTGGCGTGGTAGCGCCGGGCGCCGAAGTCGTACTCCTTCGTCTGCAGCTTCACATCCTGCGCGAGGACGGCGGAGAGGACCTTCAGGCCTTCGGCCACGACCTCCTGGCCGATGCCGTCACCGGGGATCACTGCGAGATTGATGCTGCGAGACATGCGGGCACCCTACTCCTCGTCCCAGGGGATGACACGGCCCGTCCGCGATACGGACACCCGGGTGGGGGACGGCGTCCGCGCGTCGGCTGCCGTTCACCCGTACGTGGGGCGGGTGTCGGCCTTCGCTGGGAAGTTCCCCCTATGGAGATCCCCGACTTCGGCATCCCGCCCGAGCTCGCGCGCCGGATGAGCATGGCGGAGCAGTACGCGTACCTGCGGGCCCGGCTGTCCCGGCGCCGCGCGCTGGTGACGGCGGGCGCGGCGGCGGGCGGACTGCTGGCCGGCTGCTCCGGGCCGGGGCGGCCGGGGGCGGCGGCCACGGGCCCGTCGCCGTCCGCCGCGAAGGTCCCCGGCTCGTACGTGACGCCGTTCGGCCGCCACCTGGCCTTCGGCGCCGACCCGCAAACGCAGATGCGGATCTCCTGGCAGGTGCCGCTCGCGGTGCGCGGACCGTACGTGCGGGTGGGGCTGCGCCCCGACGACCTCGGGCACAAGGTCGGGGCGGAACTGCGCGACCTGCACACACCGGGGCTGCGGGGGGTGCGCCCGGCGGTCGAGCAGTTCTACGTGCACGCGGCGCTGGACGGCCTGCGCCCCGGCACGACGTACTACTACGGCGTCGGCCACGAGGGCTTCGACCCGGCCGCCCCGGAGCACCGGCCGGCGATCGCCTCCTTCCGCACCGCGCCGGCCCGCCCGGAGCGGTTCGTGTTCACCGCCTTCGGCGACCAGGGCGTCGGCGAGGACGCGGCCGCCAACAACTCCGTGCTGCTGCGGCAGGACCCCGCGTTCCATCTGCACGCGGGCGACATCTGCTACGCGAACCCGACCGGCCGGGGCAAGGAGTCGGACGTGTTCGACGCCACGCACTGGGACCGCTTCCTGAAACAGACCGAGCCGGTGGCGAGGTCGGTGCCGTGGATGGTGACCACCGGCAACCACGACATGGAGGCCTGGTACTCGCCGGACGGCTACGGCGGCCAGCTCGCCCGCTTCTCCCTGCCGGACAACGGCTTCGACCCGCGCCGGGCGCCGGGCGCGTACACGTTCACCTACGGCAACGTCGGCATCGTGGCGCTGGACGCGAACGACGTGTCGTACGAGATCCCCGCCAACCTCGGCTACAGCGACGGCCGGCAGACGAAGTGGCTGGACGCCAGGCTCGGTGAGCTGCGGGCCGCCGAGGGGGTCGACTTCGTCGTCGTCTTCTTCCACCACTGCGCCTACTCGACCTCCTCGCACGCCTCCGACGGCGGGGTGCGCGCCGAGTGGCTGCCGCTGTTCGCCCGGCACCAGGTGGACCTGGTGATCAACGGGCACAACCACGTGTACGAGCGGACCGACGCGATCAAGGACGGCGAGGTCGGCCGCCGGGTGCCGGTCGGCGCGTCGACGGACCCGACGCGGGACGGGACCGTGTACGTCACCGCGGGCGGGGGCGGCAAGGACCTGTACGGCTTCCCGGCAGGCGTGCCGGAGAGCTACGAGGGGCACGAGAGGGAGCGCGAGTCCGTCGCGACCTTCCACTGGACCAGGTCGCGGCTGGCCAGGGCGGAGACGGTGGAGTGGTCGCGGGTGCGCTACCGGGGCTTCTCGTTCCTCTCGGTGGAGGCCCGGGCCGGTGCGGCGCCGCGGCTGACGGTGTCGGCGCTGACACCGAGCGGCGAGCGGATCGACCGTTTCGAGGTGCGGCGCGGCCGGTGAGACCGCGCCGCACCTCGTCGGGTGCGGCTCCCGGTCGGTGCGGTCCGGTGACGGCTCAGTGGCCGTCCCCCACGGCCCAGCAGGCGTGGGAGGCGTCGCCGCCGTTGTCGCGGCGGTCGAGGGCGCGCTGCAGGGCGGCGGCGGCGTTCTTGCGGTCGGACTCGCTCGTCCGGGAGACGTGGCGGACTCGGCGGCGGACGGTCGTCTCGGCCATGGGACATCGGCTCCTTCGGCGCACGGGACGTGCGGAACGGGGATGTTTCGAGACGCCGGATGGGGCGGGAGCAGCGGTGCCGCAGGGGTTGCCTGCACGGGGCCCGGCTCACGATCGCCCTTCGCTGGGTCGAGCGAGACGTTCGGCTCCTACAAAGCTAAGCGACGGCGGCGCCCGTGTCTCCACAATTACTAGGGCTTCCTACTATCTGAGACGGCGCGGTGCCCGGCCCCCCCGCCGGCCCCCCGCCGGGCCGGCCGGCGGACACGCCGACGGGCCAGGTCGGCGACCTGGCCCGTCGTGCGCCGCGCGGGGATCAGCCCATGTGCGGGTAGGTGTAGTCGGTCGGCGGGACCAGGGTCTCCTTGATGGCCCGGGTCAGGGTCCAGCGCATCAGGTTCTGCGGGGCGCCGGCCTTGTCGTTGGTGCCGGAGGCGCGGCCGCCGCCGAAGGGCTGCTGGCCGACCACGGCGCCGGTCGACTTGTCGTTGATGTAGAAGTTGCCGGCCGCGTAGCGCAGCTTCTCCGCCGTGCGGGCGGCGGCCGCGCGGTCGCGCGCGATGACCGAGCCGGTCAGGGCGTAGTCGGACACCGACTCCATCTGCGTCAGCATCTCGTCGTACCGGTCGTCCTCGTAGACGTACACCGCGAGGATCGGGCCGAAGTACTCGGTGCGGAACACCTCGTTGTCCGGGTCGGTGCACTCGATGACGGTCGGGCGGACGAACCAGCCGACCGAGTCGTCACAGGTGCCGCCCGCGACGATCGTGCAGGCCGGGTCCTGCTTGGCGCGGTCGATGGCGGCCTTGTTCTTGGCGAAGGCGCGCTCGTCGATGACGGCGCCGATGAAGTTGGACAGGTCGGTGACGTCGCCCATCCTGATGCCGTCGACCTCGGCGGCGAACTCCTCCTTGAAACCGTCGTTCCAGATGGACGCCGGGATGTACGCCCGCGAGGTGGCGGAGCACTTCTGGCCCTGGTACTCGAAGGCGCCGCGGGTCAGCGCCGTCTTCAGCACCGCGCGGTCGGCCGACGGGTGGGCGACGACGAAGTCCTTGCCGCCGGTCTCGCCGACCAGGCGCGGGTAGGAGCGGTACTTCTCGATGTTGGCGCCGACCGTCTTCCACAGGTACTGGAAGGTCTTGGTGGAGCCGGTGAAGTGGATGCCGGCCAGGTCGCGGTGGTTCAGGGCGACCTCGGAGACCTCGATGCCGTCGCCGGTGAGGAGGTTGATGACGCCCTCGGGCAGGCCCGCCTCCTCCAGCAGCCGCATGAGCAGCACGGCGGCGTGGGTCTGGGTCGGGGACGGCTTCCACACGACCACGTTGCCCATCAGCGCGGGCGCGGTGGGCAGGTTGCCCGCGATCGCCGTGAAGTTGAAGGGCGTGATCGCGTAGACGAAGCCCTCCAGCGGGCGGTGGTCGAGGCGGTTCCACACGCCCGGGGAGTTGGCCGGGGGCTGCTCGGCGAGGATCTGCCGGGCGTAGTGGACGTTGAACCGCCAGAAGTCGACCAGCTCGCAGGGCGTGTCGATCTCGGCCTGCTGGGCGGTCTTGGACTGGCCGAGCATGGTGGAGGCGGCCAGCGTCTCGCGCCACGGGCCGGACAGCAGCTCGGCGGCGCGCAGGAAGATCGCCGCGCGGTCGTCGAAGGACAGCGCGCGCCAGGCCGGCGCGGCGGCCAGGGCCGCGTCGATGGCGTCCTGGGCGTCCTGCCGGGTGGCGTTGGCGTAGGTGCCGAGCACGGCCTTGTGGTTGTGCGGCTGGACCACGTCGAAGCGCTCGCCGCCGCCCATGCGCTTGACGCCGCCGATGGTGCAGGGCAGGTCGACCGGGTTGTCGGCCAGCTCCTTGAGCCTGGCCTCCAGCCGGGCGCGCTCGGGCGAGCCGGGGGCGTAGCCGTGCACCGGCTCGTTGACGGGGGTGGGGACCTGGGTCACAGCGTCCATGTGTTCCGTACTCCTTACTGAGCGGTGGTGGTCTCAGCCCTTGGTGATCATGCTGCGGGCGAAGAAGCGCAGGTTGGCCGGCTTCTCCGCGAGGCGCCGCATGAAGTAGCCGTACCAGTCGGTGCCGTAGGCGGTGTAGACGCGCACGCGGTGGCCTTCGGCGGCGAGCCGCAGCTGCTCGTCGCTCCTGATCCCGTACAGCATCTGGAACTCGTACTCGTCCGTCTTGCGCCCGGCGCGCCGGGCCAGCTCCTGGGCGATGGTGATCAGGCGCGGGTCGTGGGACCCGATCATCGGGTAGCCCTCGCCCTCCATCAGGACCTTCAGGATGCGGACGTACGCCTTGTCGATCTCGTGCTTGTCCTGGAGGGCGACGGACGCGGGCTCCTTGTACGCGCCCTTCACCAGCCGCACGCGGCTGCCGCTCGCGGCGAGGCGGCGGGCGTCGGCCTCGGTGCGGAAGAGGTAGGCCTGGATGACGCAGCCGGTCTGCGGGAAGTCCTTTCGCAGCTCCTCGTGGATGGCGAACATCGAGTCGAGGGTGGTGTGGTCCTCCGCGTCCAGCGTGACCGTGGTGCCGATCCCGGCGGCGGCCTCGACGACCGGGCGGACGTTGGCCAGCGCCAGCTCGTGGCCGCCCGCCAGCGCCTGCCCGAACATCGACAGCTTGACGGACATCTCCGCCCGGGTGCCCAGCTCCAGCGGCTTCAGCCGGTCGATCAGCTCCAGGTAGGCGTCCCGGGCGGCGGCGGCCTGCTCGGGGGTGGTGATGTCCTCGCCGACGACGTCCATCGTCAGCTCCAGGCCCCGGCCGGCGAGTTCCCGTACGACCGGGACGATCTCGTCGACGTCCTCGCCGGGGATGAACCGGTCGACGACCTGCTTGGTCACCGGGGCCGCCGAGATCAGGCGTCGCATCCGGTCGCTGCGCGACGCGGCGAGAATCACGGGACCCAGCACGGGGCACCTCCAGAGCACAGGCGGTAGAAGGCCGGAACCCGACGATCCGGGCACGGCACGGGGAACCACCGTGAAACCTAAGGATCCCTCGGTTCGCGGGCCATCGACAGCTGTCACGCATCCGTGCCGCAGATCTCAGACAGATGTATGAAGACCGCGCTGGAATGCGGCAGAATGCCCGGGTGGCGGCGGATCACAGGCGCGACTACCAGGATCTGGTCGACGAGCTCTCGGAACTCCTCGGGGCCCCGGCGACCCTGGAGAACCGCGACTTCGAGCTGATCGCCTTCGGCACGTACGACGACGAGGGCGACCTCGACCCGTCCGCCCTGGACCCGGTCCGCACCCGCTCGATCCTGACCCGCCGCTCGACGGCCGCGGTCCGCGCCTGGTTCGAGGGGTTCGGCATCACCCGCGCGACGGGCCCGGTCCGGATCCCGCCGTCCCCCCAGGCGGGGGTGTACCGGGGCCGCATCTGCCTGCCGGTGCGCCACCGGGGAGTCGTCCTCGGGTACGTCTGGCTGCTGGACGGCGATCCGGGCCCGGACGAGCGGCAGCTGGCGGCGGCCATGTCGGTGACGGCCCGGATCGGCGCGCTGCTCGCGGACGAGGCGCAGCACGACGCGGATCTGGGCCGGGAGCTGCGGACGGTGCTGAGCGCCGAGCGCGACTGGCAGCGCGACATGGCGGTCGCCGAGCTGCGCACCGCCCTCGGCCCGCGCGCGGACGCCCTGCACACGGTGGTGTGCGTGGCCCCGTGGCCGTCGGCCGACCCCGACGACGTGCCTTCGGCGCGGACCGTGCCGGGGGCGACGGTGCTGTGCACGGTGCCGTGGGACGGGGGCCCGTCCCACGCCTCGGGGGCGGCGGGAGAGACCGGCCGGTGTCTGGCCCTGCTGCTGCGGCTGCGTTCGGCGGACGTCCTGACCCCGGCCACGACGGCGGCCGCACGGCTGCTGGAGCGGGCGCGCGGCGGGGGGGCGCAAGCGGGCGCGGGCGCCGGGTCCCGCGTCCCGCGCGCGGCGGGCGCCGGCTCCCGCGCCGCCGGCCCGG
>NZ_BAAATK010000071.1:0-23203 GCF_039533365.1 Streptomyces glaucus
CCGCAGCCGCCGGGGCCGGACTGCTCCCCGGGCGCGTGCCCGCCGGGGGCCGCCGCCGTCCCGGTACCGCCCTGCCGGGCCCGCCCCGCGCGCGCGGAGGCCTCGAGGCCGGCCCGTCCCGCGCGCGCGTGTCCTCCCGGACCGGCCGCCTCCCGCGGAGTCTCCCCCGTCAGCGTCTGCACCAGTGCCGCGAGCACCGTGACGAGGCCCTGGCCGCCGGCGTCGACCACCCCGGCCCGCTCCAGGGCGGCCAGCTGTCCCGGGGTCGCGGCCAGGGCCGCGCGGGCCCCCTCGTAGGCCGCCCGGGCGACCGAGCCGCAGTCGCCCCCGGCGCCGTCGGCCGCGTCGGCGGCGGCCGAGGCCACCGTGAGGACCGTGCCCTCGACGGGGTGGGCGACGGCCCGGCGGGCGGAGTCGGCCGCGCGCCGCAGGGCGAGCCGCAGCCCCTGCCCGTCGGTGTGCGCGCTCCGTCCCGGGTCCGCGAGCACCTGGGCCATCCCGCGCAGCAGCTGCGCCAGGATCGTTCCGGAGTTGCCCCGCGCCCCGATCAGCGCCCCGTGCGCCATCGCCCGCACCGCCTCGGCCAGCGACGGCCCGGCGGCCGCCGGCGCGCGGCCGGGGTCCGCCTCGTGGCCCGCGAACACCGCCTCGACGGCCGCGACGGCCGACTCCACCGTCAGGTACAGGTTCGTCCCGGTGTCCCCGTCCGCCACGGGATAGACGTTGATCGCGTCGATCTCCGCCCGTGTCCGCCCCAGCGCCTGAAGCGCCAGACCGCACCAGGTGCGCACCGCGAGAGCGTCGAAGAATCTCTGCGGCACCTGCGCCACCTGCGCCTCCCTGAGCTGCTGGACGTGGCTCGCAGCGTAGACCCCGGGCCGGTACCGGCCGGAACGGGGCCGGGGACGGGGTCATGGGCTGCCATGGTAATTTCGTTGCACGGGCGCAGCCGTTGTATGCTGCTCCGGTTGCCCGATCCTGATCGGGCGTGTCCCCTGGCAGCGCCATTCAGATCTCGACCGCTCGAAGAGCCTAAGATCTCGATCCCGGCATGCCGGGATTAACCGTAAGTGCATCTGAAGTCTTTGGAGTGACCCGTGGCTGCCAACTGCGACGTCTGCGGCAAGGGGCCGGGCTTCGGCAACAACATCTCGCACTCGCACCGCCGTACGTCCCGCCGCTGGAACCCGAACATCCAGCGTGTGCGTACCGTGGTCGGCGGGACGCCGAAGCGCGTGAACGCCTGCACCTCGTGCATCAAGGCCGGCAAGGTCTCGCGCTGACGCTCAGCTAGCGCGCGGCCACTGCCTGGTTCGCCGCAAGGAGCCGGTCCACCTCTGGTGGGCCGGCTCCTTGCCGTACCCGCGGCCCGGCCGGGCCGCGGGTACCGGCCGCCGGGCCGGAGCCGAGCGACCGGCCGCCGGCGCCGGGCCCGTGAAGCCGGCGCCCGGCTTCAGCGAGCGCGCCGTTCGAGCGCCCACCCGTGGTCCACGGGCCCGATCCCCGCGCCGAGCGCGAACCCGGCCGCGATCGCCCCGGTGACGTACGCCTTGGCCGCCGCCACCGCCTCCGGCACCGGCAGCCCCTTCGCCAGCCCGCACGCGACGGCGGAGGCGAGGGTGCAGCCGGTGCCGTGGGTGTGCCGGTTGTCGTGGCGCGGCGCCCGCAGCCAGTGCTCCTCGGAGCCGTCGGTCAGCAGGTCGACCGCCTCTCCGGGCAGGTGACCGCCCTTGATCAGTGCCCAGCGCGGCCCGTACGCCAGCACGGCCGCCGCCGCGTCCCGCAGCTGCTCCTCCGACTCGACGCGGACGCCGGTCAGTTGCGCCACCTCGTCGAGGTTCGGCGTCACGACGGTCGCCACCGGCAGCAGCTTCGTACGGACGGAGTCCAGCGCGGACGCGGCGAGCAGCGGATCGCCGTGCTTGGACACCCCGACCGGGTCGACGACCACCGGGGCGTCCGTGCCGCCGGCCAACTCGGCCACCGCCTCGACGAGTTCCGCCGAGGCGAGCATCCCGGTCTTGACCGCCTGGACGCCGATGTCGTCGACGACGCTGCGGTACTGGGCCCGCACCGACTCCACGGGCAGCTCCCAGGCGCCCTGCACGCCGAGCGAGTTCTGCGCGGTCACCGCGGTGATCACGCTCATGCCGTGCACGCCGAGCGCGAGCATGGTCTTCAGGTCGGCCTGGACGCCGGCGCCCCCGCCGGAGTCGGAGCCCGCGACCGTCAGCACCCGGGGCGGCGCGCTCATGACTCGATGTCCCCGAAGTGGTCCCAGCCGCCCTGGCTGGTCCACGGCGCCCCGTCGACCGTCACCTGGGGCAGCGCCGAGGGGTTAAGGACCTCACCGATGACCTTCCAGCGGGCGGGCAGCTTCACGTCCGGCGGGAAGGTCGCCACGATCGCGTGGTCCTCTCCCCCGGTCAGCACCCACTGCATGGGGTCGACGCCGACGGCCTGTCCGATGTCGTTCATCTGGGACGGTATGTCGATCGCCCCGGAGCGGATGTCGATGCGCACCTTGCTGGCCTCCGCGATGTGCCCGAGGTCCGCGATCAGCCCGTCGCTGACGTCGCACATCGCGGTCGCGCCGAGCGCCGCGGCGGCCGGCCCCGCGTGGTAGGGCGGCTCGGGGCGGCGATGCGCCTCGACGAAGGCGCGCGGCGAGCGGAAGCCGCGGCACAGGACCGCGTACCCGGCCGCGGACCAGCCGAGCCAGCCGGTCACCGCGACGAGGTCGCCGGGCTGGGCGCCGGCCCGGGTCACGGGCTCCTGGTTGCGCAGGTCGCCGAGCGCGGTGATCGACACGGTGATGGTGTCGCCGCGCACCACGTCACCGCCGACCACGGCGGCGCCCGCGACCTGGCACTCGTCGCGCAGACCGTCCATCAGCTCGGTCGGCCAGGTCACCGGCAGTTCGGCGGGGACGACCAGGCCGAGCAGCAGCGCGGTCGGCACGGCGCCCATGGCGGCGATGTCCGCGAGGTTCTGCGCGGCGGCCTTGCGGCCCACGTCGTAGGCGGTGGACCAGTCGCGGCGGAAGTGCCGCCCCTCCACGAGGATGTCGGTGCTGGCCACGACCCGGCGGTCGGGCGCGGCCACCACCGCGGCGTCGTCGCCGGGGCCGACCCGGACCGCCGGGGTGGTGGTGAGACGGGAGGTGAGCTCCCTGATGAGCCCGAACTCCCCGAGCTCACCAACAGTGCCCTTCATTGCCCTTTCTCCCCTTCTGTCCCTGTCCATGCCCGGTCGCGGGTCCTCTCCGACCTCGCTACGGTCGAAGTGACCGCCGTCTTGTGTCGTGCTCGTACCCGCACCCCGGCGCGCACGGTCCGTTCACCCCGGGTCTCCCCGCGGTGAGCGGCGACGCGATACCGTGGCGTTCCTTTTCCCCACATGATCCTCGTGGCCGCCCTGGAGGTTCCGTGGTACAGGCGTACATCCTGATCCAGACGGAGGTCGGCAAGGCGTCGACCGTCGCCGAGACGATCGGCAGGATCCCCGGAGTCGTCCAGGCCGAGGACGTGACGGGACCGTACGACGTGATCGTGCGGGCCCAGGCCGACACCGTCGACGACCTGGGCCGCATGGTGGTCGCCAAGATCCAGCAGGTGGACGGCATCACCCGCACCCTGACCTGCCCGGTCGTCCATCTGTAGCCCCCGTCTACCCTGGGCCGGTGAACTTCCTCCGTCACCGGCGCCGCTTCGTCCTCGGCGCGTCCGCGCTCGCTCTCCCGATCGCCGTCGCGGGCTGCTCCTCAGCAGACGACCGCGCGTCGGCGGCGGTTCCCAGCCCGGACGCCGAGGTCGCGAAGGTGTGCCGGAACCTGGACAAGGTACTGCCGGCGAAGGTGGACGGGGAAAGCCGCGGCGATCCCGAGCCCGCGTCCGCGCTGACCGCGGGCTGGGGCAGCCCGGCGATCATACTTCGGTGCGGTGTGCCGCGGCCCGCCGCGATGAACGACTCCGGGGCCGACGGGGTCGAGGTGAACGGCGTCGGCTGGCTGCTGGAGAAGCTCGACGGCGGGGCGTTCCGGTTCACCACGACGCTGCGGACGGCGTACGTCGAGGTGACCGTCCCCGAGGAGCGCACCGCCGGCGGCATGGCCCCGTTGGTCGACCTGGCGCCGGCCGTCGAGGAGGCGATCCCCGAGGGGATCGCCTCCTGAGGCGCGGGGCTCCTGCGGGGAGCGCGCCTCAGCGCAGACCCGTCGGCCTGCGCAGCGCCGCCCGCACCAGCCGGTCGATCAGTTCCGGGTAGCTCACCCCGCTCGCCTGCCACATCTGCGGGTACATCGAGATCGGCGTGAAGCCGGGCATCGTGTTGATCTCGTTGATCACGAACTCCCCGTCCTCGGTGAGGAAGAAGTCCGCCCGCACCAGCCCCTCGCACGACGCCGCCTCGAACGCCTCCACGGCGAGCCGCCGCACCTCGGCGGTCTGCTCGTCGGTCAGCGGGGCCGGCACGACGCCGGGGGTGGAGTCGATGTACTTGGCCTCGAAGTCGTAGTACGCGTGCGCCTCGGGCGGCGGGATCTCGGCCGGCACGGAGGCCCGGGGGCCGTCCTCGAACTCCAGCACCCCGCACTCGATCTCGCGGCCCCGCAGCGCCGCCTCCACCAGGATCTTCGGGTCGTGCCGCCGCGCCTCCTCGATCGCCGCGTCGAGGCCGGAGAGGTCGTCGACCTTGGTGATGCCGATCGACGAACCCGCGCGCGCGGGCTTCACGAACAGCGGCCAGCCGTGCTCGCCGGCGAAGTCGACGATCCTCTTGCGGGCGGCCCGCTCGTCGCGCTGCCACTCGCGCGGCCGGATCACCACGTACGGGCCCACCTTGAGCCCGAAGGAGGTGAACACCCGCTTCATGTACTCCTTGTCCTGGCCGACGGCCGAGGCGAGCACTCCCGAGCCGACGTAGGGGACGCCGGAGAGTTCCAGGAGGCCCTGGAGGGTGCCGTCCTCGCCGTACGGGCCGTGCAGCACCGGGAAGACCACGTCGACCTCGCCGAGCGCCTTGGGCACCGAGCCGGGCTCGCTGTAGACGACCTCGCGGTTGCCGGGGTCGACGGGGAGCACCACGCCGCCCTCGGCCGACTCGGCCAGCTCCTCGACGCTGGGCGTGCGGCGCTCGGTGATCGCCATGCGCTCCGGTTCGTCGGCGGTGAGCGCCCAACGGCCGTCCCGGGTGATGCCGATCGGCAGGACGTCGTACTTCGTCCGGTCGATGGCCCTCAGGACCGCGCCTGCGGTGACCACGGAGATTCCGTGTTCGGAGCTGCGCCCGCCGAACACGACGGCCACACGCGGCTTGCGGGGCGGCTGCTCGGGGCTCTGGGGGAGGTTCTCGGTGCTCATATCGCGATGAGAGTACCCGTTGGTAGGGCCCGGAGGCAGCGTCCGCCCCGCGCCTTCGCTCAGCGTCGCTCGGGCTTCGCGCTGCGCGACATCAGTTCCTTCAGGGCCACCACCGGCGGCTTGCCCTCGTGCACGATGTCGACGACCGTCTCCGTGATCGGCATGTCGACGCCGTGCCGGCGGGCCAGGTCCAGCACCGACTCGCAGGATTTGACGCCCTCCGCGGTCTGCCGGGTGACCGCGATGGTCTCCTCCAGGGTCATGCCCTTGCCGAGGTTGGTGCCGAAGGTGTGGTTGCGGGACAGCGGCGAGGAGCAGGTGGCCACCAGGTCGCCCAGGCCCGCGAGTCCGGAGAACGTCAGCGGGTCGGCGCCGAGCGCCGCACCGAGCCGGGTGGTCTCGGCGAGGCCGCGGGTGATGAGCGAGCCCTTGGCGTTGTCGCCGAGGCCCATGCCGTCCGCGATGCCGACGGCCAGGCCGATCACGTTCTTGACCGCTCCCCCGAGTTCGCAGCCCACCACGTCGGTGTTGGTGTAGGGGCGGAAGTACGGGGTGTGGCAGGCGGCCTGGAGCCGCCGGGCGACGGCCTCGTCGGTGCAGGCGACCACGGCGGCGGCCGGCATCCGGGCGGCGATCTCGCGGGCGAGGTTGGGCCCGGTGACCACGGCGATGCGCTCGGCGCCGATCCCGGCGACGTCCTGGACGACCTCGCTCATCCGCATGGCGGAGCCGAGTTCGATGCCCTTCATCAGGGACACCACCACGGTGCCGGGCGCGAGCAGCGGCGCCCACTCGGCGAGGTTGCCGCGCAGGGTCTGGGACGGGACGGCGAGGACGGCGAAGTCGGCGTCCCGCGCGGCCTCGGCGGGGTCGGTGGTGGCCCGCAGGTTCCGCGGGAGTTCGACGCCGGGCAGGTAGTCGGGGTTGGTGCGGGTGGAGTTGACGGCGTCGACGAGCCCGGCGCGGCGTGCCCACAGCACGACCTCGCAGCCCGCGTCGGCGAGGACCATGCCGAAGGCGGTCCCCCACGATCCGGTGCCGAAGACGGCGGCCTTGACCGGCTTGCTCACGTGCCCTGCCCCTCTTCCTGCACCTGCCTGCCCCGGGTCTGCGCCTGGGTCCGGCGGCGCTGCTCGATCCGCTCCCGGCGCGGGTCGTAGGGCGTGGCGGGCGCCTTCTCGCCGCGGATCTCCTCCAGCTGGCGGGTGATGGCGGCCATGATGACCTCGGTCGCCTCCTTCAGCAGCTCCGCGGTCATCTCCCGGCCGTAGAAGCGGGAGAGGTCCACGGGCGGCCCGGCGAGCACGTGGTGGGTCTTGCGCGGGAGGAGGCGGGGTTTCCTGGCGTACGGCGGCAGCAGTTCGTTGCAGCCCCACTGCGCGACCGGGATGACCGGGCACTTGGTCTGCAGGGCGACGCGCGCGGCGCCGGTCTTGCCGGTCATGGGCCAGCCGTCCGGGTCGCGGGTGAGGGTGCCCTCGGGGTAGAAGGCGACGCACTCGCCGCGCTCCACGGCGTCGATCGCGGCGCGGAAGGCGCTGAGCGCGTCCGTGCTCTCGCGGTAGACGGGGATCTGTCCGGTGCCGCGCATCGCGGCGCCGACGAATCCTTTCTTGAAAAGGCCGCTCTTCGCCAGGAATCGCGGAACGCGCCCGGTGTTGTACTGGAAATGCGCGTACGCGAAGGGGTCGATATGCGAATTATGGTTCACGACCGTGATAAATCCGCCCTCCGCCGGAATGTTCTCCATTCCACGCCAGTCCCGCTTGAGCAGAACCACCAGCGGCGGTTTGCAGATCACCGCGGCGAAGCGGTACCAGAAGCCGATTCTGCGGCGGGGCACGCGGACACCTTTCTCTAGGGCGTGGAACGGGGCCGGGGGGCCGCACAAGTGTCGCCCCGGGCCGCCGGTCTGTCGAGAACACCGTACGCCCCGACACGACGGCCACCCGATGGCCCGGGGGACAATGGCCGCGACAAGAGAGGGGCGGAACGCTCGTGCAGTGGACCTTGGTCATCCCCCTGAAGCCCTTGGCGCGGGCCAAGAGCAGACTCGCGGACACGGCCGGCGACGGACTGCGGCCGGGCCTCGCCCTCGCCTTCGCGCAGGACACCGTGGCCGCCGCGCTGGCCTGCCCGGCGGTGCGGAATGTGGTCGTCGTCACGGACGACGCCGTGGCCGGACGCGAGCTGGCCGCACTGGGCGCCCGGATCGTCCCGGACGAACCCGGCGACGGCCTGAACGCCGCGCTGGCGCACGCCGCGGCCCTCGTGCGGGCGGCCCGTCCGCACAGCGCCGTGGCCGCCCTGAACGCCGACCTCCCGGCGCTGCGCCCGCCGGAACTGGCCCGGGTCCTGGACGCGGCGGCCGGATTCCCGCGCGCTTTCCTCCCCGACGCGGCCGCGATCGGCACCACCTTGCTGGCCGCCGCCCCGGGCCGGGAACTGCGCCCCGCCTTCGGCGCCGGCTCCCGCGCCCGCCACCGCGCCTCGGGGGCGGCCGAGCTCGCCCTCGACGCGGTGGACTCGGTGCGGCAGGACGTGGACACCGGCGAGGACCTGCGGACCGCGCTCGCCCTGGGGGTGGGCCCCCGCACGGCCGCCGCGGCGGCGCGGCTGCTGATCCCGGGGCAGTAGGCTGCCGCCATGCAGGCGACCGCGTACACGTACGACCCCGAGAGCCGCAGCGGGCAGGTGCTCCTGGACGACGGCACGCCCGTGCCCTTCGACGCGGCGGCGTTCGACGCGGGAGGGCTGAGGCTGCTGCGCCCGGGGCAGCGGGTGCGCGTCGAGACCGAGGGCGAGGGCGCGGCCCGCCGGATCACGCTGGTGACCTTGCAGACGTTCTGACCCCGGGACCGTGCGCGCCCGGGCCCCGCGCACGCCGCGGGCCGGGCTCCGTGCGGAGTCCGGCCCGGCGTGTGAGTGTCCCTGTGCCCTGCGCGGCCTGCTGCTTACTTGGTGCGGGGGGCGGTGGTCTTCTTGGCCGCGGTCTTGCGCGCGGTCGACTTCTTGGCGGGCGCCTTCTTGGCCGTGACCTTCTTGGCGGGCGCCTTCTTGGCGGTGGTCTTCGCCGCCGTGGTCTTGGCGGCCGTCGCGGTCTTCTTGGCCGCCGCCTTCTTCGTCGTGGGGGCGGCCTTCTTGGCGGTGGTCTTCGCCGCCGTGGTCTTGGCCGCCGTCGCGGTCTTCTTGGCCGCCGCGCCCGTGGTCTTCTTCGCGGCGGCCTTCTTGCCGGCGGCCTTCGAAATGGTGGGCGGCGGGCCGGACAGGCTGCCCTTGGGCGCCTTCTTGACCGCGATGTCGTTCTTCGGCAGCTTCTTCGAGCCGCTCACCAGGTCCTTGAAGCCCTGACCTGCGCGGAAGCGCGGAACGGAGGTCTTCTTGACCCGAACCCGCTCGCCCGTCTGCGGATTGCGGGCGTACCGGGCCGGACGGTCCACCTTCTCGAACGAGCCGAAACCGGTGACCGAGACCCGGTCGCCCGCGACCACCGCTCGGACGATGGCGTCCAGTACCGCGTCGACGGCATCGGCGGCCTGCTGGCGGCCGCCCATCTTGTCGGCAATCGCTTCTACGAGCTGCGCCTTGTTCACGTCTTCCCCTTCGGAGACATCGCCCGAACGAAACTGTTCAAGCTTTTTCGCACGTTAGGCAGATATATACCGCAAATCAAACACGAAACGGGCTTATCACCCTTGTGCCGCAGCCGACTCGACTGCCCCGGCCCGTTCAGCGTTCCTCGTCGGGGAGCCGCCCCTCGTCGAGATCCGTGGCGAACCGCTCCAGGCGCCTTGCCGTATCGGCGAGATCGTGCTTGGCCGCGGCCGTGATGACCAGCAGCTTCCGGGTCAGCGCCATCCGTACGCCCTCCGGGACTTGCAGTGCGCGCACCCTTGCGTGCGCTTCCTTGAGTTGGACCGCGACCGCCTTGTAGAGCTGGAGTTGGCCGTCGTGTTCCATGCACAGATTGTGCCATCTGGGGCGAGTTGTCGCCTGCGCAGGGGGCAACTGCCGCCTCGGACAGCCTTCCGGGCATCTGGGGAAGCTGCGGTTACAGCCCTCACGTACCCCGGCAACCACCGCCGTAACGAGGGAAGTTGAGCGGGAGCACGGAGCCGCTCGCAGTGGTCCGGACGCAGAGACGGCCGTACCCCCGATCGGGCTGATCGGGGGTACGGCGGGTGTTCGGGGTGGCCGAAAGTCGACCTTGCCCGGAGGCAGGTTCAGACCAGAGGGCGTCCTGGTTCAGACCTGGAGCGTCCGCGGCTTGAACGACGGGCGCTTCTCCTCGTAGGCGGCGATGTCGGCCTCGTTCCGCAGCGTGATCGAGATGTCGTCCAGGCCGTTCAGCAGCCTCCAGCGGGAGTTCTCGTCCAGCTCGAAGGAGGCGGTGACGTCCCCGGCGCGCACCTCGCGCTCGACCAGGTCGACCGTGACCTCGGCCTGGGGGTCGGCCTCGGTGAGCTCCCACAGCGCGTCCACGGTCTTCTGCTCCAGCACCACCGTGAGCAGGCCGTTCTTGAGGCTGTTGCCGCGGAAGATGTCGGCGAAGCGGGAGGAGATCACGGCCTTGAAGCCGTAGTTCTGCAGGGCCCAGACGGCGTGCTCGCGGGAGGAGCCGGTGCCGAAGTCGGGGCCGGCGACCAGGACCGTGGCGCCCTGCCGCTCGGGACGGTTGAGCACGAACTCCGGGTCCTTGCGCCAGGCCTCGAACAGCCCGTCCTCGAACCCGTCCCGCGTGACCTTCTTGAGCCAGTGGGCGGGGATGATCTGGTCGGTGTCGACGTTGGAGCGGCGCAGCGGGACGGCCCGGCCGGTGTGGGTGGTGAATGCTTCCATGACTGATCAGACTCCAGCGGGCGTACGGGTGTCGGCGTCGGCCAGATCGGCCGGGGAGGCGAGGTGCCCGAGGACCGCGGTGGCCGCCGCGACCTGCGGCGACACCAGGTGGGTGCGGCCGCCCTTGCCCTGCCGGCCCTCGAAGTTGCGGTTGGAGGTGGAGGCGGAGCGCTCGCCCGGGGCCAGCTGGTCGGGGTTCATGCCCAGGCACATCGAGCAGCCCGCGTGCCGCCACTCGGCGCCGGCCTCCTTGAAGACCACGTCCAGACCCTCGGAGACGGCCTGCAGACCCACCCGCGCAGAGCCCGGCACGACCAGCATCCGCACGCCGTCGGCGACTTTGCGGCCCTTGAGGATCTCGGCGGCGGCCCGCAGGTCCTCGATGCGGCCGTTGGTGCAGGAACCTACGAAGACGGTGTCCACCTCGATGGAGCGCAGCGGCTGTCCGGCCGCCAACCCCATGTACTCCAGGGCCTTTTCGGCGGCGAGGCGCTCCGAAGCGTCCTCGTACGAAGCCGGGTCGGGGACGGACGCCGAGAGCGGCGCGCCCTGTCCGGGGTTGGTGCCCCAGGTGACGAACGGCGACAGCTCGGCGGCGTCGATGACCACCTCGGCGTCGAACTCGGCGTCGTCGTCGGTCCTGAGCGTCTTCCAGTAGGCGACGGCCGCGTCCCAGTCCTCGCCCTGCGGGGCGTGCGGGCGGCCCTTGAGGTAGGCGAAGGTGGTCTCGTCGGGGGCGATCATGCCCGCGCGGGCGCCGGCCTCGATCGACATGTTGCAGATGGTCATCCGGGCCTCCATCGAGAGCTTCTCGATGGCCTCGCCGCGGTACTCCAGGACGTAGCCCTGGCCGCCGCCGGTGCCGATCCGCGCGATGATCGCCAGGATCAGGTCCTTGGCGGTGACGCCCTCGGGCAGCTCGCCGTCGACCGTGATCGCCATGGTCTTGGGACGGGCCATCGGCAGCGTCTGGGTGGCCAGCACGTGCTCGACCTGGGAGGTGCCGATGCCGAACGCCAGCGCGCCGAAGGCGCCGTGCGTGGAGGTGTGGGAGTCGCCGCAGACCACGGTGGTGCCGGGCTGGGTCAGCCCCAGCTGCGGGCCGACGACGTGCACGACGCCCTGCTCGACGTCGCCCAGCGGGTGCAGCCGGACGCCGAACTCGGCGCAGTTCTTGCGCAGCGTCTCCAGCTGGGCCCGGGAGACCGGGTCCGCGATGGGCTTGTCGATGTCGAGGGTCGGGGTGTTGTGGTCCTCGGTCGCGATGGTCAGGTCGAGCCGGCGCACCCGGCGGCCGCTCTTGCGCAGTCCGTCGAAGGCCTGCGGGCTGGTCACCTCGTGCAGCAGGTGCAGATCGATGTAGAGGAGGTCGGGCTCGCCCTCGGCGCGCCGGACGACATGGTCGTCCCAGACCTTCTCCGCGAGTGTCCTACCCATCGCTTTCCCTCCGGCCGACGGCGAGACGCCGACCCAACTAGAGATCTTGAGGAAGCGGCCGCCCGTGCCGGTGATCCCAGGCATCCGCCGCCAGGCCCTTTCGTCACGGGCCGCTGTGACTTCGTGTCCTCCAGGGTGGCGCGTTCCACGGAAAATTGAACTTGCGTTTCACAGAGTGAGACGCGAGTATCGTTGCATGGACAACAGTAGCGGCGTCGGCGTTCTGGACAAGGCGGCACTCGTCCTGAGCGCTCTGGAGTCCGGTCCGGCCACCCTCGCGGGCCTGGTCGGCGCCACCGGACTGGCACGACCCACGGCCCACCGCCTGGCCGTGGCACTGGAGCACCACCGCATGGTGGCGCGCGACATGCAGGGCCGGTTCATCCTCGGCCCGCGGCTCGCGGAACTGGCCGCCGCGGCGGGCGAGGACCGCCTGCTCGCCACCGCCGGCCCGGTCCTCACCCACCTGCGGGACGTCACGGGCGAGAGCGCGCAGCTCTACCGGCGCCAGGGCGACATGCGCATCTGCGTCGCCGCGGCGGAGCGCCTGTCGGGTCTTCGGGACACCGTCCCGGTCGGCTCCACGCTCACGATGAAGGCCGGCTCCTCCGCGCAGATCCTGCTGGCCTGGGAGGAGCCCGAGCGGCTGCACCGCGGCCTGCAGGGCGCCCGCTTCACGGCGACGGCCCTGTCGGGCGTCCGGCGCCGCGGCTGGGCCCAGTCCATCGGCGAGCGGGAGCCGGGCGTGGCGTCCGTCTCCGCTCCCGTACGCGGCCCCTCCAACCGCGTGGTGGCCGCCGTCTCCGTCTCCGGCCCCATCGAGCGCCTGACGCGCCACCCGGGCCGTATGCACGCCCAGGCGGTCATCGACGCCGCCGCCCGCCTGTCCGAGGCGCTGCGCCGCTCCGGCTGATCCGCCACCGGCACCCGCCGGGGGGGGGCCGCCCCGACGCCGCGGCGGCCCGCCCCCGGAAGTCCTCGCGGCGGCGTCCCGGCACGCCCGCGCCCCCGGACGGGACCTGTCACTTCACCCCGAGCCGCTCCGCCGCCCGGTCGCCGCGGCGCCCCACCGGAACGACACCGGTGGCCGCGCCCAGCCCGAACTCGGGCATGTTCACGTAGACCGACTCGTACGACCCGGCCGGCACGACGTACGTCTCGTGCCAGAAGCCCACCTTGCCCTTCCCCTCCCGCAGCCTCCGGTTGAAGGCGGCCCAGGCCGGACGGTGCGCCCGGTCCGGCGCCGAGGCGTAGGCGAAGAGCTTGTCCTTCGAGTCCCAGTACTGCACCACGTGGAGCACCCGCGGGAAGCCCAGCAGGAACCGGTGGCCCAGCAGCCCGCTGCCCTTCTCGCGCGAGAGCTCCCTGAGCATCGGCCCCATGGCCCTGGCCACGGGCACCCAACTCCGCAGCGCGGTGAAGCTGTTGATGCGCATCCCGATGAGGAAGACGACGATCCCGTCCTCGCTCGCGGCGGTCGTGCGCCCTTCGATCGGCTTGCCCATGATCTCCCCCACTCCTCCTGTGAACCTCATTGGATAGCAGCACTATCCATGCTTGGATAGTGACACTCTCCAACGAGGGGCGCAAGCGGAAACCGAGGATGCGGGGCGGACATGCGGCTGGCGGAGCTGAGTGAGCGCAGCGGGGTCTCCACGGCCACGATCAAGTACTACCTGCGCGAGGGGCTGCTCCCGCCCGGGCGCCGGGTCACGGCCACCCAGGCCGAGTACGACGAGGAGCATCTGCGGCGGCTGCGCCTGGTGCGGGCGCTGATCCAGGTGGGCGGGGTCACGGTGGCCTCGGCCCGCGAGGTGCTCGCGGCCCTGGAGAACGACGATCTCGACCGGCACGACCGCCTGGGCACCGCCGTGTGGGCCCTGCCGCACGGCCCGGCGCCCGCCGCGGACGACCCGGCGGCCGAGGCGGCCCGGCGCAGCGCCGACGAGCTGCTGCGGCGGGTGGGCTGGAGCTACGGCGGTGCCGCGCCGGCGCCGTCGCCCGCGTACGGGATGCTGGTGGCCGCGATCGCGGCGCTCGCCCGGCTCGGATACCCGTGCGGCGTCGACGACTTGGAGCCCTACGCCCGCGCGATGGGCCGGCTGGCGGTCACCGACCTGGACCTGGTGGAGCGGTACGGCGGTTCGCCCGACGAGCAGGTGGAGGCGGCGGTGGCGCTGACCGTGCTGTACGAGCCGGTGCTGCTGAGCCTGCGGCGGCTGGCCGAGGCCGAGGAGTCCAGGCGCAGGTTCGAGGAGAGGTGAGGTTCGGCGCGTCCCGGAAAAGCCTCCGGGAACGCCGAAGGGCCCTCCCCGGGGGGAGGGCCCTTCTCGATGTACCCCCGACCGGATTCGAACCGGCGCTACCGCCTTGAGAGGGCGGCGTGCTAGGCCGCTACACAACGGGGGCGTGGACTCTGCGTTTTCGCAGGTCCGAGCTGGTCTACCTGGACTCGAACCAAGACTAACGGAACCAGAATCCGTCGTGCTGCCAATTACACCATAGACCAAGGTGGTTTAGACCACTGGACCTCCTGAGAGGCCCGGTGAGACCTTCACCGTCAGTACCCCCGACCGGATTCGAACCGGCGCTACCGCCTTGAGAGGGCGGCGTGCTAGGCCGCTACACAACGGGGGCCCTAGCGATTCCGAACTGATCGGAACCAGTACCCCCGACCGGATTCGAACCGGCGCTACTGCCTTGAGAGGGCAGCGTGCTAGGCCGCTACACAACGGGGGCTTGCGGATGGGATCCGCGAGTGCAGATGAGCTCTGCGAGCTGGCCTACCTGGACTCGAACCAAGACTAACGGAACCAGAATCCGTCGTGCTGCCAATTACACCATAGGCCACTGGAACGCAAGCCCCTGAGCTGGGGATCTTGTTCTAGTCTTGCGCCTCGGGGTTTTGGCCTTCCGGCCCGCTCCCCGGCGGCGCAGGAAGAACATTACCTGAAGGTGGACGACGCTCCAAAACGAGTATCGGCGCCGAGGACCGCGGGGAGTTCGGCGAGGGTGACGATCCGGTGCGGGCCGGCCGGGGGGTCCACGGTGGCGTGGCCGTCCAGGCGGTCGATCCACACCGACAGCAGCCCGGCCTCGGCGGCGCCCCGGCCGTCGATCTCCGGGTGGTCGCCGACGTACGCCACCTCGTGCGGGGGCAGGGACAGCGCCTCGCAGGCTGCCAGGAAGGCGGCGGCCGCGGGCTTGGAGACGCCGAGCTCGGCGGCGCACAGGATGGCCTCGAAACGGTCGTGGACGCCCAGGACGCGCAGCTTGTGGTCCTGGACGGCGAGGCTGGAGTTGGACAGCACGGCGTGCCGGTGGCCGGCGGCGAGGGCGTCGAGGACGGGCAGCACGTCCGGGAACAGGGACCAGGCGGCCTCGTAGTGGGCGACGTGCCGCCGGAACCAGGCGTCGGCCTCGTCGTCGCTCAGCTGCGCGCCCAGGAAGGCGCGGACGCGGTCGCGGCGCTGCCCCTCGAAGGTCGTCTCCCCCGCCGAGAACCGCGCCCAGTGCCGCTGGGTGACCTCCTTCCAGTGCGCGAGGGCCCGCTCGGCGCCGCCGTGCGCGTCGAGCAGGCCCTCGGCCGCCAGGTGGGCGCGCATGCCCTCGCGGTCCGCGGTGGTGTGGTCGAAGAGGGTGTCGTCCACGTCCCAGACCACGGCTCGGATGCTCATGGCCCGACGGTAACCCGGCGGCGCGCGGCGCGGGGTCAGTTCACGGTGGTCGTGCCGGTCAGGGTCAGGTCGGGGCCGTGGCCGTCGCGGGGCCGGGCGGTCAGCCGCCAGGTGTAGGTGCCGGCGGCCCGGCGGCCGTTGTCCCACAGGCCGTCCCAGGAGGCGCGGACGGCGGCGGCCGTGGAGGCGCCGTCGAGGGTGCGCACCACCGTTCCGGCGGCGTTGCTCAGGGTCAGGGTCCAGGTGGAGGGCTTGTTGAGCTGCCACACCGGCTGCCACGGCTCGGCGGTGGTCGGACCGGGCGCGGCCTGCGTCTGCGCCTCCGTCTGGGCCAGCGGCGAGGTGGGCACGCCCGACGCGACCAGCGCCACCCGGCCGTCCTCCGTGAGGTGGGCGACCTGGCCGCCGAACCGGTCCACGGCCCAACGGCCGGTGTGGCCGCCGGTGTTCCGGTCGGTGGCGGGCAGCACGGCCACGGCGCGGGTGACCGCCGTACCGGTGTGGAAGTCGGTGAGCAGCAGTTCGTGGGTGGTGCGGTTCTCCCGGACCAGGTAGCCGTCGGCGAGGCGGGCCTGGCCGGCCGGGACGCCGATGGCGCGGCCGGTGGCGCGGTCGTGGACGCCGGCCGGGCCGCTCGCGCCGCACGTCCAGTACAGCCAGGTGTTGACCGCCTGGATCTCGCTGGGGGTGCAGGGGGCGCCGGTGTCGACGGTGGCGACGTTCCTCTTCGCCTTCAGGTCGTAGGCGACGACCTGGCCCGGCGCGCTGCCCGGGATCCACAGCCGCTGGCCCCAGATCGCGGCGGCGGTGCGGGTCCGGCTCAGGACGATCTCGCCGCCGGCCCCGTGCGCGAAGTCGGCGACCTTCTGCGTGCCGGAGGTGCCGCCGTTGTAGAGCACGTAGCGGCCGGTGCCGGTGCCCAGGCGGCCGCGGGTGTCGCCGGTGGGGGCAAAGCCGTAGGCGTTCGGGCCGATGCCGACGTGCACGGACTCGGTGCCTGCCGAGCCGGTCGACAGGTAGGCGTACCGGCCGTCGCCGAGCGCCTCCAGCTGGGGGCAGGCCGCGTCCCCGCCCAGGCAGGGCGAGACGTCGAGCAGCGGGGCACGCGGGGTGTGGGGACCGGTGGGCCTGCCCGCGGTGTCGAGCGGCATGGCGTGGACCGCGTCGTAGCCGACAGCGTTGGTGGTGTTGCCGCCCATCAGCAGCTCGCCGCCGGCCAGCATCAGCCCGTCGACGGTCGTCCGGAAGGCGGGGACGGTCCGCACCCGGGCGGTCGTGACGCCGCCGTCCCCGGTGGCGGTGACCCGGTGGATGTGCCAGTCGGTGCTGGCCGGTCCGGCCGTGGCGAGCGCGCCGCCGTCGAGGGTGGGGGCGATGGCGCCGTGGGAGTCGGCCAGAGCCGTGCGCCGGTCGCCGGTGCCGAGGTCGGTGGCCGTCAGCTCGGGCTTCTCGCCGGCGCCCAGGAAGGCGCGGTTGCCGCTCAGCAGCTGGTCGCCGACGATCGCCAGGGCCTTGCCGGAGTACGACACGGGGGCGGGCGCGGTGCCGGGCGCCGCGTCGACGCGGATCGCCCTGCCGCCGGCCGACAGCCAGCGGTCGTTGAAGGTCACCTCGGTCGAGCCGGGAACCGACACCCCGGCCGTGCCGTCGGCGAGGTCGACCAGGCCGGTCGAGACCGTCCCGTCCAGGCGGTACCCGACGGCGACGTGGCGGACCGAGCCGCCGGTGACGACCGTGCCGGTGGGTTCGGCGCCGGCGGGCAGGCCGGTGACGGGCAGGTCGCGGGTGGTGCCGTCGGCGGCGGCGCGCAGGACGTGCAGGGCGCCCGCCGCGTCCTGGGTGACCACGCTCCAGCCCACCGCGGTCCTGTAGGTGTGGCCCTCGGGGAGGGTGACCGTGGCCGTGGCGCCGGTGGAGCGGTGCTTCTGGGCGACCGTGCCGGCGGTCCTGGTGCCGACCACGTCGGCGCCGGTGGCCAGGTCGTCGGGGCCGGCGTGCCCGGGCGGGACGGCGTCCGCGTAGTCGACCCAGACGGTCCGGGGCGAGCCGGTTCCCGGCAGCCAGTACTGGAAACCGGAGGCGCCCGCCCACAGGTACCGCACCTCGGGCGGCTGGGCCATGCTCAGCTGCGTGACCGCCACGGGGGCGTCCACGGCGTGCGCCGGCGCGGCCGGCCCGGCGTACGACAGGGCCAGCGCCCCGCCGAGAGCCACGGCCGCCAGTCTTCTCGATCGGGTCACGATCCCCTCCCCTGGAACACGGTGAACACGCGTGTCACGCGTGCACGGTCATCCAAGGCCCGCCGCGGAAGCGGACGTCGGGAGGAACGATGAATTCCGGGCGGCGGCCGGGTGTACAGCCCGGGGTGCGCGGCGGGGGCGGCGCCCGGTCCGGACGCCGCCCCCGCCGGGAACGCGCTAGGCCGCCAGCTTCGCCAGCGCCGCGTCGATGCGGGCCAGGGTCTTCTCCCTGCCCAGGACCTCCAGGGACTCGAACAGGGGCAGGCCGACCGTGCGGCCGGTGACGGCGACGCGGACGGGGGCCTGCGCCTTGCCGAGCTTGAGGCCGTGGGCCTCGCCGGCTGCCAGGACGGCCTCCTTCAGGGACTCCGCCGAGGTCCAGTCGGCCGACTCCAGCTTCTCCCGGGCCGTGCGCAGCAGCGCGTCGCTGCCCTCCTTCATGGCCTTGTTCCAGGACGCCTCGTCGAAGACCGGCTCCGGCAGGAACAGGAAGTCGACGTTGTCGGTGATCTCGGAGAGCACCTTCAGGCGGGTCTGCGCGTGCGGGGCGACGGCCTGCCACTTGGCCTCGTCGAAGGCCTCCGGGGCCCAGGGGGCGAAGGGGGCCTTCAGCCACGGGCGGCAGCGCTCGGCGAAGTCCTTCACCTCCAGCATGCGGATGTGGTCGCCGTTGATCGCCTCGCACTTCTTCAGGTCGAAGCGGGCCGGGTTGAGGTTGACGTCCGCGACGTCGAAGGCCGCGACCATCTCCTCGATCGTGAAGACGTCCCGGTCGGCGGAGAGCGACCAGCCGAGCAGGGAGAGGTAGTTGAGCAGGCCCTCAGGGAGGAAGCCGCGCTCGCGGTAGAGGTTCAGCGACGACTGCGGATCGCGCTTGGAGAGCTTCTTGTTGCCCTCGCCCATGACGTACGGCAGGTGGCCGAACTCGGGGATGTCCTTGGCGACGCCCAGCTCGATCAGGGCCTTGTAGAGGGCGATCTGCCGCGGGGTGGAGGAGAGCAGGTCCTCGCCGCGCAGGACGTGGGTGATCTCCATCAGGGCGTCGTCGACCGGGTTCACCAGCGTGTACAGCGGGGCGCCGTTGGCGCGCACGATGCCGTAGTCCGGGACGTTCTCGGGCGTGAAGGTCAGCTCGCCGCGGACCAGGTCGGTGAAGGTGATCGTCTCGTCGGGCATCCGGAAGCGGACGATGGGCTCGCGGCCCTCGGCCTTGAACCGCTCGATCTGCTCGGCGGTCAGCTCGCGGCAGTGGCCGTCGTAGCCGGAGGGCCGGCCGGCGGCGCGGGCGGCCTCGCGGCGGGCGTCCAGCTCCTCCTGGGAGCAGTAGCAGTGGTAGGCGTAGCCGCCGTCCAGCAGCTTGCGCGCGACGTCCCGGTAGATGTCCATGCGCTCGGACTGGCGGTACGGCGCGTGCGGGCCGCCGACCTCGGGGCCCTCGTCCCAGTCGAAGCCCAGCCAGCGCATGGAGTCGAGCAGCTGCCGGTAGGACTCCTCCGAGTCGCGGGCCGCGTCGGTGTCCTCGATGCGGAAGACCAGGGTGCCGCCGTGGTGCCGGGCGAACGCCCAGTTGAACAGGGCGGTGCGGACCAGGCCCACGTGGGGGTTACCGGTGGGCGAGGGGCAGAAACGGACGCGTACGGGAGTGCCGGGTGCGCTAGCCACGCTTGACAACCTTGTTGGTGAGAGTGCCGATGCCTTCGATGGTGACGGCGACCTCGTCGCCGACGTTGAGGGGGCCGACCCCTGCCGGGGTGCCGGTGAGGATCACGTCGCCGGGGAGCAGCGTCATGGCCTCGGTGATGTTGACGATCAGGTCCTCGATGGAGTGGATCATCTCGCTGGTGCGGCCGAGCTGGCGCTGCTGCCCGTTGACCGTGAGCTGGACGATGAGGTCCGAGGGGTCGAGCTCCGTCTCCACCCAGGGGCCCAGCGGGCAGGAGGTGTCGAAGCCCTTGGCCCGCGCCCACTGCTTCTCGCGCTTCTGCACGTCCCGGGCGGTGATGTCGTTGGCGCAGGTGTAGCCGAAGATCACGTCCTTGACGCGTTCGCGCGGGACCTCGCGGCACATGCGGCCGATGACGACGGCCAGCTCCGCCTCGTGGTGCAGCTCCTGGGAGAAGGGCGGGTACTGGATCTCGTCGCCCGGGCCGATGACCGAGGTGGACGGCTTGAAGAAGGCGAACGGGGCGTCCGGCACCTCGTTGCCCAGCTCCCGGGCGTGTTCGGCGTAGTTGCGGCCGAAGGCCACGACCTTGTTGGGGAGCACCGGCGGCAGCAGCCTGACCTTGCTCAGCGGGACCTTCGTGCCGGAGAGCTCGAAGTCCGTGAAGGGGATCCCCTTGATGATGTCGAGGACGAGTTCGTCCGGCTTGTCGCCCTCGATCGCGCCGAAGGCGACGTTCCCGTCGATGGAGAATCTGGCGATGCGCACGGGATCCTTGCGCCCCTTAACTGAGAAACGGTCCGGCTGGAGTCTGACGCTCCAGGCTAACGCGACGAAGGGTCCGCGCCTCGCTCATCACGGCCCGTCCCGGCCGCGGACACGCCTCAGGGGCGCCCCCGCGGCCTGCGGGAACGCCCCTGATCCGGTCCTCGTGGGCTCTTCGGCCGCCGTCCGGGGCCGCCGGTGCCCGGCCCGTCCTACTCCGCGGCGGAGGCCTGGGCGGGGATCTCCTTGAGAATGGTGCGCCTGGGGTTGGCGGTCCGGGCGGGGAGCTCGACGGGGTGCTCCGGCTGCTCCGGCGTCTGCAGTTCGCCGACGTCCTTCAGATGCGCCAGTGTCGTGCGTCGCGGGTTGGCGATCGTGCGGAACATCATCGTCGTCTTCACGGTGACGGAGACCCTGTCCTGTGCGGGCGCCGGGAGGGTCCGAGGACCCCCGCACGAGCGCGGGTTGTCTGTTTTGCCATCTCTGTAAATCGTCAGGCTAAACATGCGATTCCCTGCCGAAGGCCACCAGGACCTGCGATTCGTGTGTGAGTTTGCTCACTTATCCAGGGGTAAACAGGGCAATTCAGGCCCGTGCCCCCCTATCGCAAAACGGACATCAACTCCCTGAAGCCGCCATTCCGCTCCTGATCATGCCGACTGGGACACCCGCCCCGCCACGACGGCTTACGGCGGTATGACCGCTTTGCGGGAGATCAGTTTCTACGTCCGGTAGTCCGTCCCTCACGTCGTGTCATGTATGTCACGGCATGACCCACGGCCCTTGTTGGAGATCCTGCACTGTGCTGGAATTCCACGGACCGCCGCAGGATCGAGCCGGCGCGCAGGGGGCGCACAGAAGCGCCGAGTGGCGGCGAGAAGGGGGAACCAGCGCCGGTCACTCACGACCACCACGGGGACGTGTTCAGGACGCCCCCACGACGCCGACACCGCCTCTCCGCTCACCCGGAGAGGCGCCTGGTCCAGAGGTTGCGACGCTAGTGCAGGGACGTTTCAAGAGGGATGGCAGCGCTTCGGCGGAGCCGGAGCCGCACGGCGGGACTGGCCCCATGGCCGTCAGCTCCTCGCCCCAGCACGCCCAGAACCCGGGCCCGGCCCCGACCGGCGACGGCGGTGAGCGCCCCGGACGCCCCGGCGCGGCCGCTCCCGGTGCGCCGGGCACGCCCCCGGCGGTGAAGCCGCCGAAGGCCCCCGTCGGCCCCGGCTCCCGCATGGCGCTGCGCAACTGGCGGATCTCCACCCGCCTGGTGTCGCTGCTCGCGCTGCCCGTGGTCGCGGCCACCTCGCTGGGCGCGATGCGCATCAGCCAGTCCATGGACGACATCCAGCAGCTCGACAACATGAAGCTGCTGACGGACATGACCAAGCAGGCCACCGAACTGGCCGCCGCGCTCCAGGAGGAGCGCGACCAGTCGGCCGGCCCGCTGGCGCACAGCTCGAAGGCCAGCGCGATCACCGTCAAGGGCGACCGGGAGAAGACCGACCGGGCCCTGGCCAACTTCCTCTCCAGCTCCGAGGAGATCGACAGCGCCAGCAAGGACGGCAACCTCCAGGGCGTCCGGGACAGCCTCGTCGGCCTCGCGAGCGACCTGAACGACCTCAACAAGATCCGCAACACGGCGTACCAGTCCAAGAAGAACTCGACGCAGACGGTCGAGGCCTACCACCGGCTGATCACCCACCTGCTGGACCTCTCGCAGGACATGGCGGAGGCCACCAGCAACCCCGAGATGATCCAGCGGACGCGCGCCCTGGCGGCCTTCTCCTCCGCCAAGGAGTACGCCTCCATCCAGCGCGCGGTCCTCGCGGCGGCGCTGCCGGCCAGCAACAACACGTACGGCGACATCTCCGAGAACGACCGGCTGTACGCCGAGTCCGCGCTGCAGAGCCAGACCTCCGAGCTGCGCAGCTTCGCCAGCATCTACGGCGACGGCGCCGAGGAGCTGCTCAAGCCCATCGACCAGGGCAACCCGATCATCGAGGCCACCGACACCTACGCGAGCCGCGCCCTGGCCAGCGAGGACGGCCTGGAGGGCCTGGACAAGCGCTCCTACCAGGACTGGCTGGACGACAGCTCCACCAAGATCCAGCAGATGAAGAACATCGAGCACCGGCTGCTGGAGGACATGGAGCAGCAGGCCCGCGAGCTGCGCAACGCCTCCGAGCGCGAGGCGATCATCTCCGGTGCGCTGATCCTGCTCGTGCTCGGTGTGTCGCTGGTCGGCGCCTTCGTCGTCGCCCGCGGCATGATCCGCTCGCTGCGCCGTCTGGAGGAGACCGCGACCAAGGTCGCCTCCGAGCGTCTGCCCGAGCTGGTCAAGCAGCTCTCCGAGGCCGACCCGCAGGACGTCGACACCTCCGTGGAGTCGGTCGGCGTGCACTCCCGGGACGAGATCGGCCGGGTGGCCGCGGCCTTCGACGACGTGCACCGCGAGGCGGTCCGCCTCGCCGCCGAGCAGGCGCTGCTGCGGGGCAACGTCAACGCGATGTTCACCAACCTCTCGCGCCGTTCCCAGGGTCTGATCCAGCGCCAGCTGTCGCTGATCTCCGAGCTGGAGTCCCGCGAGGCCGACCCGGACCAGCTGTCCTCGCTGTTCAAGCTGGACCACCTCGCCACCCGTATGCGCCGCAACGGCGAGAACCTGCTGGTCCTCGCGGGTGAGGAGCCCGGCCGCCGGTGGACCCGCCCGGTCCCGCTGGTCGACGTGCTGCGTGCCGCCGCCTCCGAGGTGGAGCAGTACGAGCGCATCGAGCTGGCGTCCGTGCCGACCACCGAGGTGGCCGGCCGGGTCGTCAACGACCTCGTGCACCTGCTCGCCGAGCTGCTGGAGAACGCCACCTCGTTCTCCTCGCCGCAGACCAAGGTCAAGGTCACCGGTCACGCGCTGCCCGACGGCCGGGTGCTGATCGAGATCCACGACACCGGTATCGGCCTGTCGCCGGAGGACCTCGCCGCGATCAACGAGCGGCTCGCCTCTCCTCCGACGGTGGACGTCTCCGTCTCCCGCCGCATGGGTCTGTTCGTGGTCGGCCGGCTGTCGCAGCGCCACGGCATCCGCATCCAGCTGCGCCCGTCGGACTCCGGTGGCACGACCGCGCTGGTCATGCTGCCCGTCGACGTCGCCCAGGGCGGCAAGAAGCCCCAGCCCAAGCCGGGCCAGCCGATCGCGGGCGGTCCGGCCGCCGCGCAGGCCGCCGACGG